>CALHXW010000130.1 GCA_938040325.1 uncultured bacterium | reverse complement strand
CGTGTCGCAGCAGTCAGGCCCCTCCTCGAACCGGCAGGTATTGGCGAGGGTGTTGCACGAGTCGGTCGTGCACTCACGCCCGTCATCGCACTCGGCGCTGTCCACGCAGCAACCGGCGATGAGCGCGTTGACGCACGTGCCGTTGTTGCAGCTGTCGACGCTGCACGCGTAGTTGTCGTCACACTCCGTGTCGGACTTGCAGCACCCCGGAACCTCGACCGCCTGGCAGACGCCAGCGACGCAGCTGTTGGCGGTGCAGGCGTCGTTGTCGTTGCACTCGAAGTTGTTGTTGCAGCTCGTGATCGCCTCACACGTCGTGTTGAAGCGGAGGTCGTCGATGTAGACGCCTTCGTTTTCGATGATGAAGTCACTGACCAGCGAGAAGCGCAGCTGAACCGTCTGTCCCGCCCATGGCGTGAGGTTGGCAAGCGCCTCGATCCACTGCTGCCGCTGGTTGCCTGGCACGGAGCTGTCGTCCCAGACCGTCACCGGTGGCGCACCGGGCTGGATGACCTCGATGGTCACGTCGTCGAAGTTGATCTCGTTGTCGAGGAAGATGTCGAAGGTCAGCGACACGCCGATGGCCTGAGGCAACGCGACTGCCGGTGACGTGATGACGTGCTCGGTGTCCCCTTCGTAGGTCTGCAGGTCGGGATCGCCGGCGTAGAGCGAGAAGGTCCCCTCGTTGGACCGATTGTCGGTGATCGACCACGTCGACGACGAGTTCGCCGGGGTCGTGCTGATGGTCCAAGCCGCGAGGCTGTTGGCCTCAAAGGTGAACCAGAAGAAGTTCTCAGGCTCACAGCAATCGGGGTCCACCGCCGTCACGCAGGCGTTGGTCGCGGTGTCGCAGCTGACGGTCTCGCAGTCGCCTGGCGGGCCGCACTCGCTGTCTTGGGTGCAGCAGCCAGCGATGGGGGTGTTGTTGCAGTTGCCGCTCGCGCCGCAGATGTCCTGGGTGCAGGCGTTGCCGTCGTCACAAGGCACGCCGCTCGGCCCGACCTCGCAGCAGTTGCCGAAGCTGCACTCGCCGTTGTTGCACTCGCCCAGACCACAGAGCGGGTCGACGCAGTCGAGGTCGCTCGCACAGCAGTCGGGGTCGGGCGTGAAGAAGCACTGACCTTGAACGCAGCTGCCGACCTCGCACTCGACGGGCGTCGGGCAGTCCGCGTCAGCGGTGCAGCATGTGGGGTCGGGCGTGTTGGTGCAGCCAACGTCGGGGTCGCACGCGTCGATCGTGCACGGGTCGAGGTCGTTGCACGGGTCGGGCGTGTTGAAGCAGACGCCCTGATCCTCGAGGCAGGTATCGATGGTGCACAGGTCATCGTCGGAGCAGTCACTGTCGCTGCCGCAGCAGCCCGGGATGAGGTTCTCTGCGCAGGTGCCGTTGAGGCCACAGAAGTTGGTCGTGCAGGGGTTGCCGTCCTGGCACTCCGCATCCGTGTTGCACGGCGGACCGTTGCAGCCGGGGATCGGGATCGGCGTGAAGACGCACACGTTCTCGAAGCAGTTCTCGAAGGTGCAAGGATCGTTGTCCGAGCACATCGCGTCGTTGTTGCAGCAGCCCTCGATAGGCTGGTTGAGGCAGCCCTGGCCAGGCGCACAGATGTCTTGGGTGCAGGCGTTGTTGTCGTTGCAGCCGCCCTCGCATGTGCACTCGGGCGCAGTGCTCGGCTGGGTGCCGCAGACGCCGCCTGCGCCGCAGAATCCGACCTCACACACGTTCGTCGTCTGGCAGTCGCTGTCGACCGTGCAGCAGCCTGGAATCGGTGGGTTGAAGCACGTGCCATCAGCGATGCAGATGTCTTCGGTGCAGCTCGCGCCATCCGCGCAGTCGGCCGCTGTCGTGCACCCGCCTCCGCACCCCGGCAAGCTCGGGTCGGGGATGTTGACGCACTGGCCGTTGAAGCAGGAGTCGGCCGTACACACGTCCATGTCGACGCAGTCGTCGTCACCCTGGCACGTCGCGCAGCCAGGCAAGCCAGGCTCGGGGAAGCTGACGCACTCGCCATCCGGCGTGCAGATGTCGTTGGTGCAGTTGTCACCGTCGTCGCACTCGTCGTCACCCTGGCACTCGATGTTGCAGCCCGGGTTGTTGGGATCGAACACGTTCTCGCACTGGCCGCCATCACAGCTGTCGTCGGTGCACGGATCGCCGTCCTGACACTGGAAGTTGAACTGGCAGTTGCCGTTGCAGCCAGGATTGTTCGGGTCGAACGGGTTGAGGCACTGCCCGTTGTCGCAGATGTTGTCGGTGCACGGGTCACCGTCCTGACACTGGAAGTTGAACTGGCAGTTGCCGTTGCAGCCCGGGTTGTTCGGGTCGGGTGTGTTGACGCACGTGCCGCCCTGACACGCGTCGTCGGTGCATGGATCGCCGTCCTGACACTGGAAGTTGAACTGACAGTCGACACCACACCCCGGGTTGTTGGGGTCTTCGACGTTCTCGCACACCCCCTGCGTGCAGGAGTCATCGGTGCACGGGTCGCCGTCTTGGCACTGGAAGTTGAACTGGCACTCAGGCTCACAGCCAGCAATGCTCGGGTCGAAGGGGTTGGCGCACTCGCCATTGCCGCCGCACAGGTCAGCAGTACAGGGATCGCCGTCGTTGCAGTCGGCCCCCGTGGTGCAGCAGCCGGGCTCGACGAGGTTGGCGCAGATCCCGATGCCGGGGAGGCAAACGTCGTCGGTGCACGCGTTGTTATCAGCGCAGTCGATGTCGCTTGCGCAACAGTTCGGCACGACGTCGGCCTCGCACAGCCCCGTCGGCAGGTCGCAGCGGTTGATCGTGCAGATGTTGCCATCGTCACAGGCCGCATCCGACGCGCAACCGCCACACCCAGCGATCGGAATGTTCTGGCAGTTGCCACTGGCTCCGCAGATATCCTCAGTACACGGCTGACCGTCGTCGCACTCCGCGGCGCTCTGGCAACCGCCGCACCCCGGAATGGGAATGAACAGACAGCCGCCCGCCGCGTTGTCGCAGACATCTTGGGTGCACGGGTCATCATCGTCACACGGCGTCGGGGCAAACCCGCACGCGCCACCCTGGCAGAACGGGCTGCTACACGCTGTTCCAGGGCCGCAGTCGGCGGCCGTCTGGCACACACCGCCGTCACACGCAGCAGAGATCTCGACGTCGTCGATGAGCAGCCCGAAGCCGTCAACGGCGATGTTGTCGAGCGAGGCATAGACGAAGCGGAGCTGGAAGGTGGCGCCAATGAGGGCGCTTGCGTCGACGGTGATGTTCACCGGCTGGTTGGCCGCTGTGTTCGGCGGCAGCGTCCACAAGGTCAGCGTCAGCCCCGTGGTGGTCTGCGCCTCAAGCCGGAAGTCGTCGGTCGGCAGGAAGTTGTTGAAGCCGAGGAAGAGCTGGAAGTCGATCTCGACGCTCGACGCCAGCGGCGAGATGGTCAGCGGTGCGGACGTGGCGGCGGACTCAAGCGGGAAGCCCGGGTCGCCGGTGGGCCCGTCAAACGGGTTGCCGAAGTAGAGGGCCTGAGGCTGGCCGGGGATGTCGATGGTGACGCGGCGCCACCCGAAGTCGTCGACCGGGTCGTCGAAGGTCCAGCCTTCATCGCTGCCCTCGAAGCTGAACTCAGCGATGTCCTCGACGCAGTCGCCCCCGCATCCCGCGATAGGCGTGAAGACGCAGCCGCCGTTTTGGCACGTGTCGGAGGTGCAGACGTTGTTGTCGTCGCAGGTGATCTCGGACGGGTCGAAGATGCACTGGCCACTATCGCAGGTGAAGCGTCCCTGGCAGCTGTCGAGCGTCGGGCAGTCGCTGTCGTCGGCGCAGCAGCCATCGATCGGAATCTGGCGACACTGGTTGTCGTCGCAGACGCCTTGCAGGCAGGTGTCGTCGGCGCAGTCGCTGTTGTCCTCGCAGCAGTCCGCCAGGGGAACCACGCTGCACTCACCGTTGGGGTCGCAGAAGCCTTCGAAGCAGGGCGAATCCACCTGGCACTGGCTGTCGTTGACGCACTCGACATCCCCACCGCAGTCCTTGCGCACCGTGAGGTCGTCGACCAGGACGCCGAAGCCAACGTCGGCGTCAGGCGTGTCGTTGGAGCGGTAGTTGATGATGAGCTGAACGTTCGGGCCACCGGTGGTCATCGTCACCGTGCGCTTGACCGCATGCCACTCGCGGATCGGCGCCTCGTCTTTGGTGTAGACGAAGCGGGTCTCGTTGCTGCCGTTGGTCAGGAAGACGCGGACCTCATCGACGGCAGGATCCTCGCGCAGGTCGATGTACATCTGGAACTTCACCTCGACGTCGGTGCCGGCCGCGACGTTGCCCAGCTCGAACACGACGTTCTCGCGGATGTCGTCGCTGCCGCCAACCGAGACGGTGAAGGTCTCTGGATTGCCCATGTAGAGGGCCTCGGGAGGTGACGGCGTGAACGCGGTCCGAATGACCTGCCAGTCGTGCGTGGCGGAGTTGCCGATGAGCTGGAGGGCCGGCGGTGGCGTGAACGTGGTCTCGATCACGGGCGGCGTGATGCAGCAGCCATTGGTCGGCGCGTCGAGGTAGATGCAGATTCCGCCGTCGCCGCAGATGTTGTTGGTGCATGGGTCAGCGTCGTCGCACTCGTCAGAGGTCAAGCAGCACGTGGGCAGCGTCTCGAAGACGCACGTACCCTCGCTGCAGCGACCCTGGCTGCAGTCGGGGGCTTGCGCCTCGCAGTCGCTGTCGACCTGACAAGGCGGACAGGTGTCGACGGGCTCGCACTGGCCGCCCGGGACCGGGCACTGGAGCTCGATACACGGCGAGTCAGACGTGCCGCAGTCGTCGGCGGTCTCGCAGCAGTCGGGCTTGATGCCTGCGACACACGTGCCCGCGTCACGATTGCACACCGGCACTTGGCACGCCGTCAGCTCGCCCAGGACGCTCAGGCAGTCGCTGTCTTCGCTGCAGTCAGCGTCGATGACCTCGCTGCCGTCGGGCACCAGGATGTCATCGGCGATGTCAGGCACCGCGTCGGCGTCGATCGGCTCGACATCACTGACAAAGCGCGTGATGGCAGAGTCGACGCAGCTCGGTGTCGCGACGAGCGCGATCAGCGAGGCGAGGACCAGCGCGGCTGGCGTGCGGAGCGATGAACGCATTGGCGTGGGCAGGAGCGTGAGCATCAGGTGTCCTTGTCCGTGCAACGGAGCCGTCACTCGGGCCCTTGCATCTGTGTGTGCGTCGGGCCCAGTCGATCGAAGTTTCGTCGAGGTAACGTGTACGGCGGCGTGAGTATAGCGATGCCAGCCCTCCTTGAAAGGTTCGCGATTCAGGACGTTGGCGGCAGCCTAGCTCGTACACACGGAAGGCCCGCGTGAATCCTTCGCTTGCGGGGTCCTGACGTTCCGCGCCGAGCGCTCGATATTGTTGCGCTTAGACGGCGTCGCCGAGCAGCGTCTCAACCGCCTCGGCATACGCTGCGATGCCAGCCGCAAGGTCGACCGCCGTGAGGTGCTCGCGGTCGGAGTGGGCGCAGCGCATGTCGCCCGGGCCAAAGAGCACAAGCTTGGCGCCGAGCGACGACAGGATACCGCCGTCGGTGTTGAACGGAACGGCAGCTCCTCGCGCCAACGCCCCAACGCCTTCGAAGCGCAGCGGCTCTTGGCGACCGAACTCGCTGGCTGTGACGCCCTCGGGAAGCCGAGCGGTGATCGCGTTCAAGATGTCGTCCACGGCGGCCGCGCAGCGACACATGATGGTCGCGCTGGCACTCGGCGCGATCACGTTCGGCGCGAGTCCGCCGGCGAGCTCGCCAACGTTGACCGTCGTCTCGCCGAGTGCCTCGGAGCCCGGCAGTGGGGTGTCTCGGATCGCCGCGAGCGCATCGAGGAGCCGATGGATCGCGCTCTGGCCGACGTCGGGGTACGCGGAGTGTCCGGCAGTGCCCACAGCCTCGAGGTTGAGCTTGAGCATCCCCTTCTGCCCGAGTGTCGGCGATGTGCCGCAGGGCTCACCGAGGATGATCCACTCGGGCCGCAGGTCGCTCTCGGCGGCGGCGTGGGCGCCAGCGTGGTCGGTCTCTTCACCAACCACCAGCCACACGCCGACACGGGCCGCGAGCTCGGGTTTCCGAGCCTTGAGATCGGTAAGCGCATAGAGCATCGCGACCGCAATCCCCTTTGCGTCGGCACTCCCGCGGCCGTGCACGACGTCACCGTCGCGCGACGCGGGGATAAAGGGCGGGACGGTGTCGAGGTGCGTGCACAAGACGAGCGCCGGCGCGGCGCTGCCGACGAGCAGGTTGTCGCGCCCTTCTTCGACCGGCATCCGTCGGCAGGCCAGCCCGAGCTCGGACACGATTCGCTCGGCCATGTCCACGCCGGCCGCCTCGCGTCCGGACGTGCTGTCGACGTCGACCAGTCGAACGAGGTGCGCGATCGCCCGCTCGAGTGTTGCCCTCTCTGGCCGATGCGGCGTTGTCGACTCCATCCCGTTCCTCCATCATGCCTGCATGCACGTCGCCGCCGGTGACATCCGAGCTGCCGCTTCCACGCTTCCTCGCAAGGCAGGCCGTGGTATAGCACCCTCCATGACAGACACACACACGATCGAACTCACACCGACCACACTCGCAGGCAAGCGCGTCGCCATCACTGGCGCCAACCGCGGCATCGGTCTCGGGATCGCCCGCGCCGTCGCAGCGGCGGGGGCCAGCGTCCTGGTCCAAGCGCGGACCGCAGAAAAGGTTGAAGCCACCGTTGCGGCGGTCGCTGCGAGCCAGTCCGATCCAGGCGCGGCACTCATCGGCGTCACAGGCGACCTCACCGATCACGCTCTTGGCGAGCAGCTCGCAAGCGCTGCAACCGCCTCTCTCGGCGGCCTCGACGCGCTGATTCTCAACGCCGGCATGCTCGGCACGATGGGCCCGCTCGAAGGCTCCGACTTTGACGAGTTCGACCACGTCATGCGCGTCAACGTCACCTCGCAAGCCCGACTCTTCTCGGCCGCGCTGCCGCTGCTGCTCGCTAGCGGCGGTCAGGTCCTGTGGATGTCGAGCGGTCTTGGGCGCTTTGCCCTGCCCCGCTTTGGCGCCTACTGCGCGTCGAAGCACGCCGTCGAGGGGCTCGCGCGCCTCGCCGCGGTCGAGCACGGCGAGCAAGGCCTCACCAGCATCGCGATTGCGCCCGGCATGGTCCAGACCGAGATGCTCTCGGCCGCCATGGAGGGCGGGGACACGTCCGAGCATCCCACCGCCGACCAGGTGGGTGCCGGGTTCGCTCGGCTCCTCGCCACCCTCGGGGCAGACGCAAACGGCGAGAGCCTCGACATCGGTCCGTACCTCGCGCCCTAAGCCGCGAAGGCTCGAGCGGCCGCGAGCGCGTTCACACAGCCGAGCGGAAACTCGGGAGTTGAGTCGACCCTCGCCGCGTTCATAGTCTGCAGCGGCGGCTCTCTTGGCCGTCCGCTCACCTCCGTCCCCACGAGGCCGCCCTTGAAAACACTCCCACTGGTCGTGACCTGCCTGTTTATTGCTGGCTGCACCGTCGGCGAACTCCCTTCGGCAGGGCCCGACACCAAGCGCGACACGAGCACCGACACTGCGGATGACGACGACGGCTCTGGGCTGCCCGACGTGGGTGGCGGCTACACCGTCTGCGATGCCCGAGCCGACGACTTCGGCGCGTCGGACTGCCCGGACGGCACCTTCTGCGAGACCACGGCCTTCATCTGTGTCGACTGCGTGGCCCGGACCGAGCGATGCACCGACGACAACCGGCGTGAGATCTGCCTTCCGCCCGTCGCGACCGGCGTCGGCGAGCTGGTGAGCGGCGGGTTCTTCGAGCGTGACGACTGCGAGAACAACCTCGTCTGTGTCCCCGAAGCGGGCAGCGCGACCGATGTCGAGTGCCTGCCTGAGGTCTGTGACGCCAACGAGTCGACGTGCTTCCGCGGCCGCGTCAAGCAGTGCAACGCTACCGGCACGCAAGAGGAAATCATCCGCTGCACACCTGGCCGAGCGTGTTACCAGGGGGCATGCCAGCCGATCCGCCACAACGTGCTGGTGCTCTTCGACACGTCCGGCTCGATGATGAAGTATCACGCGTCGGAGTTCGCAGGCCTCGACCTCGCCCAGTGCGGCCCCCAGGCCGGCCCCTGCCTGGACGGGTTTCCCGCTTGCGAGCCAGCGGATGATCCCATCACGCTCTTCGGGCTTGCCAAGGTCCTGTTCACGACGGTGGTCGAGGACGCCGTCGGCAGCTTCGCTCAGTTCGCCCTGCAGGCCTTCCCGCAGAAAGAGGCACTCGGCACGCTCTCGCCTAACTGCAGCGCCGGGTTCTACGCGTCGTCGCTGACGATGACCGACGACGACGACAGCCGGCAGACCGAGGCTGGGGGCTGGTTCGACGACAACCGCGGCGAGTCGATTCTGGTCCCGTTCCCGACGCGGGCGGACGCATCCAACACCGACGACATCACGGAGTGGACGGACTTCAAGGAGACCGTGAAGGCCACCGACACCGCCTGCACGGTAGACGCCGACTGCCAGAGCGGCGGCTGCGGCACGTTTGATGGTGCCAGCGTGTGCTTCACCCACGCCAACAACGAGCTGCGGGCCAACAGCGCAACGCCGCTCGGCAAGAGCCTGTTCTATGCAGGGGAGTACTTTCGGCGCTTCGTCCAGGTCGACGGCAAGGTCTGTGAGCGAGACCTCGACTGCGCGTCGACAGGCTACGTCTGTGCAGATAACCGCTGCATCGACCCCTACCGCGAGTGCCGTGACAACTTCATCATCGTCTTCACCGACGGACTCGAGACCACCTACGGGACGACAACAGAGTTCTTCAACCCCGCGGTCCAAGCGAAGCGGCTCGCGTACGGCCTCGACTGCGTGGTGCATGAGGACTGCCGTGGCGGGGCCACGTGTCAGAGCGGCCAGTGCCTGCTGCCCGGCGGCTCGACCGAGATTCCGGTGGGCGTCAGCGGCGGGTTCAATGCGCTCGGGGCCGCCGATGGCTCGCCGGTGTCGATCCGCACAAGCGTGATCGGACTCTCCGTGGGCGCGCCGACGGATAAGTCTCAAGACATCGCCATCGAAGGCGGCGGCGTCTTCTTCGCCGGCACGACCGATGCACCGGAGGACATCCAAGCTCAGCTGCTAGCGTTCATGTCACCCGACTTCAAGTGCACGCCCGAAGACATCGACGCGCTCTTTGAGGACGAGCCCGAGCCGCAGCCATAGCCGCCTTATAGCCGCGTCGAAAACGCCACGAAGAACGCGCCGGCGCCGTCGTTGAGTTCGGTGTCGCCTGCCCCCGCAAGCAAGCCGACGTCGACCGAGACGCTGTCGCCAAAGAAGCGCAAGCCGTAGCCAAAGAGCGCGAACGGCGCGGGTTGAAAGGTTCCCGGGCTGTCGAGGGTCGCCCCCGACGGGACCCAAGCGTCCGCGATCACCTTGAGCGCAGTCAGAATGCGCCAGCTAACCCCGGCCTGCCAGGTGACGTAGCCGCCGCCCGCAAACACGGCACTGCCCAGCACGGCGCTGCCATCGACCGCACCGGCAGAGACGCCAACGTGCAGTCCGAGCGCGCCCTTCGGGTCGAGGTAGAGGTCGACAAGAGCGCCCGCGGTCATGGACCAGCCGGTCTCAGAACCGGCGCCAACGATCCCGTCGATGTTGGCCCTCAGAGCAACCACGATCCGGTCACTCCGCGCCACGACATAGCGAAACTGGGCAAACGACGTAACGACATCGTTGAGCGCCCCTGGCAACGTCGTGATGAAGCTGACCTGGACGTCTTCTGTGGGCGCGTACGCGAGACCGAGGCCGACAATTAGGTAGCTGTCAAAGCGCGTCGCCTCGGCCCCGGCGGTGTCAGCGCGGGCGACGATGAAGCCGCGATCGGAGGCAGCGTCGCGGCGCTTGGCCTCGTCCGTCGCCCGCACAACCCGAGGGCGGTCCCCGTCCTTGAGGCCATCGTAAGAGTTCACCAGAGCACAGCCACTGCCGACGACAAGAAGGCTACAGAGCGCAATGAACGGGTGTCGAGCCATGGAGGCTAGACTAGCATGCACGGCGCGGATTGCGGCCTCCACGTGGTCGCAATCACGTGTCGATCGCCGCCAGCGTTGACTGTCCTGCGGGCACCGCTATGCTCGCGCCCTCATTTCGGAGGGCTCCCATGTTCGACAAGGTTCCACAGCGTCTCGACTTCCCTGCTGGCGAAAAAGAGATCCTGGCGTTCTGGAAGGACGCGGGCATCTTCGAGAAGTCGATGAGCCTGCGCGAGGGCGCCGACAGCTTCGTGTTCTTTGAGGGGCCGCCGACCGCGAACGGCACGCCCCACAACGGGCACGTGCTCACGCGCGTCATCAAAGACCTCTTCCCGCGGTACAAGACCATGCGCGGCTACCACGTGCCCCGAAAGGCGGGCTGGGACACTCACGGCCTGCCCGTGGAGGTCGCGGTGGAGCGCGAGCTCGGGATCCACGGCAAGGCTGCCATCGAAGAGTACGGCGTGGAGGCCTTCACCCAGAAGTGCATCGAGTCCGTCTTTCGCTACACCGACGTCTGGGAGTCCCTGACCGAGCGCATCGGCTTCTGGGTCGACCTCGACGATGCCTACGTCACCTTCCACAAGTCGTATGTCGAGTCAGTGTGGTGGGCGCTGAGCGAGCTCTTTAAGAAGGGGCTGCTCTACAAAGGACACAAGGTCGTCTGGTGGTGGCCGCAGGGCGGGACCGCGCTGAGCTCCGCAGAGGTTGGCCTTGGCTACAAGACGGTCGATGACCCGTCGGTCACGGTGAAGTTCGAGCTTATCGACGAGCCTGGCACCTACTTCCTCGGCTGGACCACGACCCCGTGGACCCTGCCCTCGAACTGCGCGCTGGCCGTCAAGGAGAGCGCCACCTACGCATTCGCTCTCAAGGACGGGCAGACCTACGTCGTTGCCGAGGCGCTGCTGGACAAGGTCCTTGGCGAAGACACCTACGAGGTTGTGGGCACGAAGACGGGCGCTGAGCTCGCTGGCACGCGCTACCGCGGCGTCTTCGAGTACGCCACTCCCGAGTCTGGCAAGTTCCGCGAGGTCATCACCGCCGACTTCGTCGAGATTGCGGCTACCGGCCTCGTCCACGTCGCTCCTGCGTTCGGCGAAGACGACTACAAGGCAGCTAAGGACAAAGGGATCGGCATTCTTCAGCTGGTCAAGCCCGACGGCTGCTTCACCGACGAGGTCACCGACTTTGCGGGCCGCTTTTGTAAAGAAGCTGACCGAGACATCATCCGAGACCTTCGGCGTCGGGACCTGCTCTTCAAAGAGGAAGTCTACCGCCACGACTACCCGTTCTGCTGGCGGGCCGATGAGGATCCGCTCATCCAGTACGCGCGGCCGGCGTGGTTCATCCGCACGACCGAACGCATTGATCGAGCGATCGAAAACAACCAGAAAATCGGCTGGTTCCCGCCTCATATCAAGGATGGTCGCTTCGGCGACTTCCTGGCCAACAACGTCGACTGGGCGCTCTCGCGTGAGCGTTTTTGGGGCACACCACTCAACATCTGGACCTGTGAGAGCTGCGCGACCCAAGAAGCACCTGCGTCGGTGGCCGAGATCACCGAGCGAAACCCGCACGCCTTCGACCACTTCAAGGCGGCCCAAGCGCAAGACCCAAGCCTCTCGGAGCACCTCGCGGTCCACAAGCCCTGGGTCGACGAGGTCACGTTCCCGTGCAGCGCGTGCAGCGGCACCATGACCCGCGTGACCGAGGTCATCGACTGCTGGTTTGACTCGGGCTGCATGCCGTTCGCCCAGTGGGGCTGGCCTCACCAGAACAGCGACAAGCTCGACAGTGCCTGGCCGGCGGACTTCATCAGTGAGGGCATCGACCAGACCCGCGGCTGGTACTACAGCCTCCTCATGGTCTCGAGCCTGCTCTTTGAGGACAAAGCGTTTCCCCACCCCTACAAGAACTGCATCGTTCTCGGCCACGTCTGCGACAAGACCGGCAAGAAGGAGTCGAAGTCCAAGGGCAACTACACCCCGCCAGACGCGATCCTCGAGAGCGACGGCGCCGACGCCATGCGCTGGTACTTCTACGCCGCCAACCCGCCCCAATCCAACACTCGGTATAGCCCGGAAGCCGTTCGGCAGGGCCAACAGGAGTTCTTGGTCAAGGTCTACAACGTCTACAGCTTCTTTGTGATCTACGCGCGCATCGACGGCTTCAACCCGGCCACGACGGCCAAGCGCCCGGTCGCAGAGCGCGCACTGCTCGACCGTTGGATCCTCAGCGAGACGCAGCTGGCGCTCACCGAAGTCACCGAGCGGATGGATGGCTTTCTCCTCTACGACGCCTCGCAGCGCATCATCGCCCTCGCCGACGCCCTGTCCAACTGGTACGTGCGCCGAAGCCGCAGCCGGTTCTGGGCGCCAGGGGATGGTCAGGACAAGTGGGATGCGTTCCACACCCTCTACGAAGTGCTGGTCACGATCACCAAGATGACAGCGCCGTTCGTGCCCTTCATCACCGAGCGCCTCTACCAAAACCTCGTGCGTACCGTCGACAGCAGCGCCCCCGAGTCGGTCCACCTCTGCGACTGGCCGACCGTGGACGCGCAGGCTGTCGACCGCTCGCTCTCTGCCGAGATGCAGGTCGTGCGCGATGTGGTTAGCGTTGGCCAACAGACCCGGGCGACCCACAAGCTCAAGGTCCGCCAGCCGCTGCGGCGCGTGCAGGTCGTGCTGGCCGAGCGCGAGCTTGCTGCGGGCGTTGCTGCGCACCAAGCCCTCATCAAAGACGAGCTCAACGTCAAAGACGTGGTGTTTATCGAAGCCGCCAAGGAGCTTGTCGATCTGTCGGTCAAGCCGAACTACCGGGCGCTTGGCCCGGTCTTCGGCAAGCGCATGCCGGTCGTGCGTAAGGCTCTCGACGCTGCCGACCCCAACGAGGTCCTCGCCGCGCTCAACGAACATGGCCGCTTCGAGCTCGCGCTCGCTGACGGCGAGGTGGCGACGCTGACCACCGAGCATGTCCAGGTCGCGGTCATTGCGCGCGAGGGCTACGCGGCTGCAAGCGGTCGTGCCGGCGTGGTCATTCTCGACACCAACCTCGACGACGAGCTCATCGCTGAGGGCCGCTATCGTGAGGTCTTGAGCCGAGTTCAGACCCTACGCAAGCAGGCCAACCTCGACTACACCGACCGCATCCGCGTGTCGGTCGTGGCGTCGGAGAGCGTGCTGCAAGCGTGCAAGACTCACCAGACCGCGCTGGCCCAAGAGACCCTCGCCGACGAGGTCTCCCTCGGTTCGGAATCTGGGACGCCGCTCGAGCAGGTCAGCTTCGAGCTGGAAGGGAACGTGACCGTCGCGATCGAGCGCGCCTAACCCTCACCCCCGTCCGCGGCGCCGTGGACGGCGTGGCCGCTCACTCAACCCGCTACCTCGCCGCGGTCCTATCCAGCCGCTCTCCCCTCTTCGGCGGGGTCACAATTCGAGGTAGCCCCATCTCTAACCGCCTGCTACAGTCGCGCCGCTCCGACTGAGGCTTTACGAGGCTCCTGAATGCATCAAACCCCGCGTTTCTTCAGTTCCATTTCGCTGTTCTCTGCAGCGATGTTTCTCTGTGTCTTCGTGCTCGGCGGGTGCTTCAACACCTACCAGCTGACACAGGAAGAGTTCTCGCGCCTGCAGGCATCGGAAGAGATTCCGCTGACCGTGAAGGTCAAGAGCGGTGAAGAGCTGGTCGTTGACCGCGACACGCCCATCTTCGTGCGCTCCGAGGGTGGCCGTCGCTACCCCATCACGGCGTACAACTTCAAGATGACGCCGAGCCAGCTGGTCGCTTCGGACCGCGACACCCTGCTGGCCATCGGCGAGCTGAAGAACTACGAAGTCGACCTCTTTAGCGAGACCCAGACCATTCTGCTCATCGTGGGCGGCGTCGCGATCGTGACCGGACTCATCGTGGTCACGGCCATCACTGCCGGCTCGAAGTCGTTCGAGTAGCATAGGTCGCACGCTGCTCGCAGCTGACTGATGCTCGGACCGCGTGGCGGTTCTAGCGTGAGAGGGTGCTCAACGCGGGTCGAGCGACACCGTCCTGTCGAAGTCACCGACTCTAAGGAAGAAGCATGTCGGAAAGGACCCGCGTCCCTTGACCCGCTTCGCTGAAGAACGCGGGCGCGAAGCGGTTGTCGGGGGCCCACCGATTGGGGTTCTGTCGACACAGGCACAACGTCAGCACCTTCCCAGTAGTCGCTTCATCCCAGGCCCGATGCCGTGAAGCGGTTTCTGACCGTCCTAGGCTTGCTCATCGTAGCGCTCTTGGGAGCTGCTCTCGGTGTGGCGCTTGGGTTGCCTGCGATGGTCGAGCGAACAGGACTTCAGGTCGTCGACAAGGTCGAGCGCCGGCTTGGCGTCGAGCTTGCCACTGAGTCCCTGACGTGGACGTGGGACGGCGACATGAGCGTCAGCGGGCTCTCCGTGGTGGACACGGCGGCCGGTGCCCCACCCGTCGTCACCATCGACCGTGCCGAGATCGAAGCCGACGTCTCGGTCTTTGATCGCAAGCTGCGAGTGGATGAGGTGAGCTTGACGGGCGTGCGGGCTGACCTCCGTGACCGCCCAAACGCCACCAACCCAGCGAAGCGGCTTGTGCGGACGATGCTGGAGATGATCCGCCCGAGCGACACGCCCAAGGGCAAGACCTCTGGCGGCGCCAGTGGTGTCCTCAAGTACCTCGATCCGACACCGCCTGAGGTCCACGTCAAGGACCTGTCGGTGATGGTGACCGTCCCGCCCGCCGCCCGGCGACTCGGGCTGACGCTTCCCGAGTCGGTGACACTCAGCGGTGCAGACCTGACGCTCGAGCCGCCCGACGACGCAGACAACGAGAGCCTCGCCCTCACCTTGCGATTCGCGGAGACCTCGCTCGACCCCGGCCACGGCGTCACGTTCTCGGCGAGCGGCTCGCGGAGCGGCGGTGTCGAGCGCTTCGAGGCCCGCTTCGACCGCCCACTTCGCTTCTACCTTGGAAAGCGAGTCGTCGGGATTGGTGCGGTCGCGTGGAGCCCCGACGGCGTTGTTCTCACCGACATTCAGCTCTCGGTGCCTATGGGCTCGGACGGCGCGACGGTAGGCGCTGCCGTCGAGATCGACATGCTGCGACTCGAGCCCGAGCCCCTCACCTTGCGCGCAGCGGCGCTTGCCGAGGCCGAGCGCACGGGGGGGAGCCTCGCTGCGGCGTTGCTCAACAGCATCGAACGACTCCACGTGGCCAAGCCACGGGTGCTGCTCACCGTCGAGCGCGACGGTCGGCACAACTTCATGGACCTCCTCCCGGTGCGGCTCGCTGCGGGCAGCGTTGGAGGCAGCGCCGGCGCCGAGACGCCACTGAGCGTGTTGGTCGATGCGGCACGTGCAGCTAGCCAGGAGCTCCAGACCGCTCAGGGTTGGGAGGTTCCTGAAACCAGCAGCCTGCGCGGAACGCTCACGAAGCTTGGCGACGCCACAGCCGCAAGGACTCAACGCCTCGCCAAACACGTCGGGTCGCTGCTCGCTCGGTTCCCGCTCAACGACGTGCAGCTGGACGACGGGTCCGTGTACCTGACGCTCGCGGGCGAGGAGCTCCCGATCGACAAGCTCAGTGTTCGCGGTCGACGCATCGACGGCGGCGTGGAGCTGTCGAGCGCCTACGTCAGCCAAGACGGAAGCGACAAGCCAACCCGGCTCTCTGTCCGCGTGCAGCCTGGTGGCGCAGCCTTCGATGCCGACATTCAGCTTCCCTCGTTTGCGCTCCGGCGCGTGGCGGATCTGCTGCCTGCCTCCGTCTCGCTCGAGCCCGGCGCCCTGGCCCACGGCGTGTCGCTCAAGACATCGTGGAGCGAGGCGACAGGACGCCTCAAGGTGACCGGCGACCTCAGCGTTGCTGGACTTCGGCTGGCCCTCCCGGCCGTGGCGCGCGAGCCGATGCGCAACCTAGACGTCGGCCTGAGTCTCGACGCAACGATCGACCCTGGCGCCGAGACCATCGCGCTCACCAACACCGTCATCCGGCGCCGCAACATCGCCATCGATGTTGACGCAACGCTGAGCAGCTTTCGCCGCTCGCCGACCCTTGATCTCCGCCTCAACCTCCGGTCCGCCCAGGTCCAAGATGTGATCGATGCGTTGCCCCGGGAGCTCATCCCGCGCCTTGAGGGACTGCGCGCCGACGGCGTCCTTAGCTGGCCCGTCGACATTCACCTGCCGGCGCTCAACATCGATGGCCTACGGATCGACTCGCGGCCGCAGCTGCACGGCTTTCGGCTGCTGTCGATGGGACGTCGGCTCGACCTCGCCCAAGCTCGACGTGCGCTCACGTACCGAATCCGTCGGTCGGACGGCTCGATTGGCCAGCGGACGGTTGGCCCGATGACGTCAGGCTGGGTCGACTACGCCGACATCAACCCCTACCTGGTCAAAGCTGTCACCACCACGGAGGACGGCAGCTTCTTTCGGCACCGCGGCATCGCGTACTTCGCCATCGAAGAGTCGATCAAGACCAACCTCAAGGAGATGCGCTACGTCCGCGGTGGCAGCACGGTGACCCAGCAGCTGGTGAAGAACCTCTTCCTCGACTTCCACAAGACAGCCGGGCGCAAGATCGAAGAGCTCTTCATTGCCTGGCAGCTTGAGAAGTCGCTGTCGAAGCAAGAGATCATGGCGCTCTATCTCAACGCGATCGAGTTTGGCCCCGGCATCTACGGCATCGGAAACGCGTCTAAGACCTTCTTCGGGAAGCCACCTGCGGAGCTCAACCTGGCGCAGTGCATGTACCTATCGAGCATCATCCCAAGCCCACGCAAGCACTACGCTCACTTCACCCGCGGGCGGGTCAGCGACTCGTACCACCGCTACGTGAAAAAGCTCATTGGCGTCATGCTCAAGCGCAAGCGTATCACTGAGCAGGAGTACCTCGCGGCCGCGCCTTACCTCCCTCGGTTTAAGGGCGACGAGCCCGAGCCCGAGCCCGGGCCTGAGGAAGCGCCGCCAGAAGAAGACGCGCCCCGTGACGACGACGACGACGACCACCAAGACAAACCTGACGACGACGACCCCGAGGAGTAGCGATGAGCACCATCTTCGACAAGATCATCAACCGTGAGATTCCAGCGACCATCGTGCACGAAGACGAGGTATCTCTCGCGTTCAACGACATCAACCCGGTCGCACCGTTTCACGTGCTGGTCATTCCGAAGCGGCCCATCGTGGCCGTCGGGACGATGACCGAGGAAGACGAAGCGGTCGTCGGCCACCTCTTGCGCGTGTGTCGGCTTGTCGCCAATGCGGCGGGCCACGAGCACTTCCGGGTCGCCAGCAACAGCGGCGCGCCCGCCGGTCAGTCGGTCTTTCACCTCCACTTTCACGTGCTTGCCGGTCGCGACTTCTCGTGGCCGCCAGGATGAGCGAGCTCAAGCCAACGGCAGAGCGCCCCTTCGACATCGTCATCTTCGACCTCGACGGCACGCTGGTGGCGCATCACGAGCCGATCTGGAAGACCCTGCACACCCGGCTCGGCAGCGACCCCCAAGCGCGTCGTGAGCTCCTGCAGGCCGGACTCGCTGCAACGATCAGCTACCCCGACTGGCTCGCCGGAGACGTGGCACTTCTGCAGGCCGCTGGGGCGACCCGCGACAGCATCGCAGCCATCGTCTCTGAGCTCTCGCCAGTTCCAGGTGCCGGAGCACTCCTGACGGCCCTTGGCGCCGCCGGTGTGCATCGCGCGCTGCTCTCTGGCGGTGTCCACATGGCCATCGACCAGCACCTCGAGGCCGGGCTGCTCGACGAGGTCTACATCAACCAGCTGGTGTTCGACGACGACGGCGCGCTCATCGACGGCCGACCAACGCCCTACGACATGGCCGACAAGGGCACGGGTGTTCGAGCGATCGCTGAGCGGCGCAGCGTGCCGATCGCTCGCGTGGCGTTTGTCGGCAACGGCCGCAACGATGTGGCTGGGGCAGAGGCGGCGGGCTACGCGATCGCAGTTGGCGACGCGCCCGACGCGCTCCGTGAGGTCAGCGATTGCTACCGCCCCCTCGGCGACCTGCGAGCCTTGATTCCGTTGCTCTTGGGCAGCGCGGCTTGACCCGTGGCATGCCAGCGACGAGGCTCCCACTGTTGAGACACGCTCTCCACCGATCGCTCCCCCTCCGGGAGTCCCCCAACCCCAAAGCGACCTGCGAGATGCCGTGAGCGAACGCGTCACACTCCAACTGGACAACCAAGACGCACTCCAGCGTCTCTGTGGACCCAATGACCAGCACCTAAAGATCATCGAAAAGCGGCTCGGTATCGCCGTGAACGCGCGCGGCAACGAGATCGTTGTCGAGGGAGAAGCGCACGATGTCGCCGTCGCGAAAGACGCCCTCGAGCAGTTCTACGAGCTGGTGCGCCGCGGTCACCCCGTCTACCCAACCGACATCCCCCGCGGGCTGGCCATCGTCAGCAAGAGCGCCGGCACCCGGCTGGCCGACGTCTTTATGGACACCGTCTTTGTGACCTCCGGCAAGCGTCGGATCGCGCCGAAAAACCTCAGCCAAAAGGTCTACATCGACGCGATCCGCAACCAGGATCTGACCTTTGGCATCGGCCCTGCCGGCACAGGAAAGACCTACCTCGCCATGGCCATGGCCGTCAGCGCCCTCGTCAAGAACGAGGTCAAGCGCATCATCCTGACCAGGCCGGCCGTCGAAGCCGGCGAGAAGCTTGGGTTTCTACCCGGCGACATGGCCGAGAAGGTCAACCCCTACCTGCGACCGCTCTACGACGCGCTCTACGACATGCTCGACATGGTCCGGGTGCAGAAGTTCATGGCCGAGCAGGTCATCGAAGTCGCCCCGCTGGCGTTCATGCGTGGCCGCACGCTCAACGACGCGTTCGTCATCCTCGACGAGGCACAGAACACGACCCGCGAGCAGATGCGCATGCTGCTGACGCGGCTGGGCTATCACACCAAGACTGTCGTGACCGGCGACATCACTCAGACCGACCTGGCTGACCGCTCCCGCAGTGGCCTCGCTCACGCTCAGCGCGTCCTGCGCAACGTCAACGGCATCGCGCTGTGCGAGTTCACCGCGGAGGACGTCGTGCGCCACCCCCTCGTGATGCGGATCGTCAACGCGTACGCCCGCGACGACGCGCGGCGCGAGGCGGCCAAGAAGATGAGCGAGGACGCCCCCCAAGAGGAGGAGTGATGCCGACAGACGTCACCGTGCAAGGCGCCGGCCCCGGCGGTGCGCCGACCGTGGAGGTGACAGCTGAGCTAGCAACCGCCTGCGGTCGGGCAGGCGATGTGCTGCTTGAGGCATGTGGGTGTGCGGGACGCGAGCTGTCGGTCGTGCTGACCGACGATGCAACCATCCAGCAGCTCAATCGTCAGTGGCGCGACGAGGACAAGGCCACTGACGTGCTCTCGTTTGCGATGGACGAGGGCATGCCGATGCCGAGCCACGAGTCCCCGCTTGGCGACGTGATCATCAGCATCGAGACCGCCACCAGGCAGCTCGCCGGCACGGACATGTCCTTGGCCGACAACGTGCTCTTTCTGCTGGTCCATGGAACCTGCCACTTGCTTGGGCACGACCACGCCGAGCCAGACGAGGCCGCGGTCATGCGCGCCGAGGAGGAGCGCCTGCTCCCGCTGGTGGCGCCGAGTGCGCAACGTCCCCCGACTCCCTACTGAACTAGACTAGACTACGACAACGCTCTCTCCGGCTGCGGCTTCCGCGATGCCGTCACCAGCGACGTCGCTCGCTGCGCACAACCGGACTCGACGATGCTCGAGCGCTTTCGAAGGCGTTGTCGTCCGCGAAAGGGCGAACCTCCGCAGCCTGCAGACGCGACCAACAGTCTCCCGTCGTGTGCACCACGGGTAAGGTTGGTGCGGCTTCGTTGCTGACCTTCTGCGTGCTTCGGCGTGCATTCAGGCCAGCGTCTTGCCACCACAACCTTCTCGCTGGCGCCACTCGGTCCAACTGTTGGCCTCCGTCTCAAGCGGAGGCCAGTGGTAGCCCGCACGTGTGCCATCGAGTACGATCGGCGCCATGACGTTTGCACGCCAACCGAAGTCCGGTCCCCGCGACCTGGAAGTGGTCGTCATTGGACAAGCAGAAGTCGTGCTTGAGACCGATGCGAGCCTCGCCGAGCCGGGTCGATTCCGCCGAAGCCAAGCAGGTCACGGCGCCCTCGTGGCCGTCCAGGCCGCGCGCCTCGGCGCAGACACAGCCCTCGTCACCCGTGTCGCCGGCGATGCGTTTGGTGAGTGGCTCTTGGAGAGCTGGGACGCCCACGGCCTCCATCTCGACTTTACCCATGAGAGCGCTGGCCGGAACGTGCTGCGCTTCGTTGGCCAGCGTGACAACGCGACAGAGACGTTACGCTACCGAGCCGATGGAGCGTGCCTGGGCATGGTGCCTTCGGATGTCGACCCGATCCCTTGGGAGTGGACCCGCGTCGCGTTTAGCAGCGGCGACTTCCTGGCGCTGGGTCCGAGCGCTGAAGAGGTCGTCGCCCACGCGTTCGACTGCGCTCGAGCCGCCGGCGCCACGACGGTCTTCGACATGACGCTCACCCGCGGGGACTGGCAAGGCGACCGATTTGAGCTTGCGCGAGCAGCGCTCGACCGCCTCTTGGACAAGATCGACGTGGTCGTGATGGGCGCCCCGTTCGCCAGTGGAGCAATGGTGAGCCACGCGGAAGCGGAGTCGGCAGCACTGGCGCTCCACGCTCGCGGTGTCGCCCAGGTTGTTATCCGCGACGGCGGCCGGCGAGCAGCGGTCAACGAGGGCGCAAGCGTTCGCAGCATCCACGCCAAGCAGCCGCTGCAGCTCGGTAGCGACGACGCGTTTGCCATCGCCGCGTTCGATGGTGCGCTGGCGGTCGGGATCGCCCAGAAGCGTCCAATCGCGGTGGCGGTGGAACAAGCGTTTGCCGTCATGGCGCGCTGCCTGCGCTCGAACCGGCCCGGGCTCGAGCGCCTGCCGAAGGGACTGCGATGACCCCGTTCCGCTTGACGAGCCGTATCGCTCTCGCGCTCGCCCTGGTCAGTGCAGCCGGCTGCGTGAATGCGCCACCGCCCTCGATCTGCAGCGTCGCCGCCGACGAGCTGGTGATCTTTCCCGCCAACCTCGAGCGAAACGTCCCGACCAGCTCGAGCATCAGGGTGCTATCGGGCGCCCCCGCCGATGACCTGCACGTCTTCGTCGTCAACGCCGACGGCCTTGAGGTGGCGGGCTCTGAGACGCTGTTTAAGACGAACTTTGGCGATGTGGTCGAGTGGGTCGCGGACTCGCCTTTCGGCCTTGAGCCAAACGCTCCGTACACGATCGAGCTGGAGGACCGAGGCCTCCTGGCCGTCGAGTCTCAGTTTTCCACCAACGACGACGACGCCTTCGACGTGACCCCCGTGCGCGGGTCGGTTCAGCTGCGCGCGCTGCTCGGTGAGGAACGCAGCTGTTGCTCAGGCGACCAGTGTGCCGACGGAACAGCGGTCATCTTTCCGGCCCTGCCCGACGACCATGTCTCGCCCCAGCTCGGACTGCTCACGGTCGACGAGGTTCGCAACACACGATGCGGGCCGGAGGTCATTGGCGTCGGCGTGATTCCGGTGGTGCTCTTTGGAGAGAGCGACGAGGACGCTCAAGCCGTTGCCGAGACCGATCTGCTGCTCGACGGCTGCTACGACATCGCGCTTGTCACCCAGACGCTTCAAAACTATCCGCTTGGTGACACCGTGTGCGCCGATGGCGAGCCCTTCGTCGCTGCGGTGCCCGCGGCGGACTGCGCACCGGTGAGCGGCGGAGGCGGTGGCTGCGCGTGCGAGGCCGCGACGCCCAGCGCAGCACCAGCGGTCGGCATGCTGCTGGTGCTCCTGAGCCTTATCGGGCTTCGCACTCGAGCTTCACATTCCCGACAGGTTCGCCGATCCTCTCACGTCGCGCTCAAGGACTAACATGCAGCCAAGCTACCGGTTCACGTGGGTACTCCCCGACGGCACCGAACGTGTCGTCGACGGCTACCGCCAGTTCAACGTGTTAGCCCACGCGGAGCTCGAGGAGCTCTTGATCCCCCAGAAGTGCGGCGGCCAGGCCGAGTGCGGCACCTGCAGGGTCCGTGTCCTCTCTGGCGAGATGACGCAGCTCCGTGGCGAAGAGGCTGAGCTCATCGAGCGGCACGCCAAGCGCTTCACCGACAGCGAGCGCCTCGCCTGCCAGTGTCGCCCGCGAAGCGACGTCCGGATCGAGATCCTGGCTGTGTGTCCGCCGGACCTCCGCGACGTCGAGGCGCAGTGAGACGTCGCTGAGACGCCAGCAGCGTCGGTTCCCTATCGCCAAAGCCGCAGCAGGAAAGAGCGCTTGTTTTGGGGCTAGTCC
>CALHXW010000129.1 GCA_938040325.1 uncultured bacterium | reverse complement strand
GAGGCCAGCCCCGCAGACGCCCTCGAGCGCACAGACCTTGGCTTTCATCGCGCTGATGTCGGCGTCGGTCGCTGGCGAGTCGTCTAGCTCGTTGGCGAGGCAGTCCCCGTCATCGTCGAGGACGACGGACTCTAGGATGTCAGGCACCCCGTCGCCATCGGAGTCCCGATTGACAGAGCCATCGACCTCGGCGCCGTCAGCGATGCCGTCGTTGTCGGTGTCGGCGCTGATGGCGCTCGAGCCCAGCAGGTCCTCAAGCTCGTTGATCAGGCCATCGCCATCATCGTCGCTGGCAGGGTCGAGGCAACGACCACTGTTGCAGAGTCCGGTGCCACAGACATCGTTAGCGTCGCACGCTGCATTGATCGGCCGCTTTGCGTCGTCACTACATGCCGACGTAAAGATCGCGACGCTAAAGAAAACGGACATGGCTGTGCGCATGGTGACTCTCCTGCGGTCGGTCGACGTGCTGGCTGCACGCTCCGAGATAGCGGCGCGCTTGATGGGAAGTCAAGGCCGTCCGGCCCGCTCGCGGTCCGCAGCCGTGCTTGACCCGAGACGCAGCACCCTCAAGACTCAGTCTCACGTACGTTTCAGCCCACATGTGGAGACATCTATGCGACTTGCCAACGCCACGCTCTTGTTTGTTGCCGCTCTGTTGGTCACCGGTTGCTTCAAAGAACTTCCGCCTTTGCCGCCGCTCGAAGACACCGCGACAGCGGATGTGGACGATACCGCAGACGACGACACAAGCGCTGGTGACACCGGCTGGGAAGACGTGGCACCAGACGCCGTGAACGACACGGGGAACCCCGGCGATGTCGGGCCGGGCGATGTCGTCGACACCGTCGCCGTTGACACGGCCGAGTGCTCGACCGCCGCGGACTGCCCCGAGGGTCCAGCCTCTTGCTATCGCGCCGCCTGCATCGAGGGGGTTTGCGACACCGAGCCGGCCCCGAGCACGCCCTGCGACGATGGCGAACTCTGTACGACGGACGACATCTGCGGCGATGACGGTACCTGCACGGGCACGCTTGTGAACGAACCACTGACGGATGACTTTCACTTGGGGATTGCGTCGGACTTCGATGTCCACTTCGCGAGCTTCCGTGAAGTCGCAGGTGGACAGCTGGCGCTCTTCGGGCATCGCACCGGCGAAATCCAGCTCATCAAGAGTGGTCTGGGGATACTCGAGACAGTCCCCCTGCCAGCGGGAGCCGCCGTCGAGGTCTTTCGACTGGACGTCGATTCGACTGGAGCGGTTGGAAACAAGACCACGTTGCTAACGTCAGCAGTCGACGTCGCGGTCCGCGCTGCGGTGACGCACAGCGACGGCTCGATGTCAGTCTTGGGCACTTTCCGCGATCAGGTTGATTTACTCGGGGACGCGACCAATTGGCGTATCAACAACGCTGGTGTGAACGACATCCTGCTGCGTATCAACGCCACGGGGACCGTGGGGTGGTACTACGTTGGAAGCCATCCCAACATGGCCGCTATGACGGAATTGGATTTTCGGCGCCAGATGTCTCTCGCTGCGGGGCCTGACAACGAACTTGCATTCGCCGCCACGGTTGTTGGTCGCGGCGACTACACGCTGACCGACAGCGCTGGCCTCGACCGATGGCTGCAGGACGGAAGCTATGACGATCCAGCGCTTGGCACGCAAGCGAGCTTCGTCCCGGTCGTCATCTTTGACGAGGACGGGGCAGTCATCGAAGAGTTTAGCCACCATGGCCGCTCAGAGTTTCATCAAACACCAACCGTGATGCCAAGCGGGTGGGCAGCTCATACTGCGCTTCGGTATGCCGACGATGGATCGGCGCTCTTCTTCTCCGGCTCCGCCGGTGGCGCGACGACCTTGAGCACCGCAACTCTTGGGGTAGAAGCAGATTCGTACACCGAGTCGGGTTCCTATGGCGTCGTCGGCCGTGTCCGCCGTGTTGGACCGGGTGAATACGCAAAGTCATGGTCCCGATCCGTCCATGTCTCGCCGGCTGGTGATGGCGAGGCGTCGATCGTGAACATCGAGCCCGCGGCTGGAGGCGGAATCGTCACGTCGTTTGCTCCATTTAGCGTCGGACAAGTGACGGTCATGGGTCCAGCATTTGCGACCACGACACTGACGCAAACCGACGTTGCCACCGCGTTGCTGCGCTTTGACGCGTTTGGCGACATCACCGGCAGTGTGTTGGCACGTTCCAACGACCTTGTGTTCAGCATTTCCGCAGACACGAGTCAGGCAGCTTGGCGCCTACTCATCTACCATGAAGAGATCGTTCGTTTCGCGGGTTCAAGCGCAGCATCGAGCGACGTTCTCCAGGACACTGGAGCCTTTCAACTAGCTGCCATCGACTCAGCGACCGGCGATGTCACCTGGTCGAAGACGATCGCAGGACTGAACCTCCAAAGCGACGGCGTCCTCCCGCGTTTCCGGTGGGGTGCGAACTCTATCGACATGCTCGCGCTACTCGACAGCAACAGCGCCGAGTTCGGTTTCGCCGGAACTACGCCGAACCTGTCCCTCGGGAGCGCCAAGTGGGGCCTCTTCCGCTACGGCTCCGATGGGCTTCTCAGCTGCAAGTAGGGC
>CALHXW010000128.1 GCA_938040325.1 uncultured bacterium | reverse complement strand
GCCTTCTAAAACCGCGCCGGCCTCACCCACCTCCACACCGCCGACTGGATAACGTTCGCAAACCTCACGTTGTCCACGAGCGGCTTGGACAACGTTCGCAAAACTCACGTTGCCCACACTAGCCACGACGACTGCTGCGGGTCACCTCATGATTCCCGGGGATCATAGCCGCCGCCGCGGCTTGTGGAGATGTGGGAGCCGTGTCGGACTCCGTCCCTACAGCGCATCCCCTCGCGGTACCGGCATCGGACGAGCAATCCATTCTCGTCGACCCGTTCATGACCACCGTCTCGGCCAAAAAGAGAGGGCACCTGGAGACAGCGAAGCCTCCGATTCTCAAATGGCTAAAGTCGAGGCTAGAGCCGTGGTCTGGCTGTTGCGCGAAAGCGCAACGCTGCCACAGCGATAATGCAGAGGCCGATAAGGACATCGGACCAGAAGTAGACCTGGGGCGAGACGGAGCCGGTCGAGTCCGTGAGCTGGACGGCCGCGAGGACGGCCGAGCCGATGGCCGCCACCAGTCCGAGATCGCGGGTCGTACGCGTGGCCCCCGGTTGCGCAGAGCCAAAGCTCCAGGCGGTCAACGCTGCGCCGAGCCCGCCGACGGACCACAACGTGGCCCAGAGCCCGCCGATCCACGACGAATAGGCGCCGCTGTCGAACCAGCCGAGCGCGATGCTGAGGGGAATGAGCGTGCTGACGCCCCAGAGCAACGCACCGATCGCACACGCGACCGAGCGGGTGGCGCGCGCCCACAAGACCATCGCTACGCACTGGAGCACGCCGATGGCAAACCAGATGGCACTGGTCGTTGGGCTCCAAGAGTCCCAGTCGCCGTAGGTCGCGACGTTCAAGACCAGGCGGGCGACCTCGCCACCCCCCCACAGAAGGGCCAGCGGTCTCAAGCGCGTCAGGACCGGGTCATTGAGCAGCATCGCAGGCAGCATAGACGACCGTGAACGCGCCGTCTTGCAGGACCTCGCGGTGGTGCCGCTTCGGTCGGGTTCCGCCGTCCGGCGTTGCCGACTACACGAGCCGTGGGCCCGCAACGCCGGTGTCGACCACCCACGTCGAGTCGACGCGCTGCGCGGCGTTAGCATCTGCGATGTCCTCGACGACCTTGATGACGCAGGTGGCGGACTCGGGCGTCAGGGTGACGTGGGCGTAGCCGTGCACGGTGATGTCAAAGCGCTCGACCCATGGAATGGCTTCGATCGTGGCCTCGCCGGTGCTCAGCTCGCTCGCGTCGCTGGTGGTCGATGGGGCCACGAACTCCGTTGCGATGACCGGCGACGTCTCGTCTTCCGAGATCGCGTGGACGCGGGCGACGCCTAGCGCGTGAATGTCGCCCGTGAAGAAGATGACGTCCTCGACGCCGCCACGACTGATGGCGTCGACCACGGCCTCGCGTGACGATGGGTAGCCATCCCACTGGTCGAAGTTGTAGACCGCCGGTGCGTTTGGGTTTAGGCGAATTGGCGTCGGCGAGAACACGACCTGGTTGCCGATGATCTTCCAGCGGGCGCCCGAGCTCTCAAGCCCGTCGGTGAGCCACGCTTGCTGGTCGGCCCCCAGCAGATCTGCGGCGGCAAGGTCATCGCAGACAATGCCAATACCGCCGCACGGGATCTCGCTACGGTACTGGCGGGTGTCGAGCATGAAGACCTCGGCCAGCCTCCCGACCTCAAGCCCGCGGTACGTCTGCAGGTCCGGGCCCGACGGGGGGCCCATGCGCAGCGGCATGTGCTCCCAGTACGCCTGGTAGGCGTCGCTGCGCCGGTCGAGAAACGTCGCCGGCGGCTCGTCATTTTTCTCCGAGATGTCGGCGGCGTAGTTGTTTTGGACCTCGTGGTCATCCCAGATGGTGACCCACGGGCATCGCCGGTGGGCCGCTTGTAGGTCGGCGTCACTCTTGTATTGGGCGTGCCGGTGCCGGTAGTCGGCAAGCGTCGTGACGGGGCCGCTCAGGTTCGGCCGGACCACCGGGTTGGTGCCAAGGCCGTACTCGTAGATGTAGTCGCCAAGGAAGAGAACCACGTCCAAGTCTGCCTCGTTGGCGAGGTGCCGGTGACTAGCGTAGTACCCTTCGCGCCACTCTTGGCAGGACGTCACGGCGAAGGAAAACGAGGCGACGTCTGCCCCAGCGGTCGGCAGGGTGCGGGCGCGGCCAACGTCCGAGCGCTGGTCGCCGACGAAGAAGCGGTAGAAGTACCAGCTGTCGGGCTCGAGGCCGGAGACGATGGCGTGCACCGAGTGCGCCCAGCGCTGCTCGGCGGTCTCGACGCCTACTCGCACGACGTCGGTGAAGCCCACGTCGGTGGCGATCTCATAGGCGACCGGCACGTCGTCGGCGCTCATACCGCCGAGGCCGTCGTCAGCCAGCGGCTCAAACGCCAAGCGGGTCCAGAGCACAAAGCCGGACGCATCCGGGTCGCCGCTTGCGATGCCGAGCTGAAATGGCGCCTCATCATAGACCGGAAACTCAACGCCCTCGAGCGGGTCGGTCTCTGGCTCAGGCTCAGGCTCCGAGTCATCGCCGCACCCGCCGGCTGCCGTCGAGAGCGAGCCAGCAAGCGCCGGCAACAGGAGTGTCGCACCTGCGCCGGCCAGCGCTCGCTGCAGGAACCGACGACGTGGCGTCGGTGCAGGCGTGTTGGCGTCTTCGTTGGAGTGCGTGTTGTCGTGGATGCTCATGGGCGGTTTCTTACAAGATCGCGCCGCTCTTCGCATCTGACGGGCGCGCCGGACGTCACCGACGCCGACCTATCATTCGGTCTACGGCCAGATCTGGACCACCGGCGGCGGCATGCTGCCAGGTGTGTTGCCGCGGTGGAGCTCATTGCCGTAGCCGAGACGGCCGTAGAGACCGTTGCCCCAGCAACGGACCTTGCCCGTGCCGCTCACGGCACAGATGTGGTTTTGACCGATGTCGACACTGACGGTCGTCTCCCCGTTGAGGTCCACCGGGGGCACGGCCGTTGGGGGCTCGATGTCGCCGGTGTCGAGGTTGTTGCCTGTGCCGAGCTGCCCGAAGAACCCCTGTCCCCAGCAGCGCAGCTGACCCGTCTCTAGAATCGCGCAGGCGTTGGACCAGCCCGCGGCCAGCGAGGCTGCCGGCTCAAGGGTGACGAGGGTGTCTGTCAGCGTCACGACGGCGCTAATGCCGGTTGTCTGCGGCTCGGCTACCAGCCCGCTGGGCGCTGGTATCCCGAGCGCTCCCTGGTTGTTGCTGCCCCAGCAGTGAACGTTTGCCCCGACGCGCGCACAGGTGTGGTCGCGGCCCGCACCCACCTCGTCGACCGGAGCGCCCGGGAAGAGCTCGGTGACACTGCTTGGGTGCTCGTCGTCACCGATCACGTCGGTGCTGCCGATGCCGAGCTGTCCGTTGTCGTTGGCGCCCCAGCAGCGCATGCCGCCAGCCATCAGCGCTGCACAGGTGTGCGCGACGCCAGCGTCAATGTGGCGCACCGGGCCTCCAAGGTCGATAGGCGCGACCTCTGTGGGGAGCTCGTCGTCGCCCACAGACGCCACATTCGCGAGGCCGAGGCGCCCGCCGTCTCCACGCCCCCAGCAGCGAACCGACCGGTCCGCGAGCAGCGCGCAGGCATGGACGCTACCCGCGGTGATCTGAAGCGCCGGTTGTCCCAGCGGCACATCTCCGACGTCGCTTGGCAGCCGGGTCGGCAGCTTGCCGACTGGGGTCTGGTTGCCATAGCCCAGCCTGCCATCAAGGCCAGCACCCCAGCAGCGCACCCCACCTGAGTCCAAGAGTGCGCAGGTGAAGGACTCCCCTGCGACCACGTCGATCGCCACGAGTCCGCCCAGCTCAGCGGCGGGACCTGTCCGCGGCAGCTCGTCGTCGCCGATGGAGACCGTTCCGCCGGCGCCTGACTGGCCGTTGCCGTTGGATCCCCAGCACCGCACGTCGCCGTGCTGCGCCATGCAGGTGTGAACCCTTCCGAGCCCCATGGCCCGCGGCAGACACACAGCGCTTCGGCAGAAGCCGGCGCGTCCACCAGGCGCCTCACAGCTATCGATGGTGTTGTCGCCGAGACACCGCCCGGTGTTGTTGCACGCGTCGTTCTGAGTGCACGGGTTCAGATCGTCACAGGGCGTTCCTGTGGTCTCGCCCTCACACGCGTCGCGGACATGGCACACGCCACGGCACGACAGGCCCGAGCAGCCAGAAGCGTACTCGCCGATACACACGTCGCTGTCGCAGTCGGCGTCCGCGAAACACCGCTCGTCCGTGCCGCATGGTTCGCAGGCACCACCACAGTCGACGCCCGTCTCGTCGCCGGTGCGCAGACCGTCGAAGCAGCTGACCGCGCGGCAGGTCGACTCGAAGCAGACGCTGCTCAGGCAGTCGCTGTTGGCGTCGCAGAGCTGTCCACCGGCGCATAGGCCGCAGCTACCGCCGCAGTCCACGTCGATCTCGTCGCCGTTTTTGACCGCGTCCTCGCAGCTCGGCGCGGCGCATAGGTTCCCGTCACAGACGCCGCTCGTGCAGTCTGCAGACAGCGCGCACAGGTCGCCGTCCGGACACCGAGACGGGCACTCGAGTCCGCAGTCGACGTCGCTCTCGTTGCCGTTGGCCACCCCGTCGACGCAGCTTGGCGCCGCGCAGCCGCCACCGTCGCAGACCTCGCTCACGCAGTCGTCCCCACTGCCGCACCCATCGCCCGGCGCGGCGCATGGGCTGCAGGAGCCGCCACCACAGTCGATGCCGGTCTCGATTCCGTTGAGCGCACCGTCGGAGCAGGTCGGTACCGTGCAGCTGCCAGTGCGGCAGTAGCCGGTGACGCAGTCGCTGTCTTGCCCGCAGGGTAGGCCCAGCGGGCAGCTGTCACAGTCGGAGCCGCCGCAGTCGGCCGCAGTTTCCTCACCGTTGAGGAGCCCGTCGGCGCAGCTCGACGCGACGCAGGCGCCCGACCCGCAGACGCCGCTCGCGCAGTCGATGTCGTTCCCACACGGCGTCCCATCGGGGCACGGTAGGCATGGACCTCCGCAGTCGATACCCACCTCGCCAGAACCAGGGTCCTGCGCGTTGTTGTTGCAGCTCGTGCCAACGCAGGTCTCGCTGACGCACAGGCCGCTCAGGCAATCGAGCGGCGAGTGGCAGCCTTTCGTCGCCGCGCACAGCACGCCGCATGCGTCACCGCAGTCGACATCGGACTCGCCGCCGTTGGTGACCGCGTCTTCGCAGGTCGCTATCGCGCACTTTGACTCGCCGTCGCAGACGCCGCTCTCACAGTCCGCCGAGGTCACGCAGTCTGAGCCGGCGACACAGAGCGGGCAGCTCGGTCCTCCGCAGTCGGCCGCGATCTCGTCGCCATTGAGGACCATGTCATCGCAGGTCGCAGGTTCGCACGCTCCGCTGGCGCACACGCCGCTCACGCAGTCGTCCGGGCTTCCGCAGGCGCTACCGGCGATGCAAGCCTCGCACTCGGGTCCGCCACAATCGACGCCACTCTCGCTGCCGTTGGCGACGCCGTCCGAGCAGTCCGCCAGCTCGCATAGTCCGGTGCAGACGCCACTCGCGCAGTCGCTGCCGACAAGACACTGGGCGCTGGTGCTCGTGCACGGGCTGCAGCTCGGCCCCCCGCAGTCGGTGCTTGTCTCGGCGCCGTTCCGCACGCCGTCGAAGCAGCTTGGCGACTGGCATACCGGCGGAGCGCCGCTGCAGATGCCGCTCAAGCAGTCGTTTTCTCCGGCGCAGCTTCGCCCGTCTGCGCAGTCACCACACGACGCGCCGCCACAGTCGACGTCGGTCTCACCCTTGTTCTTGGTTGCGTCGAAGCAGTTGCCAACGAGGCAGACGCCGTCGACACAGACGTTATCGACGCAGTCGCTGTTGATGTTGCACGCGATCCCCGGCTCGCAGGCATCGCAGGCGCCACCACAGTCGACGCCGGACTCGTCGCCGTTGGACATTCCGTCGCTGCAGGAGGGCGACGTACAAGACCCGCCGATGCAGATGCCGGACAGGCAATCGGTGGCGACCTCGCAACGTTCGCCGTCGTGGCAGCCAGGACAGACGAGGCCACCGCAGCCGACGTCGGTCTCGCCGCCGTTGACGACCGTGTCATCGCAGCTCGCCGCCACGCAAAGACCCGCAGCGCAGACACCGCTCGCGCAGTCGAGCACGCCGAGACACACGCCGCCGGCGTCGCACGGCCCGCAGCTCGGCCCGCCGCAGTCGATGCCGGTCTCAGTACCGTTGGAGACGCCGTCGTTGCAGGTCGCAGGCAGGCAAACGCCGGCCTCACACACGCTGTCGGCGCAGTCACTGCTGGCCCCGCAGACAAAACCAGCGTCACATGGGGGACACTCACCGCCCCCGCAGTCTTTGTCGCTCTCGTCGCCGTCAGCAATACCGTTGTCGCAGCCGGGAGCCTGGCAGCGTCCGTTCGTGCAGACCTCTGCTGCACAGTCGCCCGGCCCGTCGCAGCTCGCTCCCAACAAGCACGGTTGGCAGTCGAAGCCTCCGCAGTCGACGTCGGTCTCCACTCCGTTGGCAACGCCGTCGTCACAGCTGGCCGCAACGCACGTTCCGTCAATACAGTTCCGGTCCAGACAGTCGGCTTCCTGCGCGCAGCCCGCGCCAGCGACGCAGCCGGGGCAGCTCCCCCCGCAGTCGATGTCTGTCTCCTCGCCGTTTTGCTCGCCGTCGCTGCACGATGCGCACGATGGGCAGCTGCCTCCGCAGTCGACGCCGGTCTCGTCGCCGTTCTGCACCCCGTCGGCGCAGCTCGCGCAGCTTGCGCACGGACCACCGCAGTCGACCCCGGTCTCCCCGCCGTTCTGCAGACCGTCCGTGCAGCTCGGTGTCACGCAGAGTTCGTTGATGCAGAGTTCCGTGTCGCAGTCGGTGTTGTTGACGCATCGACCGCCGAGGCTACAGGGCTCGCATGTGCCGCCGCAGTCGATATCGGTCTCCCCGCTGTCGATCACCTGGTTGGTGCAACGCTCGGCGACGCACTCGAACGTGCCGTCCGAGGCTTCGACGCAGCTCTCGCCGGGTCCGCAGCTATCGGTCTCGGGGTCGCACGCCGCGGGGCCCGGATCGCTGACCGGCGAGATGCAGCTGACGCACACCATTGAGACGGCGAGCGTGAACATGTGGCGTCTGCGTGTCATAGGCCCTCCAACGGCGCTCCGGGTACATAACCAAAGACCGCGGGAGAGATAAAGGTAACCCAGTCGCGCTACGCGCCCGCAACGGCACACGCAAGGCGACTCAGCGAGAGGATCGTCGCCAGCCGTCGCTCGCCACGCTTGCGACGGCATGCGCTCGGGTTGGTGCGCCGACGTCCGACGAGACTAAAGGCGCGAGCGTGCAGTGCTAAACAAGACTGCCCGTGCAGCATCGCGCGGCACGGGCAGGTGTGATGAGGTCAGCCTTGCTCCAGCTTCAGCCGCCGTGGCCGCTGTGATCGCCGCCCACCGTGCTGTGATCGGAGGCCGCGTTGAGCCACATCAGCGTGACGGTGTCGCCAGCGGAGCCGTGGACCTCGACAATGTAGCTCTGGGGCATGTGCATGTGGACGCGCCAGTCTTCGGCGACGATGTCGCTGCAGTTGGCCGTCGCGGACGCTGCCGACTCGAGCTGGGCGTCGCCGTTCCAGAACGCTTTCACGTGGCCTGCGGGGTGGGCGAAGAGCGAGCCGTCCGTGTGCTCGACGAGCGTCTCGAGGACCACGTAGTTGGCGCCGTCGACCGCGAGAGTGACTTCGTGCAGGCCGGTGGCAGGCTCGATGCCGGCCATCAGCGACACGTCTGCCTCGCTCAGCGCATCGACCGACATGATCATCGCGTCTGGGTTTGCCGCCATCGCGCACGCCATCTGGGAGGTGGCATCGTCGAGACCTGCGGTCAGCTCGCCGTGGTCGTGGTCGTGGTGGCTGTGGTCGTGGTCCTCGTCACACGCGGCAAACGCCAAGCTGAGCGACAGAGCAAGCATAAGACGCATGAAGGTACCGCGGGTGTGAGCGCGCGATGAGGCTGGTTGCCAACTCCGACGCCCGACGTAAAGACCGAACGCTGTCCACAGCGGCCCGCGCTCTATTCGGCGCCCGGGCACACGTTGGGGGCGTCCATAGCTGCCGCCGTGTAGTTTGCGGTGATGCAGGCCGCGGGATCGCCATCGTCGGTGACGCAGGTGTAGGGCGGGGCGCCAAAGGCGTTGAGCAAGCCCGTCAGCGGCTGGAACTTGCTGTTGCAGCCGGCGCACCCAGCGCCAGCATAGTCCGGGTCGAACACGCCACACTCCGACGCATCAGCGCCTGGCAGGACCAGGCACGTGCAGATCTTACCGAGCTCGGCCTCACCGAGTCCGCCGCCCGGCACAAAGCCGTCCACGATGGCGTCGCAGGTCTCGGTCACGCGTCCACTGAGCTTCGCGCGACCGACGGGGATGGCGTGTTGCACGGGCAGGTCAAAGGCGCAGGTCTTCGGGTGCATGAGCGTGCCACCGCCGACCGTGAAGCTCGCCTCGGGACTCGTCTCGAGCAAGCAGCCGTTGCGCGGAAAGACGTACTCGACGGAGCTCGACGGCTGCTCGCAGATCTCAGAGGTGCCGTCGATGCGCGTGCCGTTGACGCCACGGACCGTCACGGACGTGGGGGTCACGGCCGTCACTTCGAAGAGGATGTTGAGATCGAGCGCTTCCACGTCGGCACCCCAGAGTCCGTTCAGCGTCGGGATGACCGGGTGCTCAGGGTCGTTGTCGATGGATGCGAGCGCGAGGGAGTCGAAGCGGAACCAGAGTCCAGGCACGAGGCAGTCGCAGCTACCGGAGTCCACGCTGTCGGACGCCGTGTCGGGAGCCGCGGTGTCGTCGGAAGCGTCGCCTGTCACGAACGGCAGCACGTTGTCGGAGTTGTCGACCTCACCGCTGCAGCCGACAAGCAGTGAGAGGCTGGCGATGGTGGCGACCAAGAAGCGCGACGACCGCTGTAGCGTGAGGAGCGTGTTCATGCCGGAGAGGTTTGCACGACGGCCCGCAATAGGTCAAAACGGTTGGTGTGAAAGCACTACCCCGTCACGCTCGCGCCTTTGCGCTCGCCCTATCGTTGCTTCTTGCGCCCGCGCAAGCGCTGGCCGGAGGCTTCGAGCTCCCTGGTCAGGGGACGACTGCGTTGAGTCGCGGTGGCGCGTTTGCCGTCAAGGCCAACGACCCCACGGCTCAGGTGCACAACCCCGGTGCGCTCAGTAAGCTGGCGGGCACCCGCATCCTCTACAACCACGTCCTGATGTGGGAGGACCTCACCTTCACGCGGGCTGAGACCGGACTGCCGCAAGGCCAAGACTACGGCACCACGCCGAATGCGACCGTGACCAATGAGGAAGAGCTCTTTCCCCTGGGGCTGATGCTCATCGGCACCAGCGACTTCGGCCTCGACGACTGGACGTTTGCTCTCGGGATGTTTGGCCCGCACTCGCACGGCGACAAACGCTTCCCGGTCCAGGGTGGCCAGCGCTACCTGTTGACCGCGATGGAGTCGATCCTCTTCTACCCGTCGCTGAGCGTGGCCTATGGCGACAGCGACACCTTCGGGGTCGGCGTCACCTTGCAGTACGTGCTGGCGCCGCGGGTGAAGCTCGGGCTCGTCGTCGACGGCTCGCCCTCGGGCGAGCTCCACGCCTACCACAGCAGCAACGATGTCGAGGCCATCATCGAGCTCAAGGACAACGCCGGGTTCACCGCGATCGTTGGCGGCTGGTGGAGACCCTCACCGGCGCTCGAGGTGGCGCTCTCAAGCCGCGTGCTGCCGGTGGACCTCGGTCTCGAAGGCGACTACTCGCTGCGAAACATCCCCGGGCAGACCCAGTTCTCCGACGCTCAGCTGGACGTGACCAACTCGTCGGCGAGCCTCGACCTCACGCTGCCACCCATCGTTCGTGCCGGTGCTCGCTACCGCCACCTGCGCGACGACGGTCGCGAGCTCTTCGACATTGAGCTCAACGTGGTCTACGAGGCATGGAGCATGCTCGAACGCTACGAGGTCGACCTCGAAGGAACCATCAACCTCTTTGTGGGCGCTGAGAGCCCCGACACCATCATCGAAAAGCGCTGGAGCGACACGGTCAGCGTCCGCCTCGGCGGCACCTACGCGCTCGTCGACGACATCAACATGACGATCGACGTGAGCGCTGGCGCGTACTGGGAGAGTGGCGCGGTGTCCGAGAACTATGCCCACCTCGACTTTCTCGGCTTTGGCCGGGTCGGCCTTGGCCTCGGCACCAGCGCTAGGTTCGGCGGGCTCAAGTTCTCGCTCGCCTACAGCCACGTCTTTCAGGAGGACCTTGAGCCGACCGAGCTGAGCAGCAAGGTCTATCAAGAGCGGCCTCTGGACCCGTGCCCTGAGTCGTGTGACGGCGGTGCTGGCTGGTCGGGCGTGCCAAGCAACGCCGGCTTGTTCCAGAGCAGCTACAACCTGCTGGCATTTGGGCTCCAGGCGGACTTCTAATCGCAGCGGCGAAACAACGCTCGAAGCGCTCGGGCAAGCGACGGTCGGCCGAGAGTCCTCATCGGGCTTCCGCGGCGAGCCGCGGGCCCGCGCCATCACCGCCGAGTAGCGCGGACGTCGTTGCGCTCGCGCTCGGCTCGGTGCTGTCGTCGATGGCCGTCGGGTTCATGGCGGTGGCGCTCTTTCTCTTTGCGGGCGTCTGGCCGAGCGGCCTCGTCATTGCGTTCAGCAGCGCGACGGCCATCGGGGCAGCGCTCGTCGCGTTCGGCGCGAGCGCGCTCGCTGCCGTACCCCGGCCGTTGGCAGCCGGCTCACGCGTTCTCTGGGTGCTGACGGCGCTGGTGGCGGCGACGGGCGTCTGGGCGCACGTCACCGAAGCCGGCGGAATGCTGGCAGAGATCGGTCGCTTGGGTGCGGTGCTCGGACCGGTTGTCGCCTGGTTGGTCTTTGGCGCCTGGGCCATCGTCGCAGGTGACGG
>CALHXW010000127.1 GCA_938040325.1 uncultured bacterium | reverse complement strand
TCGGCGGAGAGCACTCGGCATCGAATCTTCGCGTGCTTTGCCAGCATCACAACAATCGGCGTATCCCCCCGCGGTGCCGGCATCGGACGAGCAATCCATTCTCGTCGACCCGTTCGTGACCCACGTCTCGGCCAAAAAAGGAGAGTGCACCTGGAGGCAGCGAAGCCTCCGAATGCCAAAATGGCTCTAGTCGAGACTAGAGCTAGAGCACCGATCAGGCAAAATGCATCGGAATTGGTGCGGACTTGCGTTGGCTACCAAGGCGCGACGAGGGCGTTTATTGGGATGAGTGACCGAGGAGCAACGACGGTGGCTGACGTAAGTCCGCAGCAAGGCGGGTGCGACGAACCTGTTCGATGCGCTGAACAAAGGCGATGCGTGCATCGTTGAGCTTCAGGTGAGCAAAGCGAACGAACCGACGCTGCCGGCGAGTGCAGCGTGAAAGTCGCAGCCGAAAAGAGCGCCTGTTTGGGTCTAGCCCAGTGACCGGTTGCACCGGTCAATGACACCGGAATTAGGGCGCTCGGGCGCCGGGCAGGCTCGGTCAAGTCAAGCCCGCGGAACGCCGGATCCAATGGTATTGGCCGTCAAGCAGATCCACGCTCGGCTACAGACGCGGATGAGCCGCGGCTGTCTCAGCTCGCGCTTGCTGACTGCCGCCCGTATGATGCCGACCACATGGTCATGGGTGTCGCAAAGATGAGAGAGAAGCTGGGTGCTGAGTCCGTCGCTGAGGCGGGGAGGCTCCAGCGTGGCGCGAGCCTGCTGGTCGCGCTCGTTGTCGCTATCTGCTGCGCGTGGAGCTGCGTCGGCGAGCCTATTCCCTTCGCGTGGTCGCCCGACGGCGGCAGCGGCGACACCTCCTCTGGTCTAGACACCGCCGACGCGACGCTCAGCGATACCCTTCCCGACGACGACACGGCCCTCGAGGACACCAGCCCACCGCTCGACTCGACACCGCCAACGGCCGGCCCACTCGTGGTGACCCGTGTGCTTCCAAGCCCTCATGCGTCGCACGCCGCAGCGCTCGATGTGGTCATCGAGTTCGACCGGGCCGTGGAGGATGACGAGGTCGGCCCGCTGCGTGTGACAAGCGCGACCCGTGGACGGCTCTCCGGAACCGCGTCCTTTGAGGACACGCAGATCCGCTTCATCCCGGATGAGCCCTTCGTGGGCGGCGAAGAGATCTGGGTCGCGCTCGCCCCGGGCACCGATTCCGCTAGCTCCGGCGCCCTAGCCCACGCCCACCATCATCGGTTTCGACTCGCGGCCGTACCGAACACCATCAGCGGCTTTGGCTGGTCCAAGCGCATCAACCACGATGCGCCCATCTCGCAGCTGGCGATCGGTGATGTGACCGCCAACGGCAAGCTCGATGCGGTGTTTTCAAGCTCGACGGTCGGCGTGTATGTCGGGCGAGACGTCCTCAGTGCGGAGCTCGTCTATCCGGTCGACCGCGTGATCAGCGCCCTCCTTATCGCCGACATCGACGGGGACGCCGAGCCGGAAGCACTCATCGCTTCTGGCGCGGAGTCCCTTCACGTCATCCATGCCGTGGGGGACGAGGCCGCCGAGGAGACCGCGCTTGTCGCTAGCCCGTTGAACGCCGCTGAGTTTGATGCAACGTCCGTGCGCTCGATGGCTGTGCTCGACCTCGATGATGACGGTTCACCCGACCTGGCCACCCTCGATGATAACGGGCTCCAGCTCCATAAGCTCAGCGAGACCGGCACGATTGTGGAGAGCTCTCCTGTTGTCGAAGGCGCGCTGGGCGGCATCAAGGTCGCTGTCGCCGACGTCGATCTCGACGGCGCGGAGGACCTCATCGTCTCAACCGTTGACGGCATCCAAGTCTATCGCAACCAGCGAGATCTCACGGTCGCACTCACGCAGGGCTTCAGCAGCGAACTCGCCGAGTCCATGGAGCTTGTAGACATCAACCGTGACGGACGCGTGGACGCGGTGACGCTAACCGACGGTGACATCCTGCGCGTGACGTCGCTCGACACCTACGAGGTCTTGCTCGAAGAGTCGCTCGGCAGCCAGGCCGTCCGTCTCGGGGTGGGCGACATCAATGGCGACGGCACCATCGACATCTCCTACACCGACCCCGACACGGGCGCACTGACCCTACGGACGATGACGGTTGATGGTGAGCTCTCTGCACCAGACCTTCCGGCAGCGTTCGACATCATCGAGCGCGCGCTGATGGTTGACGTCAACCTCGACGGCCGGATCGATCTCCTGGCAACCACTGGCGCCCTAGAGGTCAAGGTCTTCGGCAACGGACCTTGATGCGCTCGCGATGGAACTCGATGCGCCGCGCTGAAACTTGATGCGCCGTGCTCGACTCAATCCCGCGCGTGAGACACGCCGCGCGACTCTCTGGGCAGCGCTGTCGTTCTACGCGAAGACAACGCAGCGGCCGCGACGCAGTCGCAGAGTGTGCGCTCGACCCCGACACGAGCGAGGCCGCTGGAACGTCCGGGGAACAGCCTTGAAGGTGCCGGCAGCCACCGTTGCGATCCGTCGTTTACAAGACGCATGTGTCCTTGCTCTACTCCGCCTGCCAGCGGCACGCGGCCCTCTTACAGAAAGCCACACTCCATTCCGCCATCCATTCTAAGCCAATTCTTTAAGACGGGCCGCCAACAGCTACACCCACGGATTCATTCGCCGGAAACTTGATCTCTCCATTCTATCGGAGAAGATCTAGCGCATGCCGCGCGCGTCCCCACTCAATGTCGAGAAACTCGGCGACACCCTCGTCGGACGTCTGACACGCGACGGTCTGATGTCGAGCGCTCAGCTCCGAAAGCTCCTTCGGATTAGCCAGCCTAGCTTCTCCCGCATCGCCCATCGCGAGCGTGACCGTCTTCTGGTGACGGGTAAGGGGCGAGCAACTCGCTACGCCGCAAGACGCGTCATTGGTGGCCTCTCACGCGACATCCCCATCTATGAGGTGCAGCCGACGGGAGAGACGCGGACCCTGGGCACGCTGACCCCCATCTGGCCTGACGACGGGTTCTGGTTTACGCCCCACCTCGCCGGTCTCGAGGCACTCGGGGGCCACTCGAGCGGCTTGCCGTGGTTTCTGACCGATATGGTTCCGTCGGGCTTCGTTGGGACGCTGCTGGCCGACCATGTGGCCGTCACGGGCGGTGTCCCTCGCGCGCTGAATAGCTGGACGAGCTCGGATGCCCTTCGCTACTTGGCGCAGCGCGCCCACAACGCGCCAGGCAACCTCGTCGTGGGTGACGGAGCGTTCCGTTCGTTTCTCAGCGACAGGCCCCGCCCCGTCGCTACAGACGGCTGTGAGCGCGTCTACCGTAAGCGCGTCAAGGAGCTGCCAGACTCGCTCGCGCTCGGAGCGCCCATCGGTGGCGCACAGCCAAAGTTCCTCGCAGACCGCACAGACGTTGGGGTCAGCGCCATCGTGAAGTTCTCTCCGCGCAGCTCGAGCGAGTCCGCGACGCGTGCAGCAGACCTGCTGGTCTGCGAGCACCTGGCGCTCGAGACCCTCGCGGGCTTCGAGGGCGCGCCGCGGGTTGCGCGCTCGGAGCTCATGGAGCGCAAGGGCCAGACATTTCTAGAGGTCGAGCGCTTCGACCGTGCGCCGACAGTGAACGGACGGCACGGCGTGCTCTCGCTTCGCGCTGCGCTCGCGGCGAGAGCGGCTGGCAAGACCACCGCTCGGCTGGACGCGAGCCCGGTCGCACTTGAGACGCTGGGATGGGCAGGCGCCGCCAGCGAGCTTGAGCGAGCTGGGCTCATTTCCCGTGAGAGCGCCGAAGCGATGTGTTGGCTCGACTGCTTCGGTTCACTCATCGCTAAGCGCGACCGAGACATCGATGGCCTCGGGCTCTACCACGAGGGCCTTCAGATCACCGGACTCTGCCCCGCGTACGGTCTGCGACCAAGCGCCTACGAGCCCCGTCAGGGTGCGATGGTGGAGGTACGGTTTGCGCCGCCACTTCCGCGCGCAAGCCAGACGCCCCAGTGGCTGCCGGCCCGCGACGCAGCCGAAAAGTTCTGGCGCCGTGCTGCAGGCGAGAGACGCCTGTCCAAAGACTTTCGGCAGATCGCCAAGCACAACGCTGCAGCTGTCCGGGCGCTCCGCGACGTAGCGCGTCGGCTGCCCAAGTAGCGCGCACACACGCCCCCTGGCTAGCGCCCGCGCCCACGCTCACGCTCGCACCCGGCGCCCTGGCTCGTGCCCACGCCCGGCGCCCTCGCTCGCGCCCGCGCCGGGCGCCCTAGCTCGCGCCCGGCGCCCTGGCTCGCGCGCACGCCCGAGCCCGCGCGCACGCCCAGGCTCGCGTTTGCCCGGTGACGCGTGACGCGTGCTGGGTGACGCGTGATGGGTGGCGCGTGATGGGTGGCGCGTGCTGGGTGGCGCGTGCTGGGTGGCGCGTGCTGGGTGACGGGTGGCGCGTGCTGGGTGACGCGTGCTGGGTGACGCGTGCTGGGTGAGGGGTGACGCGTGACGCGTGACGCGTGACGCGTGACGCGTGACGCGTGAC
>CALHXW010000126.1 GCA_938040325.1 uncultured bacterium | reverse complement strand
AAAAGCACGCGGCTACGGCGAAGACCAGCCGCTCTTCGACACGCGCGACAAAGAACAGAACCGACTCAACTCGCGGATCGCGTTCTCGATCGAGCGCTTCGGGATCGCCGACTGCACCGCTGCGTGCAAGGCAAACGGCAGATGCCGGGCCACGTGCGAGGGCTGCTTCATCGGCAGCGACGCCGACTGCGCAAAGACGCAGGCGTGTCGCGAGCGCGGCCGGTGCACGTTCAACGGCGACTTGGAGTCGCCTGGCTGTCTGCCCAGCTCGACCGCCGCCTGCGTCACCGACCCAGGCTGCGCCAGCGCGGGTCGATGCCACTTCGAGCCTGGCGAGGGCTGCGTCGTGCGCGAGGACGCGTGGTGCAAAAGCTCCAGCGGCTGCAAACGTGGAGGCCGCTGCGCGCTGCGGGACGGCGAGTGCACTTGGGGCTCGAGCGCCGACTGCGCGAAGACCCCGGAGTGCCGCGCCAAGGGGCAGTGCAGCTTCGTCGATGGTCAGTGCGTCGTCGGCAGCGACGCTGACTGCGAGCAGTCGGCCAGCTGCGCGAACACAGGACGCTGCGCGAAGGGGCCTGAGCGCGCGTGCGTGCTGACCGATGCTGGCTGTGCGGGGACGCCCGGGTGCAAGGTCCGCGGCATGTGCACCCTCAGCCCGGAGTACGGGCTGTGTGCGGCGTCTGAGGCTGGCTGCAAAGCGAGCAACCACTGCGCCGCAAAGGGCGAGTGCACGGCGCGCGGAGGCTACTGCATCGTCGCCGACGACAAGGACTGCGCGGGCAATGTCTGCGAGCAGTTTGGCTTGTGCGCCGCCGACGGTCGGCGCTGCGTTGCGAAGAGCTCTCGGGCGTGCCGCAAGTCCGTGGCCTGCAAGGTCAAGGGCGAGTGCTCTGCCCGCAACGGCAAGTGCCTTCCGTCAAAGCCGGCCCACTGCAAGCGGTCGACGAACTGCAAGACGAAGGGGATCTGCGACTTCGGTCGCTACGGCTGCAACTACTGACGTGCGCGCTCGGTGCGTGAGTGCAGGCAAGCGGCAAGAGTCGATAAGGAAAATTGACGACCGGCCACCCCCTCTTATCGTCGCTCGTGATGAAGACGACGACAAAGACAGCGATCGATACGGCGATGTGCGCAACCAAGGGGCTCTGCGTGGTGGCGGCCCTGCTGGTGACGGCGTTCGTCACGGCTGGGGACGCGAACGCAACGCGGGTTCGAACCACCTCGACCTCGATCGACACCACGCCGGCCGGCGCTGAGGTCAGCTACGAGATGGATGGCGTCCAGGTGCTCCTGGGCGTGAGCCCCATCGTCAAAAAGCGCATCCCGCGGGGCGTGCGCCGCCTGACGTTCAAGCTCGACGGCTACGAGACGCTCACCAAGATCTTCGACATCGGTCGACGGCACGAGCGCTACCACGTGGCGCTCAACAAGATCGCGCCGGCCACCCTGCCAGCGGTGGTCGAGGTCGTCGGACCGCCCGAGCTTGAGGGGGCTGAGGTCTCCGTGAACGGGCGACCAGCGGGTCCGATGAGCCTGGAGTCGGACCGCGGCGAGTGTGCTCTGCTGCTGCCGAACGTGCGCGTTGGCAGGGTCAAGATCGAGATCGACAAGAAGGGCTACAACCGCTGGGGCAAGTGGGTCACCACCCAGCCTGGGCAAAAGCTCGTCTACGACGTCGACATGGCCCAAGCGCGCAAGAAGCCGGGGCAGCTGGCGCTCGTCGTGCGCCCAAAGAACGCCACGGTCACCTTCAACCACGAGCCGCTGTCGATCGAGTCCCAGCCGGTCATCAAGACGGGGCTTGTGCCCAAGAGCTACCCCTTGGAGGTCACCGCTCCAGGCTTTGCGCCCTACAACGAGAAAATCGTCATCAAGCCCGGGCTGACGGCCAACGTTGACATCGAGCTGACGAAGAAGTCGCCGAGCGGGCCTGGCTCCATCCTGGCGTTCGCCCAGGAAGACGTAGAGATCTTTGTCGACGGCATGCCGCACGGTCGCGGTCTCGTGACGGTTGAGAAGCTCTCACCCGGCCCTCACGCCGTCGAGGCGCGCCGAGGCGGATCGCTCCTTCAGCGAAAGATCGTGGAGGTCGAACCCGGTAAGCGCCTCAACGTCATGCTGCAGGCTCACGGGCAGCAAAAGGGCCTGGCGACCGTGCGACTCGTCGCCGACCAACCCGGCGCCTCGATCTCGCTCGACGGCGGTCCGAAAGGCCCCTCCCCGTTCCTTGCGACCGGCCTGGCACCCGGCACGCACTTTGTCCGCGTGACGGCCGACGGCTTCGTGCCGCACACGTCCGAGCTTGTGGTCGCAGCCGGCCTCAACAAGGAGATGGTCTACCGCCTCAAGCGTGGTGGCAGCGCCGTGATCGCCAACCACGAGCCAAACACCGAGGTCTTCGTCGACGGTGCGTTCATGGGGCAGACTCCGTGGAGCGGAACCCTGCCGGTCGGCAACCGAGCGGTTGTGCTCAAGGCCCCATCGGGCGCAACCCAGCGTTTCTCGATGCTGGTCGGCGCGGGCAAGACCGCCAAGCTCCAGGCGGCGGTCGGCACCGATCCCAACGCGCCGAAGGTCCGCGGCCGCACGGCGACGCACTTTGGCAACAGCGTCGTCGCCGTCCCGACGAGCACCAACACGATCACGCGACGCAGCGCCAGCGCATCGACCTCGCGCTACACGCGCGTCCGCCCGATGGCCTGGTCGGCGCGCGCGCTGCCGGAAGGTCGCGGCAGCGGTGAGCTCTTCGTGGGCTGGCCGTACCTCGTTGGCGCACGCGCCGGCGGCGGTATCGGCTCCAACATGGACATCGGCATCATGATTCAGTCCGCGTTCGACGTCATCAGCGAGGTCGAGCTCCGCTACCAGTGGACGTTCTTGGACACCGGCACCATCGCGGCATCGGTCGAGGTCGGAGCCGGCGGCGGCATCGGCTTTAACGAGCGCAACAGCTTCTTCGCGCGGGTCATGCCGAAAGCATCGATGCTGCTCAGCGACCGCTTCGCCCTGACGGCGCGTCTGTCGCTGATGGCCTACACCGATCGGACGGGGCCCGAGCTCGAGCCCGAGCACCTCGAGCGCGATAACAACGTCCGGCTGACCTTCGGTGTCGCCGCGGAGTACCGCATCAGCGACACGCTCAACATCTTTGGAATCTTTGACGCCCGGCCATCGGGTTCGGATCGGCGGCTCTACCTTGAGAGCTTCCTCGCCGACACTCGGATGTATGGCATGGCCGGCCTCTCCTACATGTTTTAACGATGAACACACACCGGCTCTCCAAACACATTGCATGGACGTTGCTCGCGGGCTTTCTGGTCGCGAGCTTCGGCGTATCGAACGCCCTGGCGACCGAGGTCAGCACCGGGGCCATCACGCTCGTGTCGACCCCGCCTGGCGCCGAGGTTTGGTACGAGATCGAAGGCGAACAGGTGCTCCTCGGCGTCACGCCGCTCGAGGGGGTGGATGTGCCGACGGGCACGCGCCGCTACACGCTTCAGCTGCGAGGGTTTGAGGTCCACACGTCGCTGCTGGAGATCGGCGAAGACGGTCAGAAATTCGACATCGCGCTCGAGCCCTACGTCGCACCGGGCGAGAGCTCGACCTTGCTGCTGGTCGGATCCAAGCACCTCCAGGGCACCGAGATCTCCATTGATGGCGCCATGGCAGGCACGCTCGTGGCGCGTCAGCGCGGCACCGATCCGTCGCTGCGCCTCGCCAATGTGGCGTCTGGGCGACGCTGGCTTGTCGCGCGGCGTCCCGGACACGAGCCGCAGGGACGCTGGATCGACGTGCCGCCAGGCAGTGATGTGAACGTAGCGGTCACCCTGCCGCGCCCGATCAAGCCCACCGCGCTGACGAAGACATCATCCGGGACGGCAGAAGCAGCCGCGAAAGCGAAAGCAGCTGCCGCGGCCAAGGCCGAGGCCGAGGCGAAGGAAGCCGCAGCCGCCGCGGAAGCGGAGGCCAAAGAAGCGGCCGCCAAGGAAGCGGCTGCGAAAGCGGAGGCAGACGACAAGGCTGCAGCCGCCAAGAAGGCAGAAGCCGAAGCGCTGGCCGCCGAAGCCGAGGCCGCGACGCTGTCGAGCGCGATCAAGGCGCTGCCAAAGGACGTGGCGGCGAGCAAGCTGCCGGACGCGGACGCTGGCAAAAAGGATGAGACCGCAACGGCCATCTCGATCCTGGTGGTTCAGCCGGGCGCGTTTGTGTCGATCGACGGCAGCGGCGAGCAGCCGGCACCGGTGAAGCTCTTGCCGATGCCGCCGGGGCGCCACACGATCCGGGCGACCGCGCCAGGGTTTGTGACTCAGACCCGCGAGGTGTACCTCAAGGCGGGGGTTCACGAGCAACACACGCTCAGCCTCGCCCAGGCTGGCGCGATCAAGATCAACAACGTCGAAGCCAACACGCGCGTGTCGATCGATGGCGACCGCGTGGGCGTCACGCCCTGGGAAGGCCAGGTCGCAGTGGGCGAGCGACTCGTCACGCTGACGACGCCGTCTGGTGAGACCGCCAGCTACCCCGTTCTCGTCGGTGCTTCGGGGGCCGCTCGGCTCAACGCAAGCCTCGGGATCGCGCCCCCAGCGCCCGCAACGTCCGAGCAGGGCGGCACCATCGACGAGGTGGTCGCAACGGCGTCGCTTCCCGTGACCGCGAGCCCGGCACCATCCCCACGCGCGATCGCAACGCCGCCCGCTCCAGTCGCGCCCACGCCCGTCGCGCCAGCGCCCGTCGCGCCAGCGCCCACCCCCGTCGCGCCAGCGCCCACGCCCGTCGCGCCAGCGCCCACGCCCACGCCCGTCGCGCCCACGCCCACGCCCACGCCCACGCCCGCCGCGCCCACGCCCGTCGCGCCAGCGCCCGTCGCGCCAGCGCCAGCGCCCGTCGCGCCCACGCCCGTCGCGCCAGCGCCCACGCCCACGCCCACGCCCACGCCCGTCGCGCC
>CALHXW010000125.1 GCA_938040325.1 uncultured bacterium | reverse complement strand
AGTTAGGATGCGTGGATGCCAAGATGGTGGCCTGTCCTGTCGGCACATTCTCGCGTCCGGTCACTTCGACCGTCCGATAGAACGCGCGCAAGGCTCCACGAACCACCCCTCGAAGCACTCGATACAGACGGTCTGGCCGGTCGGCACTCGAAATGCCCCACGACGCCGAGTCGCCTCCTGTTGCGTTCGCGGCCATCACATCCCCTTGGTGAGCGTGAGGAAGTTCGCTAGCTCAAGCCAGCACAGCCCACGATCCTAAGGATACTCTAATTTCCGCAGCGCTGACATGTCTGGTCACCGACAACCGGGACGGCGCCGTGCGGCGAGAGTAGCCGAGTGCCTCTGTGGCTGGCTCCGCTCCAGAATCCTTTAGAACTCGACGAGCGACTCAGACAGGGGCTTGCGGGTGAGCTTCGGGACAACGCAGTCGTCAGCCGGATAACCGACAGGAATCAGGAGAAACGGGCGCTCGTAGTCGGGCCGCTCAAGGATTTGTCTTAGAAAGCCCATCGGAGAGGGCGTGTGTGTCAGCGTCGCAAAGCCCGCACGGTGCAGCGTAGCGATCAACATCCCTGCCGCGATGCCAACCGACTCCTTCACGTAGTAGTGTTTGCCGCCATCGGCGGCGTTCGCTTGCGCGAAGATGACCACAAGCGCGGGGGCAATCTCCAAGAACGGCTTGCGCCAATCGGTTTGAAAGACCTCAAGGTCGGCCAGCCACTCAGCAGAGGCGCGCTCTTCGTAGAAGGTACGCTCTTCCTGCTCGGCCGCTTCTCGGATCTGACGCTTGCGCGCAGGATCGGTGACGAGGACAAAGGTCCATGGCTGCTTGTTAGCGCCCGAAGGGGCTTGGGCTGCAGCGGCAATGGCATCGCGCACCGCGTCCAGCGGGATGGGGTCGGGCGAGAACTGCCGAACGCTACGCCGGGTTGCCATGAGTTTGTGGGCCGACGCCGCGCGCTTGCGCGCTTCGGTCTTCGGCAGACGTTCAAACTTGAGAGGTTCCATCTCGGGAGAATCGCTCACGCCAGCAGCCTCGTCAGGGGACCGTTGGAGTAGATGGGGTCGCCGAACTGGTTGGCGGGCACACCCATCGCTTGGATGAGCGTGAGCAACAGATCGTTGTGGTTGGTCAGCGGGAACTCTAAGAAACGCCCAGTGTCGAGGTACCCGCCGGCAGAGCCAGCGAGCACATAAGGCACATCGTCGCGCGTGTGGCTGTTTCCTTTGCCCAGCTCGTTGCACCAGAGGACCACGGTGTTGTCGAGCAGCGTGCCGTCACCCTCTTGGACCGACGAGAGCTTGTCGAGCAAGTAGGCGAACTGCTGCGCGTACCAGCGGTTGATCTGAACGAGCTTGTCTTGCGCGTCCTCCGCGTCATCCGGTTCGTGACTTAGGTCGTGGTGTCCAGACGTGATGCCTAGGTTTCGGAACACATGTTGGCTGACCGACTGCGACCACTGGATGCTGGCCACTCGGGTCAGATCACACGCCAGCGAGCTGACAAGGATGTCCATCTGCGCGCGCCCCGCATCTCCAAAGCGCTCAGGCTCCATGAAGATCGACGGCTCGGGCGCGGCGATGTCCGGCGGCAACGACGGCACCGTGCAGTAGTCGGTGACGCCGGTCGTCTCGATGTCGAGACGCTTCTCAACCTCACGGATTGCCGTGAGGTGCTGGTCGAGCTTCTGCCGGTCGAATCGATCGACCGTCGGGAGCAGCGCCTTGTACTCCTGGCGGACCATATCGAGCACGCTCTTGCGGCGCGTTCGAATCCGGGCGAGGGCTGCAGGGTCAGCGTCGACGTCTTTGAAGACCCGGTCGAACATCGCGCGCGGGTCGTTCTCGGGCGGCAGGGGTTGGTTCGCGCCGAGGTAGCACATTCGCGACCACACGTTGGAACCATGCACTTGGACGCCAAACTCCAGCGACTTGAACTTCGTGGTCTGGCCGATGTGGTTGGCGATCTCCTGGTCAGCCGAGATGCCGCCGGCCCAGCCAACGAACCCGCCGCCGCCACCCTCGAACAGGTCACCCGTGAGCAGCTCACGTGCGGTGAGCATGTGGCCCATGCCCGTCTGGTGTCCGTCGCCGGGACCGTTCTTGGCGGTGGTCATGTTGATCCCTTTGAGGATCAACAGCTGATCGCGATGTGGTTCAAGCGGCTCCAGGATCGAGCCGAGCTGGAACGTCCGCTCGCCTCCAAACGGGCGCCAGTGCTTACGCACGGTGCCATTGGGGCTGAAGAACACGATGAAGCGCTTAGGGAACACGCTCGTCCCCTGAGCACGTGCAGGGCGTGCCAGTGATGAAAGGAAGGGCAGGGCGACCACGACGCCGCCCGCGCCACGAAGGAATGCACGACGTCCAAAGCGTGAGTTATTCGCCATCTTGGACCTCCTCGGGCACCGGCGTCGTATCTGGGTCAGCCACCGGTCGGTAGCGGAATGCCTCGGTCTGCGTCAACGCAACGAGCAGGCTCTGGATGTCCAGCTCGGCATCGTAGAACGCTTTGCGCAGGTCAAACATGTTGCACTCGTCGGCGAACGTCACGTCGCGCGCGTGGGTGTAGCGGAACCACTGCTTGATGTAGCAATCGTGGACCTGCTCGCTCTGCGCTAGGGTCTGAGCCATGTCCACGGCGTTGTCGACCGGCCCGTCTGCATCCCACGTGAAGAGCACTTCGCCTGTCGGATCGACCGGCGATCCGCCCTCGTCAATGGTGCGCCAGCGCCCCAGCGCGTCGTAGTTCTCGAACGTGAACCCAAGCGGGTCCATCTTGTTGTGACAGCCGCTGCATGCAGGGTCGTCACTGTGTTGGCGAAAGCGCTCGCGCGTGGACAAACCAGGCTCGACTGCAGGCGGTGTGATGTCGACATCGGCAGGAGGCGGATCGAGGTGGTCACACAAGAGCTGCTCACGGACCCACTTGCCGCGCAAGACGGGTGAGCTCTGGTTGGGCTTGGACTGCACGGTCATCGTGCTGCCGTGCGTGAAGAGACCAGCCCGCTGTCCACCTTCGAGCGAGACGCGTCCGAAACCGTCTTCGTCAAGCTCGCCGGTCGGCGGCGACACGCCGTAGTGGGCTGCGAGCGTCGCGTCCGCGATGGTGTAGTCGGCGGCCAACAACGTCGGAAGGTCGCCTGTCCCCTCAAAGATGGCGTGGGTCACGAAGCGCTCTGTCTCGGCAGTCATGCGGTCTCGGAGCGCCGCGTCGTACTCTGGGAAGACATCCGCGTCCTTGTGGACCAGCGCAAGGTCGTCGACCTGAAGCCACTGCCGGTGAAAGTGCAAGCTGGCTCGGCGGGCCCTCGGGTTCTCGAGCAGCCTACGGGCTTCGACCGCGATTCCCTCAGGGGTGTCGAGGGAGCCGACCTCGGCGGCTGCCAAGAGGTAGTCGTCGGGCATCGAGTTCCACAACAGGTAGCTAAGTCGCGACGCTATCTCGAACGACGTGAGCGCGGCGACGCCGTCACCGTCGGCGTCCTCATGACCAACCTCGAGTCGGTACAGGAACTGAGGCGACTGCAGCATGACCTCAAGGACCATCCCGATCGCCCGGTCGAAGTCGTTGTCCTCGGCGTAGAGTGCTCCGAAGAAGTCCCAATAACGCGCTTGCTCGACGGCCGTTAGCGGTCGCCTGAAGCAGAGCTTGCCGAAGTCCCGGATGGTCCACTCAGCGCAGAGCAGGGCGCCGACCGAGTCGGCGTCGCACTTGAGGACTTGCGCCCGGTTCGTCGCAAGCATCTCACTGACCATGTTCTCGGCCGCTTCTTGGTAGCGCTCGACGTGGATCTGCGTGACGTTTCGACTCGATGCGTTGTTGTCGAAACCAAGCGTTTCTTCCTCGGGCGGGAAGCGGTTGCCTGGGTCGGTCGTGATGCCGAGAAGGTCAGCGACGGTGTGGTTGTATTCGGTGCGCGTGAGCCTGCGGCTTGGCGCAGGGCCAGGCGAGAGCTTGTCGCTGCAGTGGGCGGGCCGAATAGGCTCTGCCGGCTCTGCAGTGTCGGGCGCGGTGTCTTCGACGACATCGACGTCCAGCATGTCGGTGCCGGCGCTGTCCGTGGGTGGACCGCCGTCCTGGTCGTCCCCGCACGCGCTCACCGCTAGCGACAGGACGAGCGTCGACAGGACGACCATGGACCTGTCCCGCCATTGATTTGCCCGCATTGCCTTTTCCTCCATCATGAGCGGCACTTTGCCCCCGCGATTGCCCGCAGAGCAAGCATCGATTCAGCACCGCTTCGGAACTCTTCGCTCCAACCCAATGCGACCAAGGCGTCGGATTTCGTCTCGGAAGAGAATCACGGGCTCTGTCCCCAACAGGCTGCCGAAATTCGGACCGAGTGGCGGTCTCGATTTCAGATGGCGATCAACGCGGGTCCAGGGACGCAGCCCCTCTCGAAGCCGCCGATTTCTGGGGAAGAAGCACCTGCGACCTCACTTCGTCCCAGAAACCGCATTTGCCCGCGCGCTGCTACAGCCTGCGCCACCGGAACCGGTGCTTGCCGTTGGTGATCTCGAAGTAGAACCCAAACTCAAACACGACTTCGTTGTTGTTGTTGAGCAGGCCCTTCGGCGGGTTTCGGAAGGGCTGAGCACGCTGAAACGATTGCTTGGCCTCCTTGTCCATGAACGCGAGCCCCGAGTTGCGAGTCGTCTTCAAAGAGCGCACTTTGCCGCGCTTATCCAACGTGACCTTCAACAGGGTGTAGCGGTCTTTGACGCCAAACGCTTTGCCGGTCGGATCCCGGCGTCTGTACACTTGGCCAGGCTTCCATTGCTTCTCGACAGCTCGCTTCACCCGCAGGAAGAAGTCGGCAAACCGGTAGCGGTTAGCGTTGAGCAGCGTCGACGATGCACGGTCTAGCTCGGGGAGGTGGTCGGTTGTGGTGAAGTCGCCGGAGAGCGCCTGAAGATTGGCCATCGCTGTCTCCTTACTGCCCGACGGCAGCAGGATCCTAGACTCAGCCCCGTGCTTCATCACGGACTCGGAGGGCCGCTGCCCGACGGCAGCGTCTGGAAGCTTTTGAGGCGACTTCGAGACCTTCAGCTCTTCCTTCTTCTTGGTTGTGACCGTGGGCTTGGCGCTCTTGGACCGCTTGGACTGAACAGGAGAGGGCTTTTCCACCGACACTTTCCCAGGCGCTTTTCGCGTCGAGCGCTTTGGGCGCCGCGACCGTGTCTCCTTCTTCGTTCGGGTGTTTTCCTTCGCGACGTACTTGGTCTCGACGGGCTTGACGACCTCTGGAGGATCGACCTTCGGAATCTCAACGACCTGCGCCTCCTTCGGAAGCGGCGGCTCTGGCGGCTCCGGCGGCTTCTCCTTGGCGACGACCTTCTTCTTGGTGCGCAGCGCAACCGCGCGGATACGTTTTTCCGGCCGAGCGCAACGGTCGAAGTACCCGCGCGCGACGGCGTCGTAAGGCGGCGTCAGCTCTTGCCGATAGAACGCATCCAGGAGCGGGTCACACTGAACAACCGGTGACATCTGCGAAGTCAGCGCCATGAGCACCGGTGCCTGAAGAATCAACCCGACAATCACGGCAGTGGCCCAGCGGCGTCGCGGCCTCTGTGCACTCACGCTCTGTGCGGGGGACGCTTCACTCACCGGGCGACTTACTCGATCGTCAGAGGTTGAACCATATCAACGGCCACGGGGACAATCGCATGCCCACCGCGAGCGAGCACGCCGGTCCGCCGCAGAGTGCTTAGGTTAGCGACCCGGCCGAGCCCGAACAAGAGGACGTCAAGCAGCTCAGACCACAGTGCCTTCGCGCGAGCGGCGCAGACCCAACAACAAACAAGCCGCCAACGCGAGCCAGGGGCCGCCGGCTCCACCCGTTGCGCAACCGCCGCTGTCTTTGCTTCCTCCGCCGTCGGAGCCGGTGTCTTCCTCGCCGACCGAGTCATCGCTGTTCACGCTCGTGTCCTCGTCGGTGTTCGTGTCGGTCTCCATGACGTCAGGCTCGGGATCAGGCTCGACAACCGGAGGCGCAATGCAGTCGCCTGCCTCACAGGTTGCGCCAGTGACACCGCAGTCGACGGTCTGGCGCTGATTGCAGCCACCTGTGCCGGGAATGCACAGCCACGCGACGGTGCCGTCGCAGCCGATCTCGCCAGGGTTGCAGTCGAAGCAGTCTTCTCGGCACTCGTTGTTGAGGCACGCTGCTTCGCCGGCGCATGAGCCACAGTCGCCCCCGCAGCCATCATCGCCACACTCTTTGCCGTCGCAGGAGCAGTCGGCGCCGCAGGAGCGGGCAAACGTGCCGCTGGGATCGGTCACGCCATCATTGTCGCAGAAGTACCAGTTCTCATTGGAGTCCCAGCCACAGCCGTTCGGGCAAGCCTGCTCCATGAGCTGCCCTTCCTGACACCACACGGCGGTGCCGGCCTCGCAGCAACCAGTGAACGTGATGCCGTTGCAGTTGTCCTCGGTGGGCGTGTACTCGCAGTTGGTCGTGCAGTCATTGCAACCGCACTCCCAAGCGGGTCCCCAGCAGATGTCGTTGTTGATGTTTGCGGGATCGCAGAGACCGTCGTAGCCGCCCGTCGGAGCGTTGCACGTGCCCGATGCGCACGCGCCGTCTTCGATCCAGTTGCCAGCCTCAACCGCTGGAATCGTTCGCGTCACGCAGTGGATCGCGCCTGAGTAGAAAGAAAGCTCTGTGGAGTCGATCCAGACGTGGTCCATCTCCGGCATCACCTCTTGCCACTTCGCTTCCGCTTCCGCGCGGCTGTCGTTCCACTCGGGGAACTGCGTCGCAGGCCACAGGTTGAGGCCGTTGATGAAGGTGGAGTTGATGTACGTGAACGGAATCGCACCGCCTTGCGCGTTCTGGTGGCCGGGCATGACGAGCCGCTCGACCGTGAAGTTCGTGCCGTCTGGCTTGACGTAGGCTTCGATGAAGTCAGCGTTCGCCGTCATCCGCGCTGCGTTTAGCTCTTGCTGCGGGTTGGCGTACGGCTCGGGATAGTCGCCCATGAGCACGCGGTTGTCGTCGAGCACCTTCATGTACATGTCGATGTGGCCTGTGCCGTCATCGGTGATGCTGTTGGTGATGATGAGGTCAACGCAGCCGACGTAGTCCGCCAACACCTGGCGCATCTCAACGGCGAAGGGGTTGTTCTGGACGTTCTCGAGGCTCATCGTGCGGATGCTCTCGTCACAACCACCCGCTTCGCAGCTCATGTAGTAGAGCTGGCGGTTGCCCGTGAAGCAGATGCCATCGGTCGTTGACTGGAACGTGCCGCCCTCCGTGGACAGCGGCATGCGGTACGTGTTGGTGACCTCCGGGTAGCCAAAGTCGATCATCTGACGGCCCATCAAGGTTGGGACGCCGTCGTCGAGGGCGCGCTCGTGGTAGTAGCGGAAGTCTGCGAACGCGAAGGTGTTCGTGTCCTTGTCAATGATGGGCAGGGGGCCGGAGTCGATGAACCAGATGCTGTCCATGTTGACGGTCTGAAACTTCACCTTGGCGTCCATCGTGGTTTGGTCGAGCCCCGCTTGGAGGATCAAGTTCTTCAGCCCGGTCTCGGCCGTGTTGCCGTCAACAAAGAACCAGACCTCACCCACGGCCGCCGCTTCCTTGGCGACCTGCACGAAGGTGTTCGTGGCGTTGGAGCTCTGCAGGAAATAGCCGGGGAAGCTCATGACGATCGAGCGCATCGGCTCCCACTCGACCATCGGCCGCACGTCGGCGGTCGGCGGCACGGTCAGGGCGTAGTTCTCAGGGTTCGTAAAGCGCACGTCGTCGTACTGGTCGCCCTTGAGCGCCTTGAACGCGTTCATGTCGCGGTATGCTGGAAGAACTTTCGGGTCCAGCTTGAAGCGACCGGCGGCGTCAAAACGCTCTGAGAGCGGAATCTGGCGCAAGTTCGGAAGCCCTGGGATGGTGTTCGCAGGAGCCGCCGTCGGCTCGAGCGTCGCAGGTGCGCTTGCTGGCTCCGAGGTCTGCTCGCTACAGGCGGCGGAGATGAGAAGGAGCGGCATTAAGGCACGTGCAACAAGACGCATTGGGACTCCGTGTGCGAATGCGGATAAGGTTCCGGCAGCTGGCACGATAGGGGGGCTGGCCGCCGGCGCGCAACAGCGCGGGGCTCAGCTTGTTCCCGCGTCCGCCGGCGCACGCGCCAACAGCGGCTCCACTGGCCCTTTCGAATTGGCGAACGCTTGTCCGTCGACATTGAGTTGAACGGGACATTGGCCCGATGAGCGGCAACGCTCGAGGCTTAGCGCAGCGCAAGAACGCTGCTAGTCCCAAAACAAGCGCTATTTTCGAGCGAGGCGAACGCGATGTGGTTGCCACCAGCGTCGGCCGGACGAAGGCCCTGCGAGCATCGTCGAGTCCGGGTGAGCGAAGCGAATGCACCGACGCTGGTGGCGAATGCATCGCGGAAGTCGTAGCCGGAAAGAGCGCTTGTTTTGGGACTAGTGTCCCGTCAGGCTAGTTCGTTGCAAAACTCGGGCGACGCTACGGCGCCGAGGTCAAGGAGCGAGACCCGCAGGACTGGCGGGTCAATTCAAGGGGGAGCGACGCCGAGATCGGTACGCCGCGTCCGGAATCTGGCTGCGAACTAGCCTAACGGGACACTAGACACGAAAGCGATGCGTTGAGCTTCAGGTGGGCGAAGCGAACACACCGACGTGGGTGGCGAGGGCATCGCCAAAGCCGCAGCCGGAAAGAGCGTGGCTAGTCTTCTTCGTCAGACGGCTCAGCTTTCTGGCGCTTGGGCCGGACGGTGAACTTCACGTCAGGCTTGACCGACTTATCGTTTGGGATGAACCGAATTTCGGTCTTCACCTCAAAGCTCAGCGAGGTCAGGATCTTCTGAATCTCGCCACCGATGTCGACGCCCTCAAGGAACTTCGAGACCTGTGTCCCGATCACCCGAACGACCTCGTCTTTGGCGGAGTCCGTCGTACCTTTAATGTAGGTCACAAGCTCTTTGGGCATCGCCTCAGCGACGGTCCCCCGGATCCACTCCTCAGAGGACAAGACCGTACGGAAGCCACTCGTGATGGCCTTGCGAACCGAGTCGGAGACTCCTCGGAGAGTGGACCGCTCGTCCTCCTGCTCCTCTGTCTCTACGTTGTCTTCTTCCTCTGCCACCCATCGCTCCCTAGCACCCGGTTGGTGGACCATGGCGCACGCCAAGCCGACAATGCAAGATCATCCTCAATCCACGTCGTGGTCACGCTCGCGAGCTAGCAGCGTTGCCAGGAAGTGCAAACTCTAGGACGCAGCGAGGTATGCCGCTGGGGTGAGCAACTTGAGGAAACTGCTCCAGCACGTTGGGCCGTAGAAGTGTTCGCGTATCCGCCGATTGTTGATACGCCAAATTGTCGCGCCGGCTGTCGCACGGTAAGGGTCGTAGCCATGGATGACGCCATCGCCGCCGGACTGGCACGCCAGACCCTGCTCGCTCGGACGCGCACTCGGCTTCCACTTGGCCGCGAAGGCACGTTGCTGCGCCGACGGTTGCGCGAGGCGTCACCCTCCACCCGCCCGCATCTCGCCAACGCGTGGGCTGCCGCCCTTCGAACGCTTCACCTCCACGGCTGGGGCACGGAAGACCCCGTCACTGCGGCGCTTGTGAACGCGCGCGATCGCGTGGTGTTTCTGCCCGACCTGGTCTGGCCGCTTGGGACCCTCGTGGCCGCACGCCCTGTTCTCGCCTACAGCGACCTCCACGAAGCGTTGAACTGGCTGTCGGCGGCGGGCGCTGATGAGGACATCACACGACCGCTCACAGAGGGGGCGCCTCCCTGGGCAGACTGGCCGGAGCCTCCGGGCCCTGGCGCAACCGCCCTGATCGGGCCGCCGATGCTGACCGCAGCAGCCGCAGCTGCAGCCGGCCTCCCGGCACTCCCGGCAACTGAGCTCACAACACCGGAAGGACGCCGCTGGGCCGCCAGGCAGCTCCGCGACGGCCAAGCGTTTGCCGTGCCGATCGCCCACCGCAGCTGGCTTGCTAGCCTTCCGTTGGTGCCCGACCGTGTGGTGCGCATGGACGGTGCCGATGGGGCAGTCCTGAGGCTCGAAGACAGCCATGCGCGGGCCCTCGGCGTCACGCCCGAAGCCTCCATCCGCCCGACGTGGCCGTCGCTCAACGTCGAGGTCGACGCACGAGCTGCGGAGGACGCCGCGCTGGTGGTTGATGACCAAGAGCGAGCCCGTCTCTTGGCGGAGGCGCTCCTCGCGGCACATGCCGATGACCCAGAGGCGGATCCGGTCGAGGGCCGGTCGGAGCCCGCTCTGGTCGAGGCTCTCTCTCTCGCGCGCGAAGCGGGCGACCGTCGCCTGACCGCTGCCGCCACCTACAGCTTGGCGCGACTGAGCTTGGGCGCACCAGAGCAGCGCCGGCAAGGCGCCACGCGCGGTCTCCTCCAGGAAGCAGAGCGACTCGCGCGAGCAGTTGGCGACGACGACACCGCCCTTGTCGCCGCGGCCACCGTGCGCCTCCTCGAGCGAATCGATGCGCGCGCAACCTCCTTGCCCCTCACCCATCCGCGCGATCGCGTGAGCCCTCAGGCCACGGCGTGGGCGCTCGTTTGGGACGCTGTCAGCACCCTGCCGGTTGAGCGGGCCTTCGGTCGGCATGAGATTGATCTCGCCAACGTCGCCTTACTCTCCGACGACCCATCGCTCGCTGCGTTTTGGGTCGAGCTCACCGGACAGCACGCGATCATCTACGGCCGTGAAGCAGCGGGCGAACGTGCCCTCCAGCGCGCCGAGAGCGTGCGCATCGCACCGCGAGCCAGAGCCGTCCTGGGCGCGTGGCGCGGGCTCTTGGCGGCACGCCGCGGCGCAGAGAACACAGCCCGCGAGATGCTCGTGACGCTTGGAGAACAGCTCGCGACCCTTGAGCTTGGTCCATGGACGCGCCGAGCTGCCGCGCACGGTGCTGTGGCTGCCCTCGTCCTCGGACTCGACGGCCTGGCTGACCACCTCGCAAGCTTTGCGCCTGACGCGTCCGTCATCGACACGCTCCGAAGCGTCAACCCGCTGCCGCCCGACCTTCCGCTCTGGCTCCTACAGCTCGTGACGGAGCAACGGCTCGACGGGGACGAGCCTCCTCTGCGCCAGGCTCGCAAGATGCTGTCGGACCGACTTGGCGCCTATGATGCGCCGGCCCGCCCTCCTGGGGCCGCACTCAGCTTAGGCCTTGCCCATCACGCGGTCCACGAGCCTGCCGCGGCACGGGATGCGCTGAGCATCGCCACCGTCGACTCGGAGCCCCACATCGAGCGGGCTGCGCTCGGAGCCCTCGTCCCGCTGCTGGAGGCGTCGTCGGCTGGCAGCGACGAAGCGATCGCCGCCGCTTACCGCTTGCGCCGCCTCGATGCTCGGACGCCTGCCCGCCCGAGCAGCATCAGCCGTGCGGCGCCTTCTGCGACCTTTGAGAGCGCCGCGGAGCGTGCCGCGGATGCTGTGGCACGCGTTGGGGACGGGATCGACCCGTGGCCCGCCGCCTTGAGCGCGATCGTGGGCGACTTTGCAGGCGATCCGCCCTCACGCGCGGACGCGGTCGCGGGCTTGATCCTCGAGGAGCGGCCCGAGGGTTGGGTGGTTCGAACGGCCGGCGGGCAAGACCGCTGGCTACGCTCCGAGCCACGCTCGATGGCTCCCGCTAGCCTTCGATTTGCGAGCCTCTTGGCCCGCTTGGTTCCCCCGCCACCGCCCGCGCCGCCGCCAGCCGACGCCGACCACGCGTGGGCGAAGGACATCGACACCAAGCTATCCCGCGGTGACGTGACACTCGAAGCCGCCGTGATCGTCCCGTTTCGTCGCCACAAGCTCACCGTTGGACAGCTCCGGCTGCTCGTGCACCTAGGGCTCACCGCAACCAATGGCCTCTACCGCGCCGTTGCGCGCCGCTGGGGCGTGCCCGATGGTGACTACCAGCGTGTGATGGACTTCATGCGGCGGGCAGGCGCTGCTCTGGACTTCCGACCCTACCGACGAGGGGTCGTCGACCCGCCTGAGCTCCGCGGAAACGACGAGCCCTAAACCAGCGCCCTTTCCCGCTGCTACGTCCGGGATGCGCTCACCAGCGTCGGGGCGGTCGCTTTTGCCGGGCTGCTAGGAGGCACGACCGTCGTCGCGGCAGACGACGCGACGGCCGCAGCGCGGCAGCCGCATGCCGCGGGCACCAGCGGGTGGCGAGTCGTCTTATGAGCCCCGCCGCAACGTTTCTCACTTGCGCCGCTGCCCGTTCGCGATAGGATGCCGCCGCTATGGCGTTTTCGATACAAAACACGTTGAAGTCGGCGAGCCGCTACGCGGCGACCCATCCCAAAACTCTTGGCCAGATCGCGCGCTACGCGCTGTCGAGGCGGATCGCGATCCCTCTGGATGCGCTGCGCTGGCTGGTGACTCAGCTGCCCACCGGTGGAACGGCCCCGAGCGACGTGACCGTCCAGGCGCTGTCGCCCGCGCTCGGTCTCGGAGCATCCGTGGATCTGATGGGAACGGGGCTGCGCGTCGATGGCGCCGTGCACATCGACCACATCCATGCGGCACCCGGCGAGCTGACCGTGACGCTTCGGATGAAGAATCTGAAGGCCAACGTCACCAACAACCCGGACGGAAACCTCGCGAAGCTCCTCAAGTCTGGCGTCCTGAACTTGGGCAAGCCTGCGTCGATGCTGAACTTCATCCCGAAGAAGCCACCGCTCATCGTCGACGCCAAAGACGACACGTTCGTCCTCGACCTCATGAAGCTACCGGCTGTTGCTGCGAACCCGACGATCCTCAAGGTCCTCGATACGCTGACACCGGTCTTGAGCGTCGAAGAAGTTCGCGCCGAGAACGACTTGCTGCTGATCGGGCTCAAGGCCAAGCCAGGCGGCATCCGCGAGAGCTTCGCAGCGCTGCGGCGTTAGGACACTCTGCGCGTTGGTTGGTCGTCGGTGGCGCCTGTGCCGCGGGCGACGCATGCGCGTCAGCGCAGGACACCGTCCTGGCGTAGCTCATCGACGATCTCGGCAACATCCTCTGCTGTCGCTTCGTGACGTGCGCCTACCTCAATGAGCTGTTGCAGCGTCGCGCCTCCTGGTGCGCCGCAGCAGCTCAGCAAATCGAAGAGTGGTCCGCCAAGCGGCTCGACTGCGCCGGCGACAACGAGTACCCGCTCTTGCTCGGCCATACGGACTTGGTGTGGCGGCCAGCGGTACCCATCGAGCGCGCCGATAACGTCGTCGCCGAGCTGGGCACGTACCGCGTGCACGAGGCTCAGAAGTCCGCCGGGCAAGGCCAGGACCCCAACGCCTGCTGCAAGCTTGACGCTCGTCCCAGGCCCGGCGGATGACCGCTGTCGCGCCAGGAGCGCCACGCTTAGCTCAAGCGCAACGAGGGCGCTTAGCACCTGATCATCGCGCTCAGCGAGCCAGGCCGCGAAGCTCTCAACCAGCCGCCCGCGTCGCTGGATGCCCACATGAAAGCCTGTGCTTGAAAAGAAGTCGTGCAGGCCTTGTCGCCACGAGGAGCCGGACAGGGATGCGACACGGGCCACCGAACATGGAAACTCGTCGATGAGCGCCTTGAGCAGACGGCTCGTCCGGTAGGTGTCTACGGCGAACGCGCGCGGATCGGCAGCTTGAAGCCAGCCCCGTTCGGCATCGGAGAGCGCAGCCTGCGCGACCGTGTCGCTACGCCCAGCAATCATCGCGCGCGCGAACGCCTGGTCATGCAGCATCCTCACGATCACGCGTTGCAGTTGATGATGGCTCATGAGTGCATGTGCCCATCGACCGCGAGTGTCTCTGCGAGCCTCGCGAAGCCGGCCTCGGTCGCAGCGGCTTGGTTTCGCTCGCACTCGAAGACCACAGCCTTGAGGTTTGTTGCGTGTTTGACCGCGAAGTCGAAGATCGCCCAAGTCTCCGCACTGACGGCCGTTGTGTGGTCATCATCGATCCACGCGAACCCATCGTGCTCCCGGTGGGTCCCGCCAGCCACATGAAGCTCAACCACGCGCTCGAGCGGAAAGCGGTCGAGCCCCTCCAGCGGTGAGCGTCCATGGAGGTGCTGATAAATGGCCAGATGGGCGCAATCCAGGAGCATGCCGGTGTCGGCGCGCTCGCAGACCTCAGCGAAGAACTCCAGCAGCGTCATGTCGCCGATGAAGACCTGTCCGGGAGGATTCTCCGGCAACACTTCGTACCCGGTCGCGTCTCGTAGCCGCCTGATCCCCACCGCCATGTCAGTCGCAGACTCTCGTGTAAGGATAGGCGGCAGTAGCAGCATGTGGTTGCGATCGCGCGGTCCGAAATGCCACATCCCGGCGTCACCGCAGAGCCATGCTGGCTTGAGCTGTCGACACACTTCTGCGACCTCGCGGAGCCAGTCAGGACCTAGGTCGTCTGGCTCATCGAGGTTGACGTCCAGGAAGTGGTAGGTGGTTGGCCGTCCTGCGTCGATCCAGGCCAGTGCGTCCGCGTCGAGCCCCTTGGCGATCTCGACACCAACCTCTAGAAACTGGACATGGTCGGGAGCGGACTCCGCAAGATCCATCACGTCGAGGCCGCCAGCGAGCTGGGCTCCGTACTCTGTCGAGACCCCCACCCCAAGTCGCGGTAGCGCAACCACCCGCTCAAGAAAGCTCTGACGTCGATCAATCACGCCGCTTTGATACCCCACAACGGGGCGCACTCGAAGGGGATTGACCACCACAGGCGCGATCTCTATCATCCCGCGGCTCGCGCTCGTGCGCGGGCGCCCCAAACGAGACCGTGATGACACCCAACGACCTCAACATTCAAGTCGGTGAGATCCCAGCGGCTGGCCGCGTCATTGAAGGCGAGTTGCCTCCCGACTGGCTGCGCGACTCCCTGCTGCCTGCCTACACAGGCTCAACCCCCGTCGCGATCAAGCTTGAGGTGCGCGGACTCAACGACACTGTGTTCGTCGAAGGGGTCGCGACCGCAACGCTGAACTTTAAGTGCAGCCGCACGATGGTCGATGCCACCACCGAGATCGAGGCGACGTTCAGCGAGCTCTACCTGCCGGAGGGGCGTCACGGCGCCAATCTCAGCGAGGGAATCGACGCTGATGCGTTCGACGAAGGCCACCTCTACGCCATCGTCGACAACAAAATTGACCTGGCCGGGCTCATAAAAGAAGAGCTAGTGCTGGCGCAAGACCCCTACCCTCGGGTAGAAGGCGCCGTCCCGGGCGACGACTCATTGCCGGTTTGGACCAACGACCAAGTCGAGGTCGACCCGCGCTGGGCCGCCCTGTCCAAGCTCAAGCTGGACTAACAAACACTGTGTGAAGCGAATAGGAGGCACTCATGGCCGTCCCGAAGCAAAAGAAAAGCAAAGCGAAAAAGCGCAGCCGCCGTGCCAACCACGACCGCATGACGCTCCCGAACATCACCGTCTGTGACAACTGCGGCGCCGACGTCCAGTCGCACCGGGCTTGTGGCTCCTGCGGTTGGTACAAGGACCGCGTCGCGCTCGTGATCGCGCAGGACGACGAGTTCCTCGACGACGACGAGATCTAGTCGGGTCCTCTCACGAGGACCTGGCGATACCCGTTCGGCTCCCAAGGCGGCGTCGCTCGGGAATGACTCGATCCACCATTCGGATGCTGACTCGGCGTCCTAGGACGAGCCACGTCCGGGCTCCCTGCGCCCTTCTGAGATGCGTTCCTTGGAGAATCACGCACCCCGCGCGTCTTCGAGGGTGTCGTGGCTGAAGGCTACGTGATGCGCTCCACTGAGGGGACACGCCCGGAGTCACCTGGGCGCGGCGTCTCAGCAACCCGTGCTGACGTTCGCCCCCAAGGGCCACGCCAGACCGCCCGTCCGAGAATCCGCACGTCCCGTAGCTCTGCTGGGGCGCTCATTCGAGACCGAGGCTAGCGCATGCTCCACTCTTCGCACGTCCTGGCGCTCGCATGACCGCGACGATCGCGGTCGGCAGTGACCACGCTGGTATCTCGCTGAGACGCCGCGTCGTCGAACATGTCCGCCAACGCGGGCACGCCATTGCCCTTGAGGCTGGCCCACAAGACGGCGAGCGCTCGGACTACCCCGACCAAGCCGCCGCCGTCGGCCAAGCGGTCGCGAGCGGCCGCGCCCAGCTGGGAGTTCTCATCTGTGGCACCGGCATCGGAATCTCGATCGCAGCCAACAAGATCCCGGGGGTACGCGCCGCGTTGGTCCACGACCCCGTGACCGCCACCCTCGCCACCGAGCACAACAACGCCAACGTCCTGTGCCTTGGCGCACGGCTGCTGGCCGAGCCATACGCACTGACGCTGGTCGACGCCTGGCTCGACGCCTCGTTCGTGGCCCGCCACCAGCATCGGCTCGACAAGCTCCACGCCCTTGAGGAGGCCGACTGATGCGCTGCCCATTCTGCGGAGACAGCCAGAGCCGAGTCATCGACTCGCGGGTCGCACGCGAAGGCTGCGCGATCCGGCGGCGACGGCAGTGCGAGGCCTGCAGCGAGCGATACACAACCTACGAGGGCGTCGAGGCCGCAACCGCCGACGTCGACAAGCGCGACGGCCGCGCGGAGCCCTTCGACGTGGACAAGCTCATTCGCAGCATGCGCATCGCATGCAAGAAGCGACCGGTGAGCGCCGAGCGCCTGGTGGACTTTGCATCTCAGCTGCAGGCGCGGATCGCTGCCCGCCCAGGTCGGACCATTTCGTCCCAGGCGCTCGGTGAAGAGGTGATGGCGTTCTTGCGTGCGCTCGATGCGGTGGCCTACGTCCGATATGCATCCGTCTACCGGTCGTTTCAGACGATCGTGGAGTTCACCGACGAGCTGCGAACCCTCGAGCAAGAGCTCGCCCAGCGCGAGCTCGACCTCTCCCCGGCGCCCGACTCGCCACTGCGCCACCCGAAGACGTGAACGTCGACGCGCTCATGGACCGAGCGCTCGCGCTCGCCGCGCGTGCACGCGGATGCACATCGCCAAACCCGATGGTCGGCGCGCTCGTTGTTCGCGACGGCAGGGTCGTCGGCGAAGGGTTTCACCACCAGGCTGGTCAGCCGCACGCAGAGCCGAACGCTATCGCAATGGCTGGAGACTGCCGCAACGCGACCCTCTTTGTGACGCTGGAGCCCTGCGCTCACACAGGCCGAACACCGCCATGCTCGGACGCAGTGATCCGTGCAGGGTTCAAGCGGGTTGTCGTCGCGCAGCTCGACCCAAACCCTCAGGTGGCCGGACGTGGGCGCGACGCGCTGACCGCGGCTGGAATCGCGGTGGATGTTGGGGTCCGCGAGGCAGAGGCACGTGAACTCAACGCGTTCTTCAACACGTGGATTGTGCGCCGCCGCCCCTTCCTCACGCTCAAGCTTGCGACGTCACTCGACGGGCGTATCGCCGCCGGCAACGGCAGGAGCCAGTGGATCACCGGGTCAACGGCGCGCTCGCGTGTTCACGCGCTCCGCGCTGAGCACGATGCGGTGATGGTCGGCGGCGGCACGGCGCGCGCCGACAACCCTCGCCTCACACCACGAGGGCTCGTCCGTCACGAGCTCCCGCCCCTGACGCCTACCGATCGTGTGGTCGTGGCAAGCCGTTTCCAGCTCTCTGCCGAGGCCAACGTTCTCAAGGCCGCAGAAGGCGCCGGCCGCACCTTCATCGTTGGCGCGACCGAGCCACCTGCCTCCCTCCTCAAGGCGCTCGAGCCAACAGGAGGCGATGCGTGGAACCTACCGGCGCAAGGCGGTTCGCTAGAGGTCGACCTCAGAGCGACGCTGGACCGGCTCGGCAGGCTGCCGAATCCAGTGACCTCCGTCCTCGTAGAGGGTGGCGGGCAGCTGGCCGGCTCGCTGTTGCGGCAAGGGCTGGTCGACCGTCTGATACTGCACCAAGCGCCGGTTATCATCGGCGCCGACGGGCTCCCCGCGTTCGGACCTCTCGGTCTCGATGCGCCTGCAGACGGGCCTCGCCTCGACATCGTCTCAACCCGCCGACTCGGGGCGGATCTCGAGATCGTCGCCGTGCCGGACACTTCGCTCGCCGCTGACGAGGAGGCACCATGTTCACTGGTCTAATCGAGGACGTTGGATGGCTACGGCAGCGCAGGCTGTCTGGCGCAAGCGGTGTTCTGACCGTCGAGACTCACCTACCTGCAGCTGACATCGACCTTGGCGCCAGCGTGGCGGTCAACGGCGTCTGCCTGACGAAGGTCTCTGCGAGCGCAACACAGCTCACGTTCGACGTGAGCCGGACCACACTCGATACGACAACGCTCGGCGCCCTACCCCTCGGAGCACGCGTCAACCTCGAGCAGGCCCTCCGGGTCGGCGACCGAATGGGGGGCCACATGGTCCAAGGTCACGTCGATGGTGTCGGGAGGTTCGTCGAGCGACGCCAAGTCGGCGCAAGCTGGGAGTACACCTTCACCGTCCCGACGGCGCGTCTGGCCGAGGTCGTCGAGAAGGGCTCCATCGCGATCGACGGCATCAGCCTGACAGTCGCCCGACTGGCCCACGCAAACGTCACGGTGGCTGTGGTGCCGCACACCCACAAGGCAACACACCTTCACGCGCTGCCGTCGGCCGCACCGGTCAACGTTGAAACCGATATCATCGGCAAGTATGTTCGGCGCGCGCTGGGTCTCCAAGGCGAATCCAGCGGCCTGACGCTCGACAAACTCAAGGCCCACGGCCTCGCCTAGCGACACGGGGATCCCCAATGCGACCACTGCAAACCTATGCCCTCGCGGCGCTCTTGCCCCTTAGCATCCTCGTCGCTGCCTGCGGCGACAGCGGTGATGGTGACGGAGGCGGAGGCGGCGACGCGCCGGACCTGCCGTCTGCGATCGTGACCGTTCAAGAGCAGCTCGACATCGAGGCGTGGGAAGCCGAGATCGCCAGCGATGGCGAGCTCGCGGCAATCGCCACGTCGTTGCCGGTCTCGCGCACAGGCGTCACGGAAGACTCCGATGGCGTGCGGGTCACGTGGGGGGCGGCACCGGACGGAACCACAGCAATCCGGCGGTGCGATGATGCCGGATGCACCTACGGAAGCTGGTCACCAGGAGGCGCGCTACCTGTCGCACCGATGGGACGCCCTGCCCTGCTCAAGAACGTGGACGGCTTCGACGCCGAGGGGAAGACGGTTGTCGTGTCGTCAGCACTGTCGGCGACCGCGTCGGTCGAGCTCACGAAAGCCGACCTGCCGAGCCTCGACTACGGAACACGCGAGCTGCGCTTGCTCAATGCCTACGGGCCGGCGTTCGGGACCACGCTCAGTGGCGTCGAGCAGTCCGCTGGTGACGCGTACGAGCGGACCACCAACATCAACTACGCCTCGGAGGCCGACGTCCTCAGCGCCCTTGCAGAGCTTGACGGAATGGATGCCGTCGTGTGGCTTGGCGCCGGCGTCAGAGTCGAGACTCAAGGGGGCGGCGCGGCGTTCCGCACGGTCGGTGTGTCCGTCAACGCCGGTGTCTTCGGCGACGCGACGCTGACTGGCGCACGTCTACAGGAAGCCACCCGGCTCAATGTTGGTGGCGGCCCTGGCTTGGTCGTGCTCCTCGGTAGCAACACCTACAGCGACGGCACCGACGGGCAACCCGACAACGACAGCCTCTGGGAGCGGCTCATCGACGGCGAAGGGATCTTGATCGGCGTGCGCGGCTCCGCCGACGTCGCCGACCAGCTGGCGGCGGCGCAGCGCTTGTTTGCGGCCTTGGCGACCTCTGACGATGTCGATGCAGCGTTGGCCCGAGCCAATGACGGCCTGCCAGCGGGCGCCGAGTTCCGAGTCGGTCGCGATGCGCAACGCTGGCCCGTGAGCAGCGCGTCTGTCTGGGCCAGCAAACCGCTAACCCCCAGCACCGTTCAGGTGACGCTGCCGGTCACGGCTGTTCCCTATTGCGCCCCCGCGGGTCAACCGAAGCAGCCGGGGACCGCATCGTTCACGACGGCCTTCGCCGACGTGACCTTTGATGGTGCCTCATTTGAGGGTCGACGCACATTCGACGGTGGCGGCCTGAGCGTCGACACGACGATTGTCGGCACCGTCACGGGATTCGAGGTCGGCGACCGCGTCTATGTGGAGCTCTTTGGAACCTTCGACGGCAACGTCAGCGACTTCCACGGCTTCGGCGTAGGGACCATCCGCGAGGTCGAGACCGACGACGACGGTGTCTTCACAGCGAGCTTCAACGGGCTCGCGCACACGACCGAGTACACCAACGACTCGGGGGAGGAGTGCATCCTCAACAACCCGCAGCTCTCAACGACCACAAGCGGCTTTGCGACCATTAAGTTTACGCCTTAGCGGCAACGGGCAGCCCCATCGCGGGACACAACACCGACGACGCAGGTTGACCACGGCAAGCTCGCGCTCCTATAACGCGGCCCGTTGACACGACAAGGAGAGCCCCATGGCTCACGAGATCGAAGGCCAGCTGAACGCATCCGGACACCGCTACGGCATCGTGGTCGGGCGCTTTAACAGCTTCATCACCGAGCGACTGGTTGAGGGGGCTCTGGACTGCCTCAAGCGCCATGGCGCCGACGACGACAAGCTGACGATCGTCCGCGTTCCAGGTGCCTATGAGATCCCGATGGCCGTCGCGAAGATGGCGCGTAGCTCGAAGTTCGACGCGATCGTGGCGCTTGGGTGTTTGATTCGAGGCGCAACCCCGCACTTCGACTACATCGCGTCTGAGGCGACCAAGGGATGTGCGAACGTCTCGATCGAGACCGGCGTGACGGTGTCGTTTGGGATCCTGACGACCGACACCATCGAGCAAGCGATCGAGCGCGCCGGCACCAAGGCCGGCAACAAGGGCGCCGAGGCCGCAAGCGCCGCCATCGAGATGGTCAACGTCCTGCGCGAGCTGGACAAGTAGCGTGGGTCGTCGACGTCGCGCACGCGAGCTCGTTCTACAGACGCTGTATGCGCTTGAGTTTCCCGGCCAGTACGCCAGCGAAGCCGTGGACCACACCCACGCACGTGCGGTCGAGCCGGCGCACACGGATCAAGAGCTCGCACAGCTGCCTAAGGGCGGTGACGAGGAGCTCACCTTCCACGACCGGGTCATCCGCGGAGTCCTCGACAACCGCGAGGAGATCGACGCGATCCTCAGCGAGAGCAGCAACAACTGGAAGGTCCACCGGATGGCCTTCATCGATCGCAACATCCTTCGGATGGCCGTGTTTGAGCTCCGCTGGATGGACGAGATCCCGCCGCGCGTGACGATGAACGAGGCGATCGAGATCGCAAAGCGCTACGGCACGCCCGAGTCGAGCTCGTTCGTCAACGGCATCCTCGACCGCGTCGCAGCCTTGCAGGCCGCCGCCAAGAGCTGAGGACGAGTCCCAAAAACAAGCGCTCACTCCGGCTTCGACGTCCGCGATGCACTCGCCAGCAGCGTCGGCACGCTCGCTGAGCTAACCCGAACGCCGCGATGCTCGCGGGGGTCTTTGGCCCACGACGTTGCGGCGACACTCTCGGGCGTCTTGGGTCGATCTCGGCGTCACGGCCTCATCGAATTGCCCCGCCAGCCCTTCGGATGGCGTTCTGGGACTTGGCCTTGGCTCCTCCTCGCCCGCGAGTTGCGCACTGCGTCGAGGACGCTCGGCGACCGCTCGACAACGTTGGCGGTGACCGAAGCCCTACCCAACGTTCGCCGATACGAAAGGTGCTAACCGCCTGCCTACTGTGCGACTATAGGATGGTGAGGTCAGCGCTGGAGCTGACCCGCACAGCGTGAGGTTTTTGTGAACAGACCCCAAACAGGTGCAGTCGTGGGTCGTGCGGCCGTCGCACTCCTGCTCGTCTTTGGCTACTCGGCGTGCAAGCAGAGCGACTATGTCGCCAACGCGGCCCCGGCGCCGGCAGCGACTGGCGCGAAGTACAGCAAGCCCGACCGTGCCACGCTCAAGAAGCGCCTCACCCCGCTTCAGTACCGCGTCACCCAAGACGACGGCACAGAGCCACCGTTCAACAATGCCTACTGGAACGAGAAGCGGTCAGGGATCTTCGTCGATATCACAACCGGCGCTCCCCTCTTCAGCTCAACCGACAAGTTCAGGTCAGGCACTGGCTGGCCAAGCTTCACGCGCCCCATCGACCCCGCATCGGTGACAACCAAGAGCGACACGACCCACGGCATGGTCCGGGTTGAGGCGCGTTCCGCCATCGGAGATGCCCACCTAGGACACGTCTTCAAAGATGGCCCGCCACCCACCGGCGAGCGGTGGTGCATCAACTCCGCATCCCTTGAGTTCATCCCGCTCGCCGATCTGGCCAAGCGTGGCTACGGCGACTACAGCAAGCTCTTCGGCGCCAACCAGTCCAGCCCACCACCCGATGACACCGACAACAGCTGTGCCGAGAAGCCATCCGACACCGCTGCCAAGCCGGCCGCAGGGTGCTCCTCCGATCTCGAGGTCGCAGTGCTTGCTGGCGGGTGCTTCTGGGGGATGGAAGAGATCCTGCGCAAGGTGCCAGGCGTCCTCGACACCGAGGTTGGCTACGCGGGCGGTGCGACGGCCACGGCGACCTACAAGCAGGTCAGCAGCGGCTCGACGAGGCATGCGGAGGCGATTCGCGTGACCTTTGATCCAAAGGTTGTGAGCTTCGAGACCCTCCTGACGGACTGGTTCTTCCGCATGCACGATCCGACGACACTGAATCGTCAAGGCAATGACCGGGGTACGCAGTACCGATCGGCGATCTTCTTCTCGACGCCAGAGCAAGAGAAGACCGCAAGAGCGGTCATCGCCAAGGTCAATGCCTCGAAGTCCTGGAAGGATCCTGTCGTCACCGAAGTCACCAAGGCAGGCCCGTTCACGGCGGCGGAGGCGTATCATCAAGACTACCTCCAGCGGAAGCCAAACGGATACACCTGCCACTACATGCGGGACTAGACCCGAATAGACCTCAACATGCTGCAGCCGGAAGCAGCGCTTGTTTCCGGAACCAGCGCTCGTTTTGGGACGCGTCGTCCACGGCACGGTTTTGATGGTCGGCGCGAGTTGACGTCGTGGGAGGCTGAGTGACGACAGCGTGTATCCACAACCATGAGCTGCCCCAGCCGACGTCGTCCGGTCCCGGCGTCGACGGTCAAAACCCCTGACAAAGACCACTAAGGGCGGCTGGGGGTACTCGGTACGTCTCCGTGGCTCCATCGCGACAGCGCGTGCTGTAGCGTGAACGCTCCGTTCGTGGGACCGTTGGCGGGTGACGCACTCCCACCCAGTCAACGGACCTGCCAGCCGGCCATTGCGACCAGCGACGCGCGATGACGCTGGTGTGGGCTCCGCTCCAGCTCAGGTGGGCTCTTGGCATCTGCGCACCCGCCAACGCTGGTGGGAAGCGCGTTGAGCGACGATCCGCGCACCACGACGCCGATGCGCGTCAAGCAAGTGCTCGACCACTTTTGGGTTCGGATCACGCTCTCGCTCTGCATCTTGGTGAGCCTCATCCCGCGCGAGGCTGGTGCGACGATAGACACCATCCTCTTGGCGGTCTTTGGTGTTGAGCTCTTGGCACGGGTCTATGTCCTTGGCTCCCGCCCTCGCGTGGCGCGGGACGCTCAGGCCCAGCGTCGGCGGATCGGCGACGTCCTGTTCCTCGTGGTCGACGTCGTGGCCCTGTTGTCCTTTCTGCCGTGGAAACCGGGCCCAGACGGAGCGCGTTGGCTACGGCTCTTTCGGCTCACGCGAATGCTCCTGTTAGTCGGCTACTGGTCGCCGGTCGTTCGCGACCTCTGGTGGGTCACGGCTCGCCGGGAGCGGTCACGTCAGCTCGGGCTCTTGGCGTTGATCGTGCTCTTTTTGAGTTTCTCTGGCGCCGCTGTCCTCAGCACCCTTGCCGCCGACGGCATCGACTTCTCAGGCGACGGCATCGTCGGTGCCTCCGACGGGGAGTTCGGCACGCTCCTCTGGTGGTCGTTCCGGCAGCTTGAAGACCCTGGGAACCTCCTTCAGGCGCCGATCTCCGCTGCCGGACTGGTGGTCAGCCTGGGGCTGACGCTCGCCGGACTGCTGCTCGTCAGCTTCCTGATTGGGCTGGCCGGTGACGTGGTCAATGAGCTGATGGACCTAAGCCGAAACCGCCCGGTGGGCATGAAGCGTCACACGGTCATCATCAACCTCACACCAGGCGTGCCGTTACTCTTGAGCGAGCTCGCGCGACACTACAGCAAGCTCTTTCGCCCCACCTACTACGCCGTGGTTGGGACAGATCGGGATCCGCCAGCGGCGCTCCGCGCACCTGAGCTCCCCCGCGTTGCCTACCGGCACTTCACCGAAGGCAGCTCAGAGTTCATCGAGCGAGCCGACGTGGCAGCGGCCCGCCGGATCGTGATCCTCGCTGGCGAGGGAGCCCCCTACCCAGACGCCCAGACCGCAAGCACGGTGCTCAGCGTGCGCGAAGCGAACCGCGACGCTTGGGTAGTAGCGGAGGTCGTCGAGCAGTCCAACCAGCCCACCGTGCGCGTCGCCGGCGGAGACCGCACCATCGTGGTCGCAACCGAGCGCATGCTAGCCCACTACGTCGTGACGGCGATCCACCACCCCGAGCGGCTCGACTTCATCGACACCTTATGGCGGCGTAGCGAAGGCGATGAGATCAACACCTACTTCTTTAACTTCGACCGCGGCGAGGCGTCCCAAGGCGCCACGCTCCGCCTTGAGGAGCCGCTGGCCTTCGACCACCTCTACCAGGCCGGCCTCAGCTGCGACGCCTTTGGCCTCACGCCAGTGGCCCCCATCGGGGCGATGATCTCACCCGACAACGACCCCGACCCAGCGTCCGCCGTTCCATGGTTCGCCGCCTCCTACGGCTCGATCATTCCCGCTGGCACGCTCCACGGCCTCATCACGGTCGCGCCGAACTTTTCAGCCGCAAAGGCTTTTGCCAGCAGCATCACCGCGGTCATCAGCGGAGGGGCAGACGCGCTTGGCCCGCTGGATCTGGGCCCGCCGACCGAGCCCGACTTCGCCGACCGGACCAGACCTGCCACACCCTCGCGCCTCCTCTGCATTGGCTACCGACCCGCGGTCGTCGATCTCTTGGCCATTCTCATGGCGACCAACCCTCACCTCGAAGTGGCCATCCTGCTCGACGAGAGCCAGCGCGCCTTGGCGATGACGGCGCTCAGTGACCACGGCGTCGACGTTCAAGCGGGACTCTCCCCCGAAACCGACGACTGGGGCGTCTTCACCGAGGACCGAGGCGTCTTCCACTACACGCCGCGCGGCGGGGCCAGGTCAAGCGGCACTGCGCGTGTGTTCGCTTGTGCCTGGGGCAGCGAGCGTGTCCTGCTGAACTTGCCGACGGGCGACCACGTTGGCGACTGGGATCATGTCGTGCTCCTCGGTGGCGAAGGTGCTGCTCAGGACGCTCGGACCTCACTCACGGCCCTCAAGATCGCTGACCTCATCCGAGCGCAGCGCGAGCGGTTCGTCGACAACTTCCGAGTCCTCGCCGCTGTCTCCAACGACGATCTCAAGCGACGGCTGGCGGCTGGCTTCTCCCGAGCGACTCGCGACAAGCCGCCGATCGCGATCGTGTCTCATCAGACAGTCCGAGCGCTTGTGACCTCTCAAGCCGTCTCTGTCGTAGGCTTCGAGGCCATCTTCAGTGAGCTGCTTGGGCCTTGGGGCGAGAGCCTAGTGCGTGTCGAACCCGAACCGAGCTGGCGGGCCAACCAGCGCTCCACGTGGGACTTCGTGACCCTCGCGATGTCACTGCGCCGATCAGGCTGGACGCTGGTCGCCGTCGATGTGGCCTCACCCGGCGGGCAGCAAGAGCGACTCTTCGCACGCGACAAACGGACCTTTTCGCCACCGGCCCTGATCGCTGCCTGGGTGGTTGTGCACGACGGCCCCCACACTTAGGGCCGCGCCGATCATGCCAAGCTGAGCCAGCTCGACCGCACCGCTGGTGAGCAAAAAAAACGCCGGAGCTATGAAGCTCCGGCGTCTTAGGTGGCCAGAGACGGGATCGAACCGCCGACACGGGGATTTTCAATCCCCTGCTCTACCGACTGAGCTATCTGGCCTCAGAGGTGGAGCGGAGTCTAGCCATGCCGAGATGCCTGTCAAGCCCTTTGGCCCCGAGCTCGCGTGAGCCACCTCTCTAGAGGCGCAGTCCGGCCACTACGGCTGTTGTAGTGGCCGCGGCGTTTCCCAAACCATTGCCGCCGGGTCACGCCATCGGAGGGCTCGACGTAGCCGCTTTTTACCCGTGCGTGCCGCAGCGGTCGCTCTGACCGCTTGACGTCTCGGCTCACGTGTCGATGGTAGGGCGACTCCTGACGCTGCTGTCAGCGACCACGTGCACCGAGGGCGAGCTAAGCCATGGCGAAAAAGGACTACTACGACCTCCTCGGCGTCGCGCGCGACGCCTCGCAGGACGACATCAAGCGCGCCTACCGCAAGCTCGCGATGAAGTACCACCCCGATCGCAACGCCGGTGACACGGCCGCTGAAGACATGTTCAAGCGGGTCAACGAGGCCTACGCGGTGCTGAGCGACCCCGACAAGCGGCGCCAGTACGACATGTTCGGCGCCGAAGGCTTCGGCCAGCGCTTCTCGCAAGAAGACATCTTCCGCAACTTCGACTTCGGAAAAATCTTTAGCGACATGGGCTTCGGTGGTGGCGGCGGCGGCGGCGTCGACCTCAGCAGCCTCTTCGGAAGGGGTGGCGGCCGCGCACAGTCCGGCGGCGGCTTCAATCCTTTCGGCGGCGGACGCCAGCAGGCCCAGCCACGCCCCGCCAAGGGCCGTGACATGGAGACGGAGCTCGTCATCACGTTCCATGAGGCCTACAACGGCGGGGAGCGCACCGTCGAGCTGGCCGGACCCGACGGACCCGAGTCGATCGCGGTGAAGGTGCCTCGAGGCATCAAGAGCGGTCAGAAGCTGCGTGTGAAGGCTCGCGGCCACATGGGTTCGTATGGCGGAGGTCGTGGGGACCTCATGCTCAAGGTCAGCGTCGCGTCGCACCCGGAGTTCCGGATCAACGGCGAAGACCTCGAGACCACCGTGAGCGTGCCGATCACCAGCCTCGTCCTCGGCGTCAGCGTCGATGTCCCCCTGCCGCAAGGGGAGACCAAGCAGGTCACGATTCCTCCTGCGACCAACCCGCACACGCGGCTACGCCTGCGAGGCCAGGGGATGCCAAAGCGCGGCGATGCCTTCGGCGACCTCTACATTCGCGTGCAAGCCATCATGCCAGACGAGCTCTCCGACGAGCAACGGGCTCACTTCCTAGCGCTCCAAGCCAGCGGCGTCTGACCTGAAGGCCCGCTTATGCATCGCCCGCTAGAGAGCCCCGGCTGCGCCCTCGCCCCGAGGATCAGCCGCGCCACTGAGCCGCGTCGGCCCGACACGCCACAGCGCCATCGCATTGCCCATTGTGCCGCTGAGTTCCTTGGGCTGCTGACCTAGCGCATCGAGCTTGGTGATGGTGTCCGGCGAGAGCCCCCGGTGCTCGTAGAAGAGGTGCTCTGGGTACCACTGGTGATGGATGCGCGGGGCCCCCAGCGCCTCACTCACGTTCATCTTGTGATCGATGACGTTAAGAATGGATTGCAGCGTCGTGGTGATGATGCGCGAGCCGCCAGGGCTTCCGAACACCCCCACCGCCTTGCCATCGCGCAACACGATCGTCGGTGTCATGCTCGACAGCGGGCGCTTCTTTGCCGCGACAGCGTTCCCCTCATCGCCAATGAGCCCAAACGCGTTCGGCGAGCCAGGCAGCGCCGAGAAGTCGTCCATCTCGTTGTTGAGCACCACGCCGGTCCCAGCGGCAATCTTGCCGCTACCAAAGCGCAGGTTGATTGTCTGCGTGCAGCCAACGGCATCACCGTTGGCCATGAGAACACCGAAGTGGCTTGTGTGGGTCGACTCCTTCGGCTTGACGGTCACCTCGCTGATCGCTGACGCAGGGGTCGACGTCTCAGCCGCGGCAACAGCATCCCCGATGGCTTTCGTGGCGGCATCGCCGATGAACCGCTTACGGTCGACGGCGACAAAGTCGGGATCGCCAAGCCCCTTAGCGCGCATCGCAAACGCGCGCTTCATCGCCTCGGCAAGCTTGTGGCTGTACGCAGCGCTGCCAAAGCCAAGACCGTGGAGGTCGAAGCGCTCTAAGACCTTGAGCATCTGCACCAGCAGTAGTCCGCCGGAGCTTGGGGGTCCCATCGACGCCACGGTGTAGCCCCTGTACGTGCCCATCACCGGCGCTCTCCGCTTGACCACGTAGCCGGCCAGGTCCGCCATCGTCCACGCCCCGCCCTCGGCGTTGACGGCCGCGACTAGCGCCTTTGCGGTGGTGCCGGTGTAGAAGTCTTCGCCCGCTGTCGCCGCGATCCGCTCGAGTGTCTTGCCAAGATCTGCTTGCACGAGGATCGAGCCCGGCTTGGGTGCTGAGCCATCTGCCCGCAGGAAGACGCGACGCCCAGCATCGTTGAGGTAGTCCGCCTTGCCAGCGATCGCGCGATGCATGTGCTCGCTCACCACCATGCCGTCGCGGGCAAAGCTAATGGCCGGAGCCAGCACCTGCGCAAGGGGCAGCGAGCCATGTGCCTTGTGGAACTCGACCATGCCGCGCACGAGCCCAGGCACACCCGACGCCCTCCCCGTCGAGATGCTCGCGCCCTTCTCGACCTTGCCATCCACAACGAACATGTCGCGTGTCGCGCTGGCCGGCGCCATCTCACGCATATCGAATGTCTCGACCTTACCGTTGATGACCGACACGACGAAGGCGCCACCACCAAGACCGGAGCCCCATGGCTCGGTGACCGCGATCGCAAAGCTCATCGCCACAGCGGCATCGGCCGCGTTGCCACCAGCCGCCAGCGCGAGCTCGCCGGCGCGGGTTGCGAGGGGGTGAGCGCTTGCCACGACTGCCCGCTCACCGTGTACGGGAGCTCGCCACGCTGCTTCGACCGTGCCGTGCGGCAGCAGTGTCACCAACAACGCCACCTGCAGCATGCGCGCGGCCTGTCGGCACCAACGCGGACGCCGAACCGTGCCCTCCGTGAGACGACGACCCTTCAACGCGTGTCCCAAACCCATTCGTACCCCTCGTCACTGCAGTTGCTTGCTGTAGTTCGCTTGTGTCGCACCCGCATCGCACGAGGTCAAACGAGGGCACTCGCCATTCCACGAGGCCTCTAGCAGCGCTCGGGAAATGCGGACTCTGGGACGCGCGCGAGGTGTGCTGCTGGTGTGATGAACGAGAGGCACCACAACGCGGGTTGCAGGGCGCAGCTCCCGAGTGTTCTCGAGATCATCGCTTGAGTGGCGCACATCGCAAAGTCATCAGATGTCGCATTCCCGAGCGCTGCTAGTGCGCCCGCGCACAGCACCACCAGCAACAGCAATGTTTGACAAGGGCTGCGCCTGTGCCAAGCATCCTGAAGCGACGCGTGTCGTCGCACCTGCACGAGAAGGAGCGCCCAATGGCGGCGATCGACATCCGCTACCCCCACAACACAACGCAGGCAGACGCCCGCGACCGCGCGAAGAGAATCATCGACCGATTCATTGAGCGGCGTCGCGAGCACATTAAGACCGTCGACTGGTCCGCTGACGGCAACCGGGTCGAGGCAGACGGCCGCGGCTTCAACGGCGTGTTCTTGGTCACCGACGCAAAGGTGGTCATCACGATGAAGCTATCGTTTCTGCTCAAGCCCATGAAGAACCGGATCGAGACCGGGCTCCTCAAGAAGCTGCAGGAAGAGTTCGGTCCACGGGCCGCGTAGAGCGCCGAGCAGGTTGGCTGCATCCGACTTGTGCGGACTTGCCGTGGCCACCGCCGTGACGGAACGAGGGCTAGTCCTAAAACAAGCGCTGGTTTCGAACGAGGTGCGCATCACACCGGCGTCGGGCGGACGACGGCGATGCGTGCATCGTCGAGTCCGAGTGAGCGCAGCGAACGCCCCGACGCCGCTGTGGTGAGTAGATCGGACGCGGCAGCCGGAAGCAGGGCTAGTTCGCGCTCGTGTCCTCAACGACCACGAAGCGTAGGCCGGGGGCGAGCGTGTAGGCGACCACCGACTTTCCGTCTTCGTCTTTGCGCGTCGTGACGACGTAGTTCCTCGCCTTGCCGAGCAAGCTGCGAAGTCGACTGACGGCCACCTTCACCTTCGTCTGGATGGACGAGGTCACCTCGTCGGCACCCCAGATGCTCCGCGCCAGCTCCGCCATCGTGAAGGCCTCGGCATGGTTGTGCAGAAAGTGCAGCAAGAGCGGCAAGATGACGCGCTTTTGGCCAAGCGGAATCTCTTTGCCGTAGTTGACGAGCGACTGCTCGCCGACCAGCACCACAAGGGCCGAGTTCCCGTCTTGCTCGACGAGGCCTGCGATTTCCTCGGCTGACGCAGGCACGACGGCGTCGCGTGTGGTGACGCGGAAGGGTTTGTCCAGCGAAACGCCGCTGCGGAGCGCATCGTAGCGCTGTGCAATCCGCTCTGCCTCGGGCTGCAAGACCTCAAGGTCCACGCCGACCTTCGTCAGCTGTTCTTCGACAAACCCTCTGTGGGCCTCATCGCCCCACCGTGCGGCAATCATCCAGAGCTGCGCGTCGTCAGCATGGTAGGTCAGCGCAAAGCCGGACTCTCCTGCGTTCGCGACGAACGCATTGAGGTGCGTCAGCACAGGCTCTCGTCCCTCGTCTTCGCCGGCAACGACCTGCGCATGGTGCAGCTGAGCTTGGCGGAGGTGCAGACGCGCCACATCGTATTGCGCCCCAAACCGCACGTAGCTATCGCGCGCGACTTCCACGTAGCGGATGCCCTTGTTGGGCACGCCTTCACGCGACAAGCGCAGCTCCGCCGTGACCTCTGCGTGAAGACCAGCGAGGTAGCCGTCCATACGCAGCACGCCACCGATCAGGCTTGCAGACAGCTCATGGAGCTGTCGAGCCCGCGCCGTGTCGTTGGCAATCAGCAGCAGCGCCAGCTGGTCGTAGACTTGGCCACGGCCGCAAACGTCCGTCATCGCACCTGCCACCGACTCGGCTTCTTCCAGCTGCTTGACGGCCGCGGCGACGTCACCTGCCAACCACTCAAAGCGGCCAGCATAGAGGTGCACGTGTCGTAGCGTCTCCGCCTCAGCGAGCTGCCCAGCCCCCGCGATGGCGTTGTCGAGGTCTTCGCGGCCCGCTTCCCAGCGACCGATGTAAGCACGGGCCAGTGCTCGCGTCGCAAGTAGCCGCGGAGCTGTCGCTTCTTGGCCTCGCGCCAGACCGGTGGCAACGAAGCGCTCACAGGCCTCGGTATCACCGGCCCGAGCTGCGTTCGTCGCGAGCAACACCAACAGCTCGTCGATTGTCTCGCCATGGTTGATCGCTTGAGCCTGCTCAAGCGCTTCGCCGAGCAGCTCAGCGCTTCGCCCTGCATTGCCCACGGCCATCGTGACCCGTCCCAAGAGGACGGCGATCTCAAGCTTCACCTCAGCGGTGTCCTGCCGTCCTTCCTCTGGGATCAGCCCCTTGCGATCGGCGGTGTCTAGGTAGTCAGCTCCGCGCCGACACCAGGTGCGAGACTCCGCGTGGGCGCCGCGCAGCGAGAGCATCTCTCCGAACGCAACGCAGATACGTGGTTGCCACCACCAGTCGTGCACGCCCGAGTCGGTTGCGATCGCTTCGCGGGCGCTCTCGAGTCGTGCCGTCGCGCCCTCCCACTCGCCCGCTCGGGCTAGGAGTCGACCGAGGTAGTAGCTGACCCAGTGCGGAATTGCGCCGGAGCGTTCCTCGAGCGCCTCAAGCCACCTCCGAAGAGCGGGCTCATCATTGGCAAAGAAGCCTTCGGCGCGAGCCTCAAGCACATCGCGGACACGGTCGTGTGCACCCGCAGCAAGGAAGTAGTCGTAAGCGCTTGGATGGATCTCCCCACCAGCGATCGACAGCTCAGCCGCGCGGCGATTCGCCTCGAGAAACACTTCCGGATGCGAGTGTTTCAAGGACGCCGAGAGGCCTCGCCGAAGCGCCGGGGCAATGCCGACGCCGCTTGGCCCGTGGCTGATAACGCTCGCGTTTCGCATCGCCTCAAGCGCTTCGCCGACGCGTCCCGGAGGAATCGGCGCCAGACGACGCTTAGCGGCTGGCGAGCCGGGAACCGAGCTGCTGAAGAGCGCTTGGACGGCTTCGAGATCGGACGTCGCCAGCACGGACGCAACCTTTGCCAGCCAGACAACCTCTGGTCGGAGTGCACTGAGCAGCTCGTCGACAAGCTCTTTGGGTGCGACCGGTGCAGCAGCTGTACCGCCGACCGTGGCGTCGCGAAGCTGGGCGGCAAGAATCGGCCAGCCGTGTGTCGCCGCCTGCAAGGTGCGGCCATGAAGGGCCCCGCCAGTCAACGCCACAAGCTCTTCGCCGGAGAACGCAAGTTCGGCAGGTCCTACCGACACCTCGGCGACCATCGACGCGAGTGATGTCGGAACGAAGCGCCCAACCAGCACAAGCGTAACGTTCGCCGGCGCCGATCCCAGGAGCGCTGCGAGCGCATCTGCAAGATCGCCTGGCCCAAGCGCATGGATGTCGTCGACGACCACCGTTGCTTTCCGCGATGCATCGATGCTCGCTCCAAGCGCATCGCGGAGCCACTCCGCAGAGTCTCCACGGGACGCCAACAGTGGCGCAATGCCGGTTGTCCCCTTAAGGGAGTCCGCCAGCGCGTCAACGAAGAGCCCCAGGTGGTTGGCTGCCGCGTCGACCGACACGCGGCCGACGACGTGACCGTCAGCTTTCGCAGCCGCGAGCAGCTGGTCGCCTACCGTGGTCTTGCCAAACCCCACCGGTGCAACAACCCAGGCTGGCTCGTTGGCGAGCGCGGGAGGTTGGAGGCGCGAGAGGATGCGATGCCGAAGCACGCGGCCATTTGAGTCGAAAAATCCAGTCATTGAGGCGACCTAAGCACAGCAGCAGCGTGCCGGCAACCCCGCGAGAGACCGGGGTCGCGTCCTTCCGACGACACTTTCTGACGGTGGGCCGACTTACACGCCCGCGGCGCTGTTACATCCCGTATCTGTTCAGCGACGCCGTGCTGACCTGCGCCGGGTGGCGCCCGCACCGCGACGCACAACGACTCCTGCGGCCTTATCACGATCGTCGACGCCAAGCATGGCTCAACCCGCTCTGTCCCATACGAATCCCAGCGTGACCAAGACGCTAGCCCCAAAACAAGCGCTCTTTCCGGCTGCGGCTTTGGCGATGCCCTCGCCAGCGACGTCCGTGCGTTCGCTTCGCTCACCTGAACTCGACGATGCACGCATCGCCTTCGTCCAGCGGACGCCGC
>CALHXW010000124.1 GCA_938040325.1 uncultured bacterium | reverse complement strand
GCCAACGGACTGGAGATCCTAAGGCGTGCAGGTGCAGCGGTGGTTAACGCCGAGTCCTTGATCTGGCACGCGGTCGAGAGTGCGAAGAGTCCCCACTTCAAGGCGATGTCACGGCGTATTCGCTAGTCTCAAATCAAGCGCCGAGCAGCACAGACCAACGGTCTGCCGGTGTCGTGCGGCTCAGGCGCGGGTTGCTCGCAGGTCACGAAGCGCATCCGCAGCGGCCATCCGAACGCTGACGTGTCGGAACGCAGCGCCCCGGGCCGCCTCTTCCAGCCAGCCTTGCAGCTCGTAGGCGCGGAAGAGCGCGATGAGTCCAAGGCGATGCGGCAGGTGCTCGACGTGGGTCATGGCGAAGATTCGGGCGAGATGCGGCACCACGTGCGTGTCGCTATCGAGCCCTAAGCCAAACCACCACTCCAGACCGTCGGTCGTCCAGCTCTGCGCGCGCTCGAGCGCAGTCCTCCGCGCGGCGCCTGTTGGCGCTACACCGTGAGCGTCGAGACCTTCGCGCGCAGGGACGCTCACGCGGTACTCCGCATCCACAGCCAGCACGATCAAGCGGTCGGCAGCGTCGTTTCTGCTCCGACGCCAGTGGCGCAAGGCGAGCGCTGCGCCCTGCCGCTCTTCCCACCAGGTCGAGTTCATGAGCTCGTCGACGACGGGCAACGCAGCGTCACCCACGGCCGCTAGGGCCTTGGCAACGCGCTCACGGTCTTCTTGGAACGGGCTCTCAAAGCCTCGCGCAATGGCGCGCGCTGCGGCTTCGCTTCCAAGCGCTGCAAGCGTCGTCAGCGCGGCGCGCTTGACGTCGTCGTCGTGGTGGTTGACTTGGCTCGCGACCGCCTCGACCGCATCGAGCGTCAACACGCGCCCTTGAAGCCCAAGCGCATGACAAAGGCACACCCTCGCCCGCCAGCCCCATCGGTCATCTCGCAGCTTCGATACAATGAGCTCGGTCGGCCACTCGCCGATCGCGGCGCCTAAGCGCGCTCGGTGCGGATTGGACTGCCAGGTCTGATCGAGCGCTTGCAGGACCACGTCGGCGCCGCCCTCATGCTCGGTCGCAGCCGTGGCGTCGAGCGCCGCTGCGTCTGCCCAAGCTGCCACCTCGGCGTTGGGCGGCACCCAGCCGTCGAGCGCCTTGAGCGCCACGAGCACCTCTGTGCGAAAGACATGCCCACCAAGCCGGAGCGCGTGCTCCAGCGCAGGCGCGTCGTAGGTCAAGGACTCCTGCCCAAGCGGGTGGCGGGCGGCGACCGCCATCCAGGTCCGCTCGGCGTCTGTTGTGGGCTGCCAGCCGCGCCGGATCAATCCCTCCACGGCGCTCATCCTGACGTCCTCGTCCTCGTCTTTGAGCGCGTCGATCAGCAGAGCGCCTGCGTCAGCTCCCGGGAGACGTGCGAGGACCCTGCACACGCACTGGCGACGGCGCCACGAGCCGCTCGCGAACGTGTGTTTGAGCCCTGGGAGCGCGGCTGTTCCGGCTTCCACAACACGCTCGATGGCTGCATCCAACGCGTCAGCTGGCTTAAAGAGCAGCGAGTACCCAGCGATCTCGTCGCTGGTGGGTACGGCGCCGCCGAGAGCTCGGAGCGCCTCAAGCGCGGCCAAGCGAGCGGTCTCTTGGGTATCGCTGAGCCCGCGCCGCCGCAGAGCAAAGACGCCTACTTGGATGCGATGCCGCGCCAGCCCTCGCGCCGCGCCAGCCCTTGCTGCCGGGTAGTAGCGGACTTCCAACGTGCGCAGAAGGTGCTCGCCCAAGTCGTCAGGCGAGAGCTTTGCATAGGCTTCGACCGCTTCATCGTCGGCCCACTTAAGGCGTCGGTCGTAGAGGTCGGCCAGTGACGGCGCGACCTGCGAGGCATCAAGGGACTCGAGAGCTGCAGCGACCGTGCCTTCGAGCGCTCGGTAGGAACGCGTCACATCGACAAGACGCGTGGCATCTTGAGGCTCGCCAATGCCGCCAATGGCAGTCACGACGGCGCGGCGTAGTGCGGCGTTTGGGACTTCTGTCGCAGCGAACAGGGCCTCAACAGCCGCACGACGATTCTGGTCGCTGACTGCCTTCGCTGCGCCGTAGACCTCGTCGACCTCGCCCAGCCACAGTGCGGACCGAAGCGCATCCAGTGGCGTCCGGACCCACGCCTTTGCAGGCAACGCCACGACGTTGCTTGGGGGCACCATCGTGCCCTCGGTGGGCTGTGGCCCGCCGCCGAGATCCATGACCGCACCTGTCAGTCGCGTGACGATGCGGTGCGAAGCCTCCGGGACCGGATGGGCGCGCCAAAGCCGGACCAAGCGCTTTTGGAGGCCATCGGGTGCGTCGTCTGCGCTGACGAGCTTTGCGTCGATGAGCGCTGCGGTGACATCGGGATCCCGCTCGGTTCGAAGGAGCTCTTCCATGTCTAGGCGAGCGCCACCCACCCAGCCGATCAGTGCAGCACGCAGCGCCGGTGGAAAGGTATGCCACCACCGCACGAACACGTCGCTCAGCCGGTGCCGTTGTTCTTGGTTGGCTTCGAGCCTCAAGCGGGCAAGCCAGCGACGGGCATCACGGTCAGCGCTGAGGCCTGCCGCGCCAGCGATCACCAGCTTGTCGAGGTGGGCTGAGCGCGCCTGCAACGCCAAGGTCACAGCCAGCCGAGCCACGCTGGACCACTCATCGTGAGCATCGACGGCGCGCGCAGCAAAGTCCGCGAGCCAGCCCAGGCCGTCATCGAAGAGACCGAGCCCCAACCCTTTGACCGCACCCAACCCAAACGCCTCGTCGACCTCATCGTGCAGCCACGCTTCGCGCACCAGCACCAGCGCACCGCTGTCGCCGCGTCGGACGGCATGCCCAAGCCCGAGGCCAACCGTCGCGAGGGTGTCTGGATCGACGACCTCGACAATAGCGGCCGCGTCATGAAGCACGAGAGGGAGACGGCCACAGATGGCAAACGACACGCTGCTGACGATCTCGCGCGGCCCGCGCGCCGCGATGATGCCAGCCCACAGATCTTGGAGGGTGCCATCGCTCGAGATGGACCCTGTCTCGGCCGCGGCCAGGACGTAAGCGCCGGCCTCAAGCGCGTCTCGTCGGACATCCGCATGGGCGATGTCGTCAGCAACGCGGTGGGTCGCCGCTGCCCCAACGAGACCGAGAGCGACCATCCGGCCTCTCACGTCGAGGGGCTCGAGCGCCTCAACTTCAAGCGCGACGCGGGTCACCACGTCGTGACGATCGTCCCACGGAAGCAGCTCGATCGCTGCTTTCACGCCGCTGGCGACGTGGGAGACGACGCTGCCGTCATCCTCGTTTACCGAATGCCCCATGGCCCCATGGAGCCTGCATCACGCGGCGCCGTCAAATGGCGACGGACGCTAGCCAGCGCTATTCTTCCTCGTCGAAGGACTCAGGAGCGCTCTCGCCACGAACCAGGCGCGACTGGATGACCTCTTCATCGAAACGCACGCCGTTGAGCCGAACGCAGAGCAGGAAGCCGATGCGATCGTGGCGCTGCAGCATGTCGTCGATGATCGCGTGCGCTTGCCGAGGCGCGATCCGCTCGACCTTCTCGACGTCCTCGTTGATCGTCTGAACGTGCGCGACGGTCTCCTCGTACATCTTGGAGTTGGCGTTGTTCCAGTGGATGATGAGCAGGTTCGCGAACAGCTCATGGCCCGGTCCATCGGCAAAGATCTCTTTCTGAGCGATCTTCTTGAGCCGGCCGCGACCGATCTTGGCGGCGTTGTAGCCTTTGAAGTGCCGGAAGTAGAACGCCTTATCGACCCGTGCCATCTCGCCGATGAGGCGCTTGGGTCGGACATGGCGCAAGATGTGGTCGAAGTTGTCCTGAATGGAGCGTAGCGCTTCTACCGGCATGGGACCTCCCGTGGGGTTTGGGCCGCGTAAGCTGTCGGAAGCTTGCCCAGTTTGCAAGCTCCTCGGTCATGAGGATGGAACACGCGCCAACGCGGTCTCAGCTGAGCCCGTTGTGGCGCAAGAGTGCATCGGTGCTGGGCTCGCGACCGCGGAAGCGCACAAAGACCTCCATGGGCTCAACGCTTCCTCCGAGCGCAAGCACGGTGTCGCGGAAGCGTCGGCCCGTCTCGGCCACGGCGTTGTCGTCATCGAGTCCGGCGTCTTCGAACGCGCCAAAGGCATCGGCGCTGAGCACCTCCGCCCACTTGTAGGAGTAGTAGCCCGCCGCATAGCCGCCAGCGAAGAGGTGGCCAAACGCACACAAGAACCGGTCCTCGGCGATCGGCGCAACCACGGTGTGGCTCGCGATCACGCGCCCCTTGATGTCGCTGACGCTGTCGCCGCCTTCAGCGAAGTCGCGGTGCAACGCGAGGTCCAGCTGGGCGAAGTAGAGCTGGCGCAAGAAGCCGGAGCCGGCTCGGAACGTCTTCGCCGCGAGGATCTTGTCGATGAACTCCGAAGGAAGCGGCTCGCCGGTCTCGTAGTGGCGCGCGAAGCTCAGCAGTGTCGGGCGGTGCGTCGCCCAGTTCTCCATGAACTGGCTAGGCAGCTCCACCGCGTCCCACTCCACGCCGTTGATCCCCGCCACAGACGCAATGTCGACCTTGGTGAGCATGTGTTGGAGCCCATGGCCGAACTCGTGAAAGAGCGTGTTGACCTCGTTGAAGGTCATCAGGCTTGGGGTGTTGCCCACCGGCGGCGATTGGTTGCAGACGAGGTAAGCCACGGGAACGCGGAAGGTCGCGCCTTGCGTGGCGAGCGCGACACTGCGGACGACGCACTCGTTCATCCAGGCCCCGCCGCGCTTGTTGGCAGGGCGGCTGAACGGGTCGAGGAAAAAGCCCGCGACGCGCTGGCCATCGGAGTCGTCGAAGACGTCGTAAAAACGCACGTCGTCGTGCCAGCCAGCCACGTCGGGGTTTCGCTCAACGCGGATGCCGAAGAGGCGGCGCGAGACATCGAAGAGACCCTTGAGGACATTGGGCAATGAGAAATAGGGTTTGAGCTGCTCGTCGCTGTAGTCGAAGCGCGCCTCTCGCAGCGAGCGCGCCCAGAAGGCGACGTCCCACGGCTGTAGCTTGTCTGGGCCCCCCTTCGAGGCGGCAAACTCCTCGAGCGCGCCATGCTCGCGCTCAGCCGCGCTCTTGCTGGCACCGTGGAGGTCGTCGAGAAGTGCCTGCACGCGGCCAACCGTTGGCGCCATCTTGGAGTCGATGCTGAGCGCTGCATAGCTATCGAAACCGAGTGCCTTGGCTTGAGCCTGGCGGAGCGCCAGGATTTCCTCAACGATCGGCCCGTTGTCGAAGTCGCCGCTGCTCGCGCGGGTCACGAAGGCGCGGTAGAGCTTTTCCCGCAGGTCGCGACGCGTCGAGTACTTCATGAACGGAACGTAGCTCGGGTAGTCGAGCGTCACGCGCCATGGGCCTGCTTCGGGGGTTGCATCCGGCGACCCGTTGGCAGCCGCGTTCTGGGCAGCGAGCCCACGCGCTGACGCAGGCAAACCGTCAACCTCTTGCGCGTCGGTGAGCACGAGCTCGAAGGCCTTGGTGGCATCGAGCGTGTGGTTACCGAACTGAAGCGAGAGCTGAGCCAGGCGCTGTCGGCGGGTGTTGAAAGCCTCTTTCGCCTCGCCTTCGAGCCCGACCCCCGCATGCTCAGCTGCGCGCAGATGTTGGGTGACGATGCGCTTTACCGGCGCGCTTTCATCGGCGAAGTCGCTCGCGTCCGCACATCGCCGGTAGGCCTTGAACAAGGCAACGCTCTGAGCCACCCGCGTGGTGAAGGCCACGACCTTGGGCTGTGACTCCTCGATTGCGCTGCGCAGCTCGTCGCTGGTCTTGACCGAGTTGAGGTGGTTCACCAACGTCCAGACCCAACCGAGCCTGTCATCGACTGGCTCGAGCCGATGAGCGAGCTCCGAGGCGGTCAGGGTTGGCGCCAACCGCTCGATCTCGGCGACTGCGCTCTCGCAGCCGTCGATCACCTCGCTCACCGCAGGGCCGACGTGGGCGACTGTGATGTCGTTGAACGCAGGAACGGTACCGAACCGAAGCAGCGGGTTGGGGTGCGATTCAGACATGGACCATCTCCTTAGGCGAGCACTTGGCGTTGGAGGGTTCTACCCAAGGTTGGCTGTCAACGTCCACGGTTGGCCGCTTGTCGACTATGAAAGCCTTCGAGGAGCCTGCAATCACCATGCTTGTCGCGGTACCGGCAGGCGATCTCCCACACCGCCCTAACGGCCGGACGTGAACGCGAATGTGAACCCCGGTCGTCGTCGCAGGGCCTTGCGCTTCTGGGTCTTTCCTGCCAGCTAATGTGAGCTAGGTGTCGTTGAGGATGCGCGTGGCCGTCACGGCGAGCGACCTGTTCCCTGCCAAGAATCCGGGCGGGGACAAACGAGAAAGGAGGGCCCCTGGACTGGCGTCGAAGGGCCCGCGTGGACTGCGACGTGGGCCCGCGGCCTTCATCGGTCGCTTGTGCCGACAGGCTCGGCCCTCGCTCGTTTCGCACGAACCCAATTCCCTCCCCAATCCCCTTGTTGTTGCAGGCGGCAGCCAACCGTTCGGTGCGCTACGCGACCATCGACCCCACGCGGGTTTCATGGCAAGACCTC
>CALHXW010000123.1 GCA_938040325.1 uncultured bacterium | reverse complement strand
CCACATGCGGCCGGCCTTTCGCCTGGCGCAAGAAGTGGGCAAAGGTCTGGGACGAGGTCCGCTACTGCTCCAAGCGGTGCCGAAGTAGCTCTGGGCGGGACAAGGACGACACACGCGAGTGAGGTGCTGGGTCGCGCGGCTATGAGCTCATGCCGACAGCTCGCTGAGCTGGTGCTCAAAGGCAGCCATCTCGGCTCTCAGGCGGCCGATCTGGTCGGCGGTCCACCACGCCTCATCGTCGTTGGCCAAGAGCCTCTTGAGCCCGTTGTTTGCCCACTGGAGGCGCAGCTCCACGTACTCGCGACGCACGTCGCTGCTGTTGAGCTGCTGGATCGCCGCTTGCTCAAGCGCCTCTTGGAGGGGTCCGGGATCGGTGCTGCAGACAACCGTGAAGACGCCAGCGCCAATGACGTCGGACTGCCTCAACGCTCGCAGCGCACCGACCATCGCCTCAAAGGCCTGACGAACGTGGTCTTCAACGGTCGGCACGTCGCCAGCGGCCGGCTCGGCGCTCGGCGCAGACGCGCTGCGGTAGAGCGCCTCAACGAGGGCCTGGGAGCGGGCGGTGATCGCATCCGAGCCCTCGGGCCACTCGGTGGGCTGGAACCGGTCTTCGCTGTCCTCGCAGTCTCTGAGCCAGCTTGCGGTGCAGATCGCAAAGTAGACGCCACACGCGTCATCGTCGGTGCACAGCGCGACCGACATGACCGGGTCGTCCGGCGCCGAGGCGTGATGCGCGTGCAGGGCCGCTGAGACGTCGGTGATGAGCTGCTGCGTGAGGTGCGCGTAGTGATCGTCGGGCTCGACGGGCGGGTTCGGCATATGGGGTCCCATGGTCACTCTCCGGGGGTCAGCCGTCGTTGATGAACTCAAGCGACCCGACGCTCTTTAGCTTCCCGTACTGCTTGTCGCCAGCGAAGATGGTGACGCTGTAGATGCCGTCACTGGGTAGGGCGCAGCGGAAGGTGACGTCGGTGTCGTTGGTGTGGCCGCACTTGGTGGCGTCGCCGCCGCCTTTGGGGCGGGCGATGGCGGAGAGCCAGGTGCCACGAGGGTTGTTGAGGGTGATGATGGCTTCGCCCTCGACATCGGTCTGCGAGCGCGTGGGCGATGCGAGCGTGAGCCCACGGGCATGAAAGCGCGGCGACATCGCGGCTTGCCTCAAGAACGCGCCGCGGTCGAGGGGGTCGTCGCGGAGCTGCCACTTCGGGTCGTCGGGCAGGTGATCGATGCCGAAGATGTCGGGCGGCGTGAGGAAGTAGTTGGTGCCGTAGCCAGGCTTGAACGTGCGGCCAGCGACGGTGCCTGCGTCCCACGTGACGTCCATGAGGTACCACTTGCCGTCGATCTCCACGCCGTTCCAAGCGTGCCCAACGCCGTCGAGCTCGGCACCACTCGCTCGGGAGTGTCCGACGATGTAGACGATGGTGTCGCCGGTGTGCTTGCCGAGCTCCACCATGACCCGAGCGTAGCCCGCACAGACGGCGCGCTTGGCGGCGTAGACGTCAGCGGCCTTCTGGCTGGGGATCGTGCCGTCCGCGAGGTTGTCGGCGTCGTAGGCAAGCGACGTCGCGGTGAAGTCGTGCAGGGCTTTGATGCGCTCGTAGGGGTCTGAGACCTCGGCCTTGAAGTAGGCGCCTGCAGCCTCGAGAGACACTCGCGCGGAGCTCGGCATGTCGGTCACGCTCGCGTGAACCTCGGCGGGATAAGGCCAGGTCTTGCCGGAGTCGCCGATCGCGGCGACGCCAGCTTCGCTGCCGACGAGACCGCTGGCGCTGGGGTCAGGGCCCTCGGCTGCATCCTCGTCGGCGTAGGCAGCGTAGGGATTGTCGACCGACGCGTTGTAGAGCCACTCAAGGCCGCCAGCGGCAGAGAAGAGTCCGCTGCGGCACGTCTCGGCGAAGCTGCTCTGTGAGCCGCCAAGCATCCAGTCACCGCGGGCGTTGATCGCCGCGAAGCCCTGGCGTGGCGCCGCGAAGAAGAGGACGACGAGAAAGACCAGGTTGAGCACGATGGTCCGGACGATGATGCGGTCAAAGAAGGTCAGCCAGCGCTCGCCCTGCTTCTTCTTCTTGCGCCGGCGTGACTCTGACCAGAGGTCCCAGAGCAGCGGCAGCACGGGGAAGAGCAAGACCCCGGCGACAATCGCGAGCCAGAGCGGACCGTCGTGGTAGACGGCCAGCGACGACGCAAACCAGAAGCCCAGCAGCGGAATCGCGAGCGCCATGAGCGTGAGGACGACTTTGAAGATCAGCCCACCGATGGTGAGGGGCCAGCTGCGCGTGGTCGGCTGCGAATTGCTGGCTTCGTCTTTGGCAGGGCTCATGGCATGCTCCGGGCGTGACGACAGGCGACACGATCATCGAGACGGTGAGGGCGCGCGTAGCCCCGGCGGGGTTTTCCCTTGTCGCCGGCGGCCAGGTCGGACGGTACAACGAAGTCGTTGATGCCGGCTACCGGCTGCCCGACTTCGGCGGCGACGATCGCCTCGTGGTGCTGATCGGCAACGACCGGAGCAACTGGCCCGCGTTCGAAGCAGCCGTCGCAGCTGGCGATGTCGACCTGAGTGCGCCCCACCCCTTCGACCGCTGGGTGATGCGAACGCTGGCTCCGCGTGTCGACATCGAGGGCGTGCGAAGCGAGCTGCGCTGGGTGCATGACGGTCCACCGCGCATGGTCGCAATGCAGCGCCTAGCGACCGCCATCGGCTTGGCGGAGACGGGGCCCGCAGCTCTCGGGGCTCATCCGACCGTAGGCACCTGGTTCGCCCTGCGCGCAGCCATCGTCTACGACGCGCGCGGCCCCATCACGACGCCTCCACCACCGACCTGCAGCGCGTGTGTCCACCAGCCATGCGTACCCGCAATGACGCGAGCCCTCGACGCCCGCAGCTGGCAAGCGTGGGTCGCCGTTCGTGACGCATGTCCCATCGGCAAAGACCACCGCTACCACGAAGGCCAGATCGCCTTCCA
>CALHXW010000122.1 GCA_938040325.1 uncultured bacterium | reverse complement strand
CAGGCGTTTAGTAAGTATGAACGCACATCCGTCACAGTTCGCGATCGCCCTGCTATTTGGCTTGCTGCAGGCAACTGCCTGTCAGCCAGAGAGCCCCGTCAACCAGCTTCCTGCAGCCAGTCCTGGCGACGAAGAGCAGCCAGCACCGCAAGCGCTTCCGGCCGAGCCCAGCACGGCCGAACCCAGCGCGCCGGAGGCTCGTCCGCCGAGCGCGGCCGCTGAGTCTAACGCGCCGACATCTGACGTCGACGCGAGAGCGGCTGCGGCAAAGGCTGCTGCGCTTAACGCTACGGCAGCAGCCGAAGCAGCCAAGACCAAGGCCGCCGCCGTGGCAGCTGCTCGCGTGTCTGTTCCGGCCAAAGCGTCGACGCGCGAGAAACGGCGCATGCGGAAGCGGAAGAGCATCGACAGGCTCAAGTCCAAGAGGGTCGAAAGCACTAAGCGCAACCCCTACGGGCCTTCAGCGCGTCCGCACAAACGGCCACGCCGCGCCATCAGCCCAGAGTACTCACCCTATGGCCATCAGCCGTCGCGGCTGCGCCGACACACCGTGGCGCCACCCGCGGAGGTTCCAACGAGACGCGAGCGCTACGCCCACACACCCGAAGCTGACTACAAGGCGGTGGCAGACGATCCGCGCTCGACGTTCTCCATCGACGTCGACACTGCCTCCTACAGCAATATCCGACGGATGCTCCGGCGTGGCCAGCGCCCGCCGGTAGACGCTGTGCGTGTCGAAGAGCTCATCAACTACTTCACCTACGACTACCCGCAGCCCGACGGCGACGACCCGTTTGCCCTCATCACTGAGGTCGGGCCAGCCCCTTGGAACGCCCACCACCAGCTGGTTCATATCGGCCTTCAAGGCCGCGAGCTGGAGGTCTCGCAGCTCCCGGGCCGAAACCTCGTCTTGTTGCTCGACGTCTCCGGCTCGATGCGAGGTCCGGGCCGGCTGCAGCTGCTCAAGTCGGCCTTTGGCATGCTCGTCGACCAGCTCGACCGGCGCGACCGGCTCTCGATTGTCGTCTATGCTGGCAGCTCCGGGGTTCACCTAGAGCCGACTCGGGGCGACGAGCACGAGACCATTCATCAGGCCCTCGACCGGCTGGAGGCGGGCGGTTCCACCAATGGCGCCGCAGGGCTTGATCAGGCCTACGCACTCGCCGAGCGCTCGTTCATCGAAGGCGGCATCAACCGAGTCATCCTCGCATCCGATGGCGACTTTAACGTCGGTCGCAGCAGCCACGATGAGATGGTCCAGCTCGTCGAGTCCAAGCGCGACAAGGGCATCTTCTTAACGGTGCTCGGCGTCGGCATGGGCAACTACAACGACCGCACGATGGAGCAGATGGCCGACCACGGAAACGGCAACTACGCCTATATCGACACCATCCATGAGGCGCGCAAGGTGCTCGTGCGGGAGCTCACCAGCACGCTGGTCACCATCGCCAAGGACACGAAGCTCCAGGTCGAGTTCAACCCTGCCTGCGTCGCCGCATTTCGGCTCATTGGCTACGAGAACCGAGTGCTCGCCCACAAGGACTTTGCCAATGACACCAAGGACGCAGGAGACCTCGGTGCCGGGCACTCGGTCACGGCACTCTACGAGATCGTACCGCTCGGCGCGCCAGACGCCGCGACTCTCGGCGCGGCACATGTTGCTCCCCTAAAGTACCAGCCGAGCACGAATGCCACAGCACGCGCAACGGGTGAGCTACTGACCGTGAAGCTGCGCTTTAAGGAGCCTACGGGCCGCACGAGCAAGCTCCTCACCGACGTCGTGCGGACCTCGGAGCAGTCGCTGGCTGACACGTCGCAAGCCTATCGCTTCTCGGCGGCTGTTGCTGGCTACGGCATGCGGCTGCGAGCGTCCAAGCACATCGGCGACTTCGACTTTACTGACATACGCACGCTCGCCAGGACGGCTGTCGGTGCTGATCGCTTCGGCGACCGCGCCGAGTTCCTCGAGCTCGTGGACGCTGCCTTCCGGCATGCCCACTACTGACCCGGCCGCCCCGTGCACTGCACCGCCGCGCGGTTTCCGTCTGACCTGAAATCACGCATGCTCTATCTGCCCCGTCACTCCAAACCACGCACCGAGATTGCCCAAGGCATGACGCCCTCGTCCCAGCTGCTCGACGACGAACGCCACCTGCTAGCCCGCGCTAGCGCGGGTGATGCGGCGGCATTTGAGGGACTGCACGCCCGCTTTGCCGTGCCGCTCTACCAGCAGGTGCTGCTGCCGAAGCTTGGGGACCACGACGCTGCCGAGGACGTCCTGGCCGACACGTTCAACACGCTCTTGGCCAAGCTCTCGGAGCTGACCATCTCCGACCGCAGCCTCTGGTACTGGCTGGCCCAGGTAGCACGCAACAAGGCCACCGATGCCCAGCGCAAGCGCAGTCGGCAAGAGCAGGTTCTCGGCGGGTTTGAGCGCATGATGCAGGTCGTCAGCGACGCCAACGCGTGCCGCGGGCCTGGCTACCTCGTCGATCGGCTGGCGCTTGAGCAGTCCGTGCGCCGCTGCCTCGCCGGCCTGCGGCCACGCTACGCTCACGCGATTCGACTGCGCTTCTTCGAGGCCAGGCCGCGCCAGGAGTGTGCTGCCGAGCTCGACGTGAAGCTCGGCACCTTTGACGTGGTGCTCTTGCGAGCGCTCAAAGCGTTTCGGCGCGCGTGGGACGAGTGCGACGGCACGGGCCGTCCGCAACCACAGACAGGGGGTGTGTCATGACGACGCCGACACACGAAGAGGAACACGAGCCCGAGCCGACGCCGGAGGAGCTCCGCGAAGCCGAGGCGCTGCGGGCACTTCTCGCCGGCGGCGGTGGAGCCGTCGGCACGAGCGACGCCCTCCGCGAAGCCGCCAGCCTGCTGACCGTGGCGCGCGGCAACGAGATGGAAGGGACGTGGTTTGCACCGACGCCCCAAGCCGTGGAGCGGTCTCTGAGCGTTCCAGGCCAGGTCCACCGCGAGCCAGCCGAACCCACCATGCGGCCCTCCGACGCCGGCGCCCGCACCCTCGCGCCGGCGACCGACGGCCGCCCAAGACGCCGCCGTTGGCTACTCGCCGCGCTGTCGCTGACCGGCGCCGGAGTCGCTGCCTACCTCGCCCTTGCGACTGGCCCGAGCGCCGATAGCTCGGCGGCGCGAGACGCCACAGCGCAGGCCCGCGCCGTGCACTGGCAACCGGATCCGCTGACGGCGGCAAAGCGTGCATCAGAGGCTGCTGCCGAAGCCAAGGCTGCTGCCGAAGCCAAGGCGGCTGCCGAAGCCAAGGTGGCTGCCGAGGCCAAGGCTGCCGCCGAAGCCACGGTGGTCGCCGAAGCTCGGGTAGCAGTCCCGCAGGCCGCAGTCGTAAAGCGGCCGCAGCGACGCGTCAGCGCTAAGAGAGCTGGGGCCTCCGCGCACAGACCGAAGATGCGCCGCATGGCGGGAACGAAGAGAAACCCTTACGGCGCCTCGGGACATCGTCGCATCCGTAAACCGAAGGCCAACCCGTACTCGGCATCGCCAAGCACCTATGAGGACCCTCCCGCGCTCCCAAACCAGCTGTCGGAGTCGACTGTCCGTGTCGCTCTTGAGCGGCACCAGGCCGACTTCATCCGGTGCGGCAAGTGGAAGAAGCTGCGTGCGGTTCAGACAGAGTTCGTCATCCTGCCCTCGGGTCGTGTCGCTTCGGCCAACGTCACCAGCGGCAGCGACGACGACGACCTAAAGAGCTGCGTCGTCGCCGTGCTAAAGGCCGTCCGGCATGAGCGCTTCACCGGTCCGGAGATGACGGTGAACATCCCGCTGCCGCTCAAGGGGCAGTATTGAGGTGGATGCAAAAAAAAGCGGGCCACGATGCCGCTGCGTGTGGCCGTGCTGAACGCCGCAACCCAACCAACAGCTCGCGCGGTTTCGGCTGCTTTCACTGGCGATTTCGCGAGCGGTCATCCATACTTCCGTCAACGACGAGGGGCCGCACCTGTCGCCACGACAGGTACGGCCAGACACTCCGGTGCGAGGTCTCATGAAGGATTCGAAGCCCAAGAAGTCTCCGCAAGCCACACCCGGAGACAAGTCGGCCAGCCCGCCCAGCGCTGCAGACCGGGAGGCGCTCCGCGAGATGAGCTATCCGGAGCAGCTCGCGGCAACGACGCCCCCCGACGGGCCAACGCCAATCGGCGACGCGCCTGGCTACCCGCTAGTGGCGTCGAAGGGCGGCGAGACGCCGTCGCTTGATGCTGTTGTCGGCACGGTCACGCCCGACAGCACGGAGGGATCCTGCAACGCAAAGACCGGGAGCGCTCAGCAGCGCATCTTCGACAACTCCAACGGCGCGATTCGCGCTGACCGGTACTACAACAACCGCCACTACTACCTGCAGGTAGGAGACGTGATGATCTGCCCAACGATGGCGCAGTTCGTCGGGGCCAATGGCAAGCCAAGCAGTGAGGTGCCCGCGATCGTTGCCCGCGGGACCGAAGCCCAGATGCGTGCGCAGCTCGCCGCGCTCGTTGCCGCTCACGGCATTCGCCACACGTCGTCGAAAGACGACAACGGGAGCCCGCTGGTCCCGAAGCACATCACCACCGCCGACGCCCTGTTCGACTGGGCCTATGGCGGAGCGAAGCTGAGTACCAGCGGTGCCACGCTTAAGCCAAAGTCGACGGAGAAGCACACCGAGGGGCGAGAGTCGGGGCTAGGAGACGGCGGTGCCGACCCTTGGGCGGCCAAGCCTGCCGCGAGCGCCGACGACGGCGTCGTTGGGCAGACGGCCGACGGCACACCCGTCTTCGGCAAAGGTCACAAGGACCACACACCGCCGACCAGCAAGTGGATGGACAAAGGTGGCCGGTGGCACTGGCCTGGCGATGAGGTCCCGGCGTACAAGCCGCCAGCCGCGCGAGCAGACGACGGCATCATTGGTCAGACAGCCGATGGCGAGCCGGTCTACGCCAAGGGGCACAAGAACCACAAGCCGCCTACAGGTAAGTGGATGGACAAGGGTGGCCAGTGGTTTTGGCCCGATGACCCGTTTCCGGACGCCAAGCCGGCGGGCGCGGCCGATGACGAGTCGCTGTCAAAGCCGCCCGGACCTGTGCCTGACGCGGACGACGGCGGACGAGCAAAGCCACCTGGGCCATCGCCCAATGATGCTGCCACGGACGCTCCGAAGCTGGCCGCGAAGCCAGCCGATGGGGTGGTCGGCCACACGCGCTACAACGAACCGGTGTATGCCCCGGACCACCCGAAGTACAGCAAGCCGACCTCGCCGTGGCTAGACAGCCACGGCAACTGGTGGAGCTCGGACGGCGAGATGTTGCGCTCGCGTGGAGCGGCGCGGGTCAAAGATGCCCGCTCGCGGTTGGCGGCAACGGAAGAAGGGCAGAAGGCACTCAAGGTCGTCGACGACAACAAGATCGCCGTCGGCTTTCACGACGATGGGTCCCACTATGACCCCGCGCACAAGCGAATCATGCTTGCGAACAACCTCGACTCGGAGGGAGCCGCACGCAACTTGGTGCACGAGGCGCGGCATGCCAAGGACAAGGGGTCGCATCGAGACGCACGTAGCGTGAGTCAGAAGGAACACGTCGACACCATGATCGCGGAGGAGGGACGGGCAGAGGCAGACGCCTTTGCCTACGAGCGCGAGAAACGGCTGCAATATGTCGACCGTGGGCGGAAGCGTGGCGCGCCTGAGCACACTCCAAACGCCTACAACGTCAAAGACGCCAGCGGCGAGTATCCGCAGGGGCCAAGGGTCTTTAATCCCAAGGACGAGCGTGCCTACTGGGCGGGCTACACGCGCGCCATCAACGCGGGTGCAGATGAAGCGACCGCGAAGCAAGCCGGCGTTGATGCAACGGCAGAGTCCATTCGCACGACGGTGCCGTCCGGCTCGCATGGCGCACCGAGCTACCAGAAGTTCTACGAGCGCGATCACGACCTTCGAAACGGTCGCGAGCCCGGAGCTGGCCGTGCCGAGGCTGACGGCGGACGACGGCGGACCGGCACGGTGGAGATGCCGGTTGTGTCCGAACACGACGCCCCAGCAGGCTCAACCACGCCGGCGGCCCGAAAGGGCGAGGCAGCGCCGACCACGGAGATGCCTGCCAAACAAGACGGCGCAGTCGATCCCAAGGCCCTGGCACTTGGCATTAAGGCCGCAGAGGAAGCGAAGGCCAAGCGCGCTGCGCGCAGGCGTGCGGCCGATGCCGGTGCCGACGTCACGGACGCGCAGAAGCCTCGGGCGACCAGCGATCCGGGCGACGCGATCGCAGCCGCCGACAAGACGCCAGTGAAAGCCGACGCCAAGGCGGACACTGACGCGCAGGGCGGTGACGCGAAGAAGCCTGTGGGCTCTGACGGAGACGCGGCCAAAGCACCAGCAGACGATAAGAATACCGCCCCCGACGCTGACGCCGACGAGAGCAACAAGCGCCGCGCAACGACCCAGAAGGGTGGCCGCTGGCTGCAGGACAAGAACAAGGCCAAAGGCGGCAACAAGCCCAGCAACCACGCCGTCGATGTGGACTTGAGCAACATCAAGGATGGCAAGCTCGACATCGGCTACAACTACAACCTCGCCTCGATCACGACGACGATGCCGATCCTCGGACCAGCAGGCGCTGGCAACGGCGCGGGCATCTTCCTGGAAGCCGGGGTATCTGCAGGCATCAAGGGGGCCGCGTCTATTGAGGTCCCCCCCGACAAGCCCGGCTGGAGCACCGAGGTCAAGGCAGGCCTAGGCGCCAGCGGCCACCTCGCGGTGAAGGGCGGCCTCCAAGTCGATGCCGGTCCGGTAAAAGCGGAAGCGACGGTGGCCGCTCAAGCAACGCTCAGCGCCAACGCAATGGCTGGCCTTCGGGTGGAGGGCGTCGGTGACAACTACAAGGTCAAGGGTCTGTCGAGCGGGTTTACCGCAGACATCACCGCATCGATCGGCCTCAGCGCGAACCTCAAGGCGAGCGTAGGCATCCTTGAGGCTGGCCACACCTGGCACCTAG
>CALHXW010000121.1 GCA_938040325.1 uncultured bacterium | reverse complement strand
GGGTTCACCTGTAGAACGCGCCAGACGGCGTCGCGCACGACGATGTGGGCCCCTGGAGCGATGATACCGGAGTGAGACACGTAAGAGTCCTGCGGGCGTGTGACGGAGGAGCAGCCTGTCGCTGTCGACTCGCAGAGGTTGCCTCGCAGAGCCCGATCCGGCAACACCCGAACGGATGGTCAGTGCGGGCTCGCGACAGAACTCCAGCGACGTCGACAGAGCAGCTGCGTGCCGACAGCATCGCCGTGGGCCCTCGTGCGTCGCCGCCCGCTCGCGCGTCGACGCGTTGGACCTGGCCTGCACATTCGTTGACATCTGGGGTCAGCGAGTTTGTCGCATGGTGCAGCGACCGGCTTGCGCCGATGGCCTGCAGTGGCGCGTGACGTAGACCGCCGTGACCCACAGGGAGCTCGCTGAGGCGTCTTTCGTCCGCTGCGATGGTGATAGGGTGAGCCTTGGCATGCAGAACGCGTTGGCTTTGGTAGACGCCAGGCGAACGCCGCCGGCTCTCTCTTGGGCGTGGCTGTTGATGCTGGTTGCTGCGTCGAAGCACGTTGAGTCATCGAGGCCTGCCAGCACAACGCGGGGGAACTCGACGCCGCCTGACCCTCGTCGCTGCGCTCTATTCCCTGCACGGTCGGCGTGACTGCACCTCGTTGCCGTCGCTCCACGCCTTGTGAGAAGGGTGGCCTCGTGTTCCGTGTCCGGTCCCCCGCGTCTTGAGCGTCCGTCAAGCCCCTGGACACGGACCCGCAGCCGGAAAGAGGTCTTGTTTTGGGGCTAGCCCCAAATCAAGCGCTGTTTTCGAGCGAGGCGAAGGCGATGCGCTTGCCAGCGGCGTCCGCTGGACGAGGGCGATGCGTGCATCGTCGAGTTCAGGTGAGCGAAGCGAACGCACGGACGTCGCTGGCGAGCGCATCGCCAAGGCCGCAGCCGGAAAGAGCGCTTGTTTTGGGACTAGTTCTAGTCGCTGGCGCGTCGGCTCGGTGCTCTGGTGACTCACGGCGTTCTCCATCGTGTCGGGGGCCGACACGGTTGCGTGGGATGGATGGGTCGTCAACCGCTCTGCGGAGGGAAACATGCCGCCGCGCAGCGAATTTCGATGGCCAACGTACTTTTTGCTTGCGTCCGATGAACCGGTCTCATAGATACCCGGCCCCGCGAGGGAATACCTCGCTCGCCTGGATTCCCTACGGGGGGCTACGGACCCCGAACCCAGGCGACCTCCGACGCCGGATATCGAAGCTTGAGCGGTGGGCCCTAAGCCAAGGCAGCCACTCAAACGTGACAGCGGCAGCGTCGGAGCGCAGATACGCTGACACGAAAATCACACATGAACACACCCCTTAAGGTTCTCGCCACCGCGCTGTGCGGCTCGGCTCTCCTCTTCGCACTCACCAGCCCCGCGTCCGCCAAGCGCGTCGACCCCCACGTTAAGGCCTGCCATGCGGCGGCCGAGCTCAGCATGGACGCTGAGGATGTGGCTGCCGTCTGCAAGCACGCGACGCCCTACAGCGCCGACTGCATCGAACTCGCCCTCAGTCACGGCCTCGCTGGCGAGCAAGTGACGCTCGCCTGTCATGAAGCCGAGCCATGGACCCTCTCGTGCATTGAGTCGGCATGGGACGACGGCCTGCGCGGCCAGTCGCTCGCGATTGGCTGCTACCTGCGCGAGCTCCGCCAAGGACCGCCGCCGACGACCGATGTCTTCCTGTACCCGGCAGGCGGCGTCGAGACCGCATCCCTGCCGAAGTGCGGTGGTCACATCGACGTCTCGCGCGACGAGTTCGGGGCGCTCACCGTCCTCTTCAGCACCGTGCAGAGCTGTGCAACCTTCGAGGTGTTCGGGGTCGAGCCTGACCGCCGCTTTACGTCACGCGTTGACGTTGGCGACGGACCCATGCGCCGCACTGGCAGCTGGGAAGTGCCGACGCGCATCAGCCGCGCGGCCGAGGGCGGGCTCCGCTTCATGCTGCGCGACGCAAACGGCAATGTCCGCGACCAAGTGTGGGTCAGCTTCGTCGCCGACCCCGCGCCGGCCAGCGCGCGTAAGAGCGAGGACGACAAGCCAAGCCGGGGCTAAGCCGTCGTTGCGCCGCACGCTGCGGCGCAACAACCGTCCGCTGGTGTGTCTAAGCAGCAAGCGTTCACCCCGTTTGCTGTTGCAGCATCTGGCGCTCGCTGGACACGGAGCATCCACGATGTTCCACGCCCGCGATCGCCGGTCCAGCGTCTATCTGTCGAACGCGAGCAGCTCGTGCCGTCTGCGTGTGGCGCCGGCTCCTCACGTGCAGGACGCCTCGAACCCGCGGCAAGCTAGGTCATTGCAGGGCCTTGCTTAGCCACGCGTACGGCGCGAGTGGCTGCCTACCGCCATGGCGCTCAAAAAACGTGAGCATTGGGCGACCGGACGCTTTGTGTCCTGCGGCTGGCGCGCTATGGTCTGTAGACGCTCAGGACTTCCGTGTTGAGCACTCCCCGCTGGCGGTTCCTGCCAGCCCGTCGCCTGCACCCCAACAGTACGTCAAGCCGCCCGCGAGCCGGAGTTGGATGCCACGTCTATGCCCAAGATGTCAGACACGCTACGCCGCTGCTGACGTGTGCGCGCATGACGCGACGCCCTTGGTTGAAGACCGAACGAGCGAGGTCTTCGCCAACAGCGTCCGCTTGGAGCGCCTGATCGGCCTGGGCGGAATGGGCGGAGCTGTCTGGTCAGGACGGATGATTGCCACGGGCGAAGCGGTGGCCACGAAGGTGGTCAACCCTGCAAGCGAGAAGGACGCAATGCGCTTTCTGCGCGGGGCTGAGCTGGCCGCACTCATCGACTCACCTCACGTCACGCGGGTCCACCAGTGGGGCGAGCTGCAAGACGGCGCGCTCTTTCTGGTGATGGAGCGGCTTCATGGACGCACGCTCTCATCGTTGCTGCAGCAGGGCGTGCTCTCGGTGTCGCGCACCGTGGCGGTCGCGCGGCAGCTGCTCTTCGCGCTTGAGGCGCTCGACCAGTATGGAAGCATCGTCCACCGCGACCTCAAGCCCGGCAACATCTTCGTGTCGCAGGCTCGCGATGGCCGCTGGCACGTGCGCTTGCTCGACTTTGGCATCGCCCGACGCGCCAGCCAGCCGGCCGCCGAGAGCGTCTGTGGGGCTGGCTTCGGAACGGGACGGATCACCCTCAGCGGAGATGTCTGCGGTACGCCGGAGTACATGGCGCCCGAGCAGATCATCGGCTCGGATCTCGACGGCCGCGCCGACCTCTACTCGCTCGGGGTCACGCTCTACCGCGCGCTCTCGGGGTCGCTGCCCTTCCGTGCGGCTGACCGCATTGGTTGGTACCGCGCACATGCCTTCTTGGAGCCTCCAGCGGTCAGCGCGCCACCGAGCAGAGGTCGGATTCCGGAGGCGCTCGTGGCGTTCATCAAGCGACTGCTGTCCAAGCACCCCGATGATCGCTTCTCCAGCGCGACAGAAGCCGCCGCAGTGTTGACCGGGCTCAGCCCGACAAAGGCCAGCATCGACGGTAGCTACGCCGTCTCGAGGTAACGAAAACACAGCGCGACACAGGGTCGGCTGGTCACACGGGCTCGACCGCACCACGACACCCGCTATACTCCGCGAACCTGGCTCCCGAGGTTCGCATGACTCGACTCTTTCCTGATCTTAGTACCGATGCGCTCATGCAGCGCGCCACCTCCCACTACACGCCCAACTACCGTCCATCGGCCGTGGTGCTGAGTCGGGGCGAAGGCGTCTGGGTCTGGGATCGCGACGGCAAGCGCTACCTCGACATGGTCGCCGGTATCGCGGTCAACGCGCTCGGTCATGCCCACCCGCGGATGGTGCGCGCGATCCGCGAGCAGGCCGAGTCGATCATCCACTGCTCGAACCTCTACTTCAACGAGCCAGCTGTCGCCCTCATGGACATGCTGACGAAGCACACCTTCGCTGACCGGGTCTTCTTCGCTAACAGCGGCGCTGAGGCCAATGAAGCGGCTCTCAAGCTCGCACGACGGTACCGAACCGTGGTGAAGGGGCAGCCGAAGCGCACCGACGTCTTGGCGTTTCACAAGAGCTTTCATGGCCGCACGTTCGCGACCATCAGCGCAACCGGGCAGCCGAAGTATCAAAAGGGCTTTGAGCCGCTGATGCCGACGTTCCACTTTGCTGACTTTGGAGACCTCGCCTCTGTCGAGGAGGTCCTAGCGAGCGCCAAGGGCAACATTGGCACCGTGCTGATCGAGCCGATCCAGTGCGAGGGGGGCTTGAACATGCCGCCCGACGGTTTCCTACGCGGCCTGCGTGCGCTGTGCGACAAGCAGGACATGCTGCTCGTCTACGATGAGGTCCAGACGGGGGTTGGACGGACCGGGGAGTGGTTCTACAACGAAGTCGACGCGGTCCGGCCCGACATCATGTCGTCGGCGAAGGGCCTCGGCGGCGGCGTGCCCCTCGGCGCGATGCTCGCGACCGAAGAAGCTGCGCAGGCCTTTGTGCCCGGGACGCACGCCAGCACGTTTGGCGGCAATCCGCTCGCGACGCGGGCGGGCTACGAGGTGATGAAGGTCATCGAAGAAGGTGAGCTGCTTCAGCACGTCTACGATGTCGGTGAGGAGCTCGGCGCTCAGCTCGACGCGCTCGCCGAAAAACACAGCGAGCACTGCGTGGAAGCACGCGGCATCGGGCTGCTCCGGGGCTTGGAGCTCAGCGACGCGAGCGGCGAGACCGCAAAGCGCATTGTGGCTGGCTGTGTCGAGCGCGGGATGCTGATGAACGCGATCCAAGGCCGGGTCTTGCGCTTCGTCCCACCGCTGATCATCGAGTCGGGTCATGTCCGAGCAGCGATGGAGATTCTCGACGATGTCCTTGCCGGGTTGTAGAGTCTCAACTGGCGGTTAGTCCCGCCTGACGAAGGAAGTGGATGGCGCAGACAGCGACCAAGCTTGAGGATGAGGTTCCGAGCATCGACGAGACGCTCCAAGCCGCATTCGGCCAGGGAGATCCCGCCGAGGTGCGCCGTCGTGTGATCGACAAAGACGGGCGCTCGGAAGCAGCGTTTGCGGCGACATACGCCGACCTCGACCACGTGCTGGAGCTGCTGCTTGCAAGGCTCGTCCCCGAGCCGTCGATCCCGCCGCTGCCGCCGGAGTTGCCGACGACCGTCGCCGACCCTGGGCTTGAGATGGCGCCGCCTGAGCTGCCGCCCGAAGCCGTGCTCGTCGAAGCCCCTCCGATTCCTGCGGAGGCCCTGCTCCCGCCGGCACCGCCGCCGCCCGAAGACCTGCCGCTGATCCCGCCCATCACCGAGGCGACAGACCAGGTCAACCTGCTCTACGAAGACATCGTGTGGCTGGTGTCGATCGACGACTGGGGTGGTGCGCTGATCTCGCTTGAGCGACTTCTCGTGATGGCCGATCTCAGCGGACACATCAAAGAGTTCATCGACGTCAACGAAGTGAAACTGCTGAACCTCTACGACAGCTACTTGGGTCCGTTCACCAAAGTCCCCAAGCTCACCGACGCCACGGTCGACAACGCCATGCCCGGCGCTTACCGCCGAACCGAGAAGCTCTCCGAGGTCTTTGAACTGGTCGACGGTGCGATGTCGATCAAGGAGCTCTTCAACGCGTCGGATCGCTCGCCTCTTGAGACGTGCAGCGCCATCAACCAGCTACGGCGAGCCGGTCTCCTCGAGGTCTAGCAGCCCGACGGGCTAGCCGGACGGGACACCAGCCCCAAAACAAGCGTGCTCCCCGGCCTGCAGGGGCTCGCTCCTGAGCCCGTTCACTCATCTGGTCCGGTCGTCGGAGCCTTCATTGAGCAGCATGGGGGTTAGCCTCAGACCTGCGTCAAGCCACCGTGTGCGAGAAAGCGCGACCACTTGTTCATTTTACCTTTGACAACCGAACGTCCGCTCGGTAGCAACAGAGCGCTCGCTCGGTGCCGTTTTGGCTCGGGCACGCACGGAGTCGAGGGCACCGAGCGAGCGCTTATTCGCCACAGGCTGCAGCTGCCACGCTGCAGCCCCCCGGCAGCAGGCGGGGCAAGGACGCTACGTGACGTCGAAGCCGAGCCGACGCACTGTCTCACGGACGTCGTCGAGTGCCACGTCCCCGACGACCGTGGCCTCAGCAGCCACATGATCCACCGTTGCACCCTCGACGCCAGCCAGGGCGTTCAGCGCGTTCGTGAGCTTGTTGGCGCAGCCGCCGCAGGTCATTCCGGTGACCGAGATCGTCATCGCGACGGGTGTATGAGGTCCGCCGTCCTGCGCCCCTTGCATCGCCTTCTTCCGCAGCCAGCGTTGCGACGCTTGGGCGCTGAGGAGGGCACCCCAGAGGCACAGAAGTAGCGCAGCGCCAACGGCCCACCAGGGCGTCGCGTGAACGTGGCCGGTCGCGGCCTCGGCGAAGACGGCTTGCTCGGCTGGAAAGAGGACCGCAAAGCCAAAGCCGAACGCGAGGCTAAACGCGACGATGGTCACCAGGTAGATCGCGACGACCCGGCGTCCGAAGCTGCCGGCGATGGCGCCGATCGTCGCAACGTTCGTGGCCGGTCCAGCCATCAAGAACACGATGGCCGCCGCGAGCGGTAGGCCGCCGGCGACAAGCGCGGCCGCGATTGGGACCGAAGCGACGGCGCAGACGTAGAGCGGCAGCGACAGTGCCAACGCGCCGACCATCGCCCACACACCGCCGTTGCCCGCGAGGGACGTGAGCGCGCCGGGTGGCAGCCAAGCCGTGAGCGCGGCGCTGAGGACGACACCGATGGCGAGCCAACCCCAGATGGAGGCGAGGATCTCGTTGGCATGCCGCAGTCCATCGGTGAGCGTTCGGCGCGGTGCGCTCGTGTCGACGACAGACGGCCGACTCGGCGCGGGCGCCGCTCGGTCGGTCAGCCAGCCGGCGACAACGCCGGTGACCAGCGCCGCGAAGACCTTCCATAGCGCCAGCGGCCAGCCGAGCATGCCGGCGCTGACCAAGATGGAGTCGACACCGGTCTGGGGCGTTGCCACCATGAATCCGATGGCCGCGCCATCGCTGGCACCATCGCGCTTGAGCCCAATGCCCGCCGGAATCACGCTGCATGAGCAGAGCGGCAGTGGAATCCCGAAGGCCACCGCCTTCACCACACCGCCACGGCCCGTCAGTGCACGTGCCAGCCAACCTGGCGGAATCAGCACATGCATGAGCCCAGCGACAAACATCCCCAGCAGCAGCCACGGGGCTAGCTCTAAGGTGACGTGCCAGAGGGCTTGGAGAAACGCCGACATGGGCTCAGTGTGCGCCCGTGGCCGGCGAAAGCAAGGGCCTTTCGTACACCTGCCTCGCCCCTTTTCAGAGGCGCTCGGAACGTGACGCTGGCCGCGCGCGGGCTTAGCCGCGCGCCCGGGGTCACGGCTTGGGCGTCTCGTTTGCTGAGTCGATCACCGTCAAGATGCCATCGACCGCGCCAGTCAGGCTCTCACCGGCAACGATGCCGGCGGCGAGCACGAGCAGGAAGCGCGTCGACCACGACTTCACAAAGGTCATCAGCACCAACGAAAGCAGGCCTCCGACGAACATCGACATGGCGTAGGACGCAGGAATGACCATCGCGAGGCCCATCGCCGTGGGGCTTGGCACGAACTTCTTTGACCCCTTCGGCACGACCTTCTCAATGATCGCGAGCACCACGCCAATGCCGCCAGCGATTGCCATCGCGTCGAGGGCGCCGGCGGGCATGGCTTGAATGCCTTCTTTGAAGAGCTCCGCCACGGCTTTCCACTGGGCCACAGCGGGCGCAGCCCACTCTTCGGTCAGCAGCATCGTCTTGGGATCGTCGACAAGCACAAGGTAGAAGGCGGCGCCGGCGAGAGAGCCCGCCAACACACCGAAGAACTGGGCGAACGCAAGGAAGCGCGGCGAGGCCCCGACCATGAGGCCTGTCTTCATGTCGTGGAGGAGGTCGGCCGCTTGTGAGGATGAGCCGCCGGTCACGTTGGCCGCCATGAGGTTCGAGGTGACGTTACCAGGCTCGATGATGCCGAAGCTTAGCTGGGTGACCTTGCCCATGGCTCCCACGGGTGTGACGCCGGTCTCGCCGGACACGCGCGCTGCAACGATTGCCAGCAAGAAGGTAAAGAGCACTGCGAGGACGCCCAGCCCAAGGCCGATGTCAAACAAGATGAGCTGAATGACCGCGAGGACGATGAGCGTCACGAAGAGAGCGATGAGGAACATTCTGCGCGGGATGTCGTGGGTCACGTCCGGCCCGCCGTCCTCCATGGACTTGCGCGTGCCGGTGATGGCGGCCAAGACCGAGCGCCAGCTGAAGGCGAACGAGGTCAGCGACGCGGTCACCATCATCGCGACCCCCGGCCAGAGCATCCACTTGATCATGGTGCCGAACCACATCTTGTCGGGCGCGCCCGGGGCGGCAGCGCCTGCTTCGAGGACTTCCGGTCCCAGCAATACCCAACCAATGATCGCGCCGAGCAGCATCGACAGGCAGGTCCGAAAGCCGATGATGACGCCAATACCAACCATCAGAAGGCTGGGATCGAAGGCGAACGTCAGGTTGTACATCGAGATGCTGCCGAGCCCTTTGGAGGCCAGCGGTCCGTCGGCAGCCGTCGAGAACGACCCCGGGAAGGGGACCTTCTTGATGCCGGCAACGATGATCCACACCTTGATCGCTGAAGCGAGCACTGCGCCACTGAGCAGCATGTAGAAGCGCGCCATCGCCTCTTTGCCCGTGCCGTACATCTCGCGCAGGGTTGCGCCGGTCGCGATGCCGTTCGGGAACGGCAGGGCATCCGCAATAAGCATCTGCCGACGAAGGCCGACGGCGACAACGACCCCGAGGATCGAGACGGCAAAGAGCCAGATCGACAGTGGCAACCACGTCAGCTCCTCGCCCGTCAACATCGTCCACGCCGGGATCGGCGCGACCAGGCCAGCACTTGAGATCGAAGCCGCCGACGAGGCAGCCGTCTGGTTGACGTTGTTTTCGAGGATGTTCCACGATCGGGTGCCGAAGACCTTCGACAGGCCCGTGTACAGTCCAAACGACAACACCGCCGCGGTGACCGACATGTTGATGCCCCAGCCGATCTTCAGGCCGAGGTAGACGTTGCAGATCGCGAGGATGGCACCAAGAATCATACCCGTCAGAACTGCACGCAGCGTAAACTGCGGCACGCTCAGGTCGACGGGGGGATAGGTCTCAGGGCCTTCGGAAGCGTCGGTCGTTGTGCTCATGACCGGGCGGTCTAGCAAAGACAGCCCACCTCGCCAAGGGGACCCGCCGACGTTTCTCGAGCAGGCGCCGTTTTTCGGGCGCGTCACAGCTGTGGCGGTGGCTGCTTCACGTTGCGTGACCCAGGAGCGTCACTCCGACGAAGACAATCCACTCGACGCGGGTCTCAGCAGCAACACGCTTCGCGCGGCCGCTGTTCGGTCCGCAAGAACGAGCGAGACCCGGCAGGCTATGGCGACTGCGTCGCTCAAGCGCACCGGGTCTCGGGATTCGCGGCCGGCCAAGCAGCAGCTCACTCCCCCGTTGAGGCAGGTGAGGCAGGTGAGAAGCCAACTCTTTGGTGGTTTAGACCTTCGCCGCGATGGCGCGGGCGATGTCGCCGTGGCCGTAGCGCGAAGCGATGGCGCTGACCGCCTCACCGGCGTTGTTGGTGATCTGTGCGTCTGCGCCGGCGTTGAGCAGCATCTCGCTGACCTCAAGATGCCCGTAGCGAACGGCGTCGTGGAGCGCGGTGTCGCCGTCGTTGTCCTGAGCGTTGAGGTCGAGTCCCAAGCCGATCAGGTACTGCGTCGCCTCCTTGTGGCCCCAGAACGCGGCCTTGTGCAGAGCGTTTCGGCCGCTGCTCTTCTCAGCCTCATGGACATCGGCTTGGTCGGCGATCTTTTTGAGCGCGTGGACGCTTCCGTGCATGGCGTACTCGCGGAACTCGTGATTGAGCTTCTCTGCGTGCGGGCAGGACCCTGCCTCGGCGTTTGGCTGGACATGCGCTGGGCAACCGTTGGCCATCAGCTTGCCGTAGGCCGCGGCAAACTCGTCGAAGAAGACCTGCTGGTCGGCTGCGTAGCGCTCCACGTGTGGCCGGAAGCCGTCGTCGCTGAGCAGCGCGACGTCGGTCGGGAGCATCATCAGGGTATCGGTCGGGTCGGTGTACTGCAGGTTCCCGTCCCACTTCCTGGGGGTCCACTCGGTGTTGAGCAGCAGCGTGAAGTAGGAGTTGTCAAAGGTCAGCGGGTTGTGGGTCCACGGGCCGTCAAAGCCGCTGCGGACTTGGTGTGCACGCCCCACCGTGTGGCCGCCGGAGAGCGCGACGATCTCTTGGTCGTTGAAGCCCTGGCGGTAGAACACGTCGCGGAGGTGCTGAGCGCCTTGGGCTGCGTCGGGCAGGCGGCCGTTCGCCGGGCAGCGGGCGCCGTCGTCATCGTCTTTACGCCCAAAGTTGAAGGGAATCTCCGGGCCGCCCATGAACTCGATGGCAACGCAGCCTGCATACGCCCAGATGTCGGCCTGCGAGACCTGCGGGTACTTCTCGTAGACCTCGTGGAGCATGTGCCGAACGATGTGCAGGCCGTTGTTGGCGTCGTCACTTTTCTCGGGCTCAAAGCGCATGGTGGCGCCGTCGGTTCCGCCGCTGCCGTCGGACTTGTCGAACGTACCGGCCGAGTGCCACGCCACGCGCATCGCGATGGGACCCGCGAACGCTTTGTTGTTGACGAGTGCGTTGCGGATCTCGGTCTTGAGCGCTTGAGTGTTGAAGGACGGGTTCGCCATGATGGGTGCCTCTCGATCGACCATCGCGGAGATGGTGCTGTGTGCGTTGTTTGGAGCCAGCGGGGCATGGCCGGTCGCTGACCGGCGGACCCTAAAACAACGGCTGTCCCTCGGCAACCGGTCAGATGAGGCGCACCGATCGACGGTCAAGCACGCCCGCGGTCGCGTTGAGCGCCGAGGAGCGATACTGTGGCGACGACCGCGCCCAACCTCTCAGGGCAGGTCCCTCCACCTACCAGCACTAGGACTCCATTCATGCGCGTCGTTCTCTCTGTCGGCCTTGGCCTCTTTGTGACCTTCTCAACCGTCGGCTGCGGCGATGGCGACGGCGGCTGCCCTGAAGGGACCATCCTCGTGGCCAACGAGTGCGTCCTCAACACGGGAGGCGGCGGCGGTGGCGGCGGCTTCACCGCCATCGGCGGAGACTGCACCGCCGATGATCCGGGTGACCTCGACGTCGGCGCTGCCTGCACCAAGAGCTGTCAGTGCCGCAGCGATCTTCCGGGCGATCCGCTCATCTGTTACGCGGGCCCGTACCACCAGGGCTTTTCGTTTTGCACGAAGCAGTCCGACAACAGCCTCTCGTCCAACGACGGCTACGTCTCGATGGTCTTTCCGTCCGAGTGCGACCTCTCGCCGACCGGTGCACGCATCTACATGAAGACCTGCGAGTCCCTCAGCGACTGCGCAGCGCTGTCGGATCTCTACACCCACTGCGGCACGAGCGGTCTGCCCTGGGCAAGCCCGACCAACCGCCAGACCGAGTGCCCACGGGTGGGCAAAGACGGCGGCCAGACCATCACGCTCAACAACACCTGCGTGATCGCCACGCTTCCGCCCTTCTCCAGCCAGTAGGCGTGGCCAAAAAGCACGCCGGGTTGTCGCGTACTGCGCGACTGCAAAAGCAGGTGCTCGAGCCGCTCGTAGGTCTCGGGCTGCTCGGCGTGGTCGTCTGGCTGCTCTGGGACGTCGATGTCGGCGTGCCTTGGTGGGCCATCGTGTTCTGGATCGTCGCGGGCATGGGCGTCATGCTGATGGCGGCTTTTGCCGCCAACGGTGGTCCGAAGCTTGTCGGAGCGATCGCCGGGATCGGGGTCGCGGTGGTCGCGTTGTGGAGCCTTGGCGGCTATGCCGGCTACCGCTGGCTTGGCAACGTCTGGGGGGCTCTCCTAGGCGGTGTCGGCACGGCCTTTGTCACAGCGCTGATCGCCGTTCCATTCGCCCGCGTGGCGAAGACGAAGCGGGATGCAGCACGAGCTGAGCGCGCTGCGGAGCGCGAACGCCGTCGCTTTGACGCCGACATCGCGCATGGGGCAAACGAGCCGCAGGGTGCCGACGACGCGCCGTCCTGAGGCCTTGCCCGCGCACCGACGCTCATGAGCAGCGCGATGCCCAGCATCACGCAAGGGGATCAAGCGCTGCTCCGGGCGGTCCTGTGTCTACGGGTGTCGGCGACGGAGATGGTTGTTGCGTCCCCACAGCGTCGGCGCTAACACCGTGGTTTCGTGCACCCAAGACGACGAGGCTCCCGTGACGTCCAGCGCCCGCGCACCCCATGCTCGCTATCCCCACTTGATGGCACCTCTCGACCTCGGACATGTCACCCTGCCCAACCGCGTGCTGATGGGCTCGATGCATGTCGGGCTCGAGGAGCAGTTTGGCTCGCTGAGCAAGCTTGCCGCCTACTTTGGTCGCCGGGCTCGCGGCGGTGTCGGACTCATCGTCACCGGCGGGATCGCGCCGAACTTCCAAGGGTGGACCAAGCCGCTCGCCGCGATGCTCACCAATCCCTGGGAAGTGCACAAGCACCGTGCCGTTACCGACGCCGTGCACGCTGAGGGCGGTCGCATCGCGATGCAGATCCTTCACACCGGGCGCTACGCCTACCACCCGCTCTCGGTGGCTCCGAGTCGCATCAAGTCGCCCATTACCCCGTTTACGCCCTTCAAGCTCAGCAAGCGCGGCATCGCCAAGACCATCAAGGACTTCGCGAGGTGCACACGCCTCGCTAAGAAAGCCGGCTATGACGGCGTCGAGATCATGGGCTCAGAGGGCTACCTCATCAACCAGTTCATCGCACGCAAGACCAACAAGCGCCGCGACGAGTGGGGTGGCAGCTACGAAAACCGGATCCGGTTTGCCGTTGAGACCGTGCGCGCCTGTCGAGAGGCGGTCGGCAACGACTTCATCATCATCTACCGGCTGTCGATGCTGGACCTGGTGGAGGACGGCAGCAGCTGGGACGAGGTGGTGCAGCTTGCCCATGCCATCGAGAAGGCAGGCGCGAGCATCATCAACACAGGCATCGGGTGGCACGAAGCGCGCGTGCCGACCATCGCGACGATGGTGCCGCGGGCCGGCTTCGCTTGGGTCACCAAGCGCCTGATGGGGCAGGTCGGGATCCCGCTCATCACCAGCAATCGCATCAACATGCCCGATGTGGCCGAGCAGGTCCTGGCGGAGGGCGCGGCCGACATGGTCAGCATGGCACGGCCGTTTTTGGCCGATCCCGACTGGGTCATCAAGGCGGATGAAGGCCGCGAGCGCGAGATCAACACGTGCATCGCCTGCAATCAGGCGTGCCTTGACCATGTCTTCAAGAACAAGCGCGCGAGCTGCATGGTCAATCCGTTCGCGTGCTACGAGACCGAGCTGCAGCTCACGCCCGTGCGTGCCAAGCGCCGCGTCGCTGTCGTCGGCGCCGGGCCCGCCGGGCTTGCCTGCGCGACCACCGCCGCAGAGCGTGGGCACGAGGTCGTCCTCTTCGACAAAAACAGCGAGATCGGTGGGCAGTTCAACCTGGCCAAGAAGATCCCGGGCAAAGAAGAGTTCTACGAGACCCTACGCTACTTCGGCGTGCGGCTCGACGACACCGGGGTCGACGTGCGCTTGAACACGGTCGCGGATGTGGATGCGCTGCGCGGGTTCGACCACGTCGTCGTCGCCACCGGCGTCGTGCCGCGCGAGCTGACACTGCCGGGCATCGACCACCCCAAGGTGCTGAGCTACGTGGATGTGCTGGCTGGCGAGGCGGAGGTCGGCTCACGGGTGGCGATCATCGGCGCCGGCGGCATCGGATTCGACGTTGCGGAGTACCTGGCACACGAGGGGCCGAGCCCGACGCTCGACCAAGAGCGCTTCTTCTCTGAGTGGGGCGTCGACACCGACCACACGACACGCGGAGGGCTGGCCGAGGCCGACCACGCCGCGCCGGCGCGCGCCATCACCTTGTGCCAGCGCAGCGACGGCAAGCTCGGAGCGAAGCTTGGCAAGACGACGGGCTGGATCCATCGCTCAAGCCTCAAGAACATGAACGTTGAGATGCTTGCGAGCTGCGCCTACACCCGCATCGACGACGCCGGGCTGCACCTGACGGTCGACGGTCGACCACGCGTCCTCGAGGTCGACAACGTCATCATCTGCGCGGGTCAGCTAAGCCAGCGTGCGCTCGTCGGACCGCTGAAGTCGGCCGGAATCGAGGCGACGCTCATCGGTGGTGCTGACGTGGCCGCGGAACTCGACGCCAAGCGCGCGATCGACCAAGGCACGCGGGTCGCGCTTGAGCTCTGAGGCGCTGGCGTTCGAGGAAAAAAGAAAAGGCCGCTGAGCATCTCAGCGGCCTCAAGCTAGCAGTGCGCTGAGAGCGCTATGCAGTCGCTTCGCCTGGCTTGACGATGACCGCGATCGAGGCGATGAGTCCGATAATCGCCGCGATGAACATGAGCTTGCCACCAATACCGGCGCTGAAGGCGTCGAGCAGCTTGATCGTCGACAGCGCGAAGCCCGCTGCGCAGATGATGGCGAACGTGCGGCCGAGCGGCTTGTTGAGCGACATCGCGCCGAACACGATACCAAGAATGAAGCCAGCGCCGGTCAGCAAGACCTGTGCAGGAGCCAGGCTGAATGCGTCGAAGAGTGACATGCCGCCCATCAGGGGCAGAAACATACCGACGAGTCCAAGAACACCAGCACCAAGCACACCGAATTTGAGATTAGCCACGAGTCCCTCCTCTGGGTTGCCCAGCGCTTTTGCTGGGAAAATTCCGCCCGACGCTAGCCCCGAATTAGGACATGCGCAAGGGCACCTGTTCAAACACCGAGCCGTGCCTATCGGGGCAAGAGTTCGTGCAATTAAGTTCGGGCGTTCGAAATTGTCTGATGGTGGGCGCCCATCTAGTGTCGGAGGCATGAAAATCCTGACCGACTCGATGATGTGGTTGCTTGTGGTGATGGTGCTCGGCGCAGGCGCATGCGGCGACGACGGGGCACAAGACGATGTGGATGGCGACGTCAGCGAGGAGGACACGGCGACTGACACAGCGGTCGCGAACGACACGGCCGACGCCGATGACGCGGTGCACAACGATAGCACCGAGCCGGATGCGCTTGCTGACACGGTGGCAGAAGATGTCGACCCGACGACCGACGTGGTCGCTGGCGCGGCCTGCGACGAAGGGACGCGCGTCGGAAAGTTTGAGGTCGGACACTGGGGCTTTTACTCGGCCATCACCGGAGAGATCGCCAACGGCGTGATTCCTCTGACCGTCCTTCAAGAGGTCGCATCCGAAGGCAGCTGCCGGTTGATGCAGAAGACCAACCCCTTTTGCAATCCGCCGTGCAGCGCTGGCGAGCTGTGTGACCACGACTCCACGTGCATCGCTTACCCGACCAACCTCGGAGCCGGCGACGTGACCATCACGGGGCTTGCCGAGTCGGTCGTCCTCGAGCCGAACGCAGTCGACACCTACTCAACGACCGATGTCCCGCTCCCGCTCTTCGCGCCAGGCGCGGCCATCGCCCTGTCGGCGGCGGGCGGAGACGGCGTGACGGGCTTCGAGCTGAGTGCGTTTGGCGTGCCAGACTTGGTGGTCCCTCAAGACGAGATCGAGCTGGCCCGCGACACGTCCCTGACCCTCGCGTGGGACGCGATCCCAGCGGCGTGGCGCATGACGGTCGCCGTCAACATCGACCAGCACGGCAACTCACCCGTGACGCTCATCTGTGATGTCAGCGAGAGCGAGGTCGACGGGTCCATCACCGTGCCAGCATCGTTGATCAACCAGCTCTTGGACTTTGGCGTCAGTGGCTTTGCGTCTTACGACCTCCAGCGCGTGACGACCGACGCTGCCGAGCTCGCGCCGGGGTGCGTCGAGCTACGCGTCTTCAGCCACGCTACCGGGCGCCTCAAGGTCGCCGGACATGTCGCCTGCAACGCCGATCCCGACTGCCCCGACGGCATGACCTGCCAGGTCGCCATCAACACCTGCGTTCCCGAGTAGCAGACGCCGGGGCTGCGCTCCTATACGCGTTTCCAGGCGTCGCGACGTCGCCTTCGGTCCTAACAGGATCCGCGAGCGTTCAACCGACCGGTCAGTCCTTTGGATAAAAGTTCGTGCTCTCGTCCGGGGTTGCGGACGTGTATGATCACCGTCCGTGAACAGGATCTGCCCCCGCTGTCACGCCATCTCGTCGCAGGTGACCTACCAGTGCGCTGAGGATGGCCATCGTACGGTTGAAGACCGTCGGCGTCGCCTTGTGGGTGGACGCTTTGAGCTCGAGATGCCGTACGAGACCGCGACCATGCACAGCGTGCTGTGGCGCGGACGAAACGTCGTCACGGACGAGACGATCTGCGTGCGCGTCTTTGAGACCTACACCATCGAAGGGCTCAGAGCAGTCGCGTCGATGATTCGCTCGACCGTCAACACCACGCACCCTGCCGTCCCGTCGGTGATCGACCACGGCTACACCGACACCGGCGAGCCCTTTGTGGTCTACGCGCCCCTGCCAGGGCGCATGCTCGCGTCGCTCTTGACCGAGCATGGCGCAGCGCTCTCGCCAGCAGCGGTGTCGTCGCTGGTTGACCAGCTGCTGGCGACGCTCACCGACCTCCACGACGGGGGGCTCGCGCATGGCCAGCTGAGCGCCGGCTGCGTGATGGCGATGGACGGACCCGACGGTCCTGCGAGCCTCGCCGAGCCAGGCACGCTGAAGCTCAAGCTGCTGGATGTGGGCTTGGCAGAGCACAGCACGGTGGCTGCCGACCTGGCGGCGGTCGGCCGCATCACGTTCCGGTCGCTCACGGGCGACACCTGGGAGGCGGGCAAAACGAGCGCAGCGATGCGCGCGCTATCAGCCTTCGGCCCGCTGGCTTCCGAGTCGTTCGGCGCGGTGATCGGGTTGTCAGCAGGCGCCGGGCAAGAGCACTTCGACAGCGCCACCGAGATGCGCGAGGCCCTGTCGTACGCGACGGTTCTCTACGCCGACAACGAGGCGGTCGAGCGTGCAGAGCTCGCTGCGATGGCACGGGTCGGTGACACGTCGGCGACCATTCCGTGGTGGCGCGTGGGGCTGGTTGCTGCCGTGGTCACGCTCGTGGCTGTCCTCATCTTGGAGATGGCGGCCGACAGTACCGCAGCTGTCCAGGACGATGGTCCCGGCGTCTCAGCCCCTGCGAGCGTGCTGCGCTAGCGGCGCCGCCGGGAAATGCCGATCCAGGCGGCAACATCTCGCTCGAAAATGGCGCTTGTTTTGGGCCTAGTGATCCAGCGCTACTCGGACGCGCCGTGCATCGCGGCGCCAGAGATGCTGGCTAGCGCCTCACGGACGACCCGCTCAACGTCGGCGACATGGGTGTCGCTGAGGGTGTAGATGGTGACTTCGAGCCTGTCGTGGTCAATGGCTGCAACGCGTGGTGCATCGCTCGGCGAGATCCAGTGGCTCAAGAGCGTGGCCTCACGGATGCAGGCGCGAGCCGCAGTGGGCGTGACGTTGGCCGGGATGTTGACGACGAACGTGTGACGGGCGACCGCAAGCTTGCGGCGCCGCTTGAGCAGCATCGCGTCGCGAACGTGCCGGTACGGCACAAAGAGGGTGTCGCCGTGTGCCTGCTCAAGCTCGAGTCCCCGGGCCCGAAGCGAGCGAACGTGCCCGCTGGCGTCTCCGACCGTGACCTCGTCATCGATGTTGATGTGACTCTCGGTGCGTAGGATGACCCCGGAGAGGTAGTCGCGGATGGCAAACCAGAGCGCCACGAGCACCAGCACCACGAGGCCGCCAAGCGCCAGCATCCGGACCTGAGGGTTGCCCTTCAGCGACCATGCGATCGTGCTCGTGATGTAGATCATCCACACGACGAGCTCGGCGAGCGGACCGATCTTTACGAGGCGGGCCTTGAGGCTCGGGCCGATGGGCAGCAGCGGAAAGCCCCACCGGATGAGCCGCAGGGTGAGATAGAGCAGCACGCCCCCGCCAAAGAGCAAGAAGAGCTCGAGTGGCGAGATGCTGAGGTTGTTGGCGATGGCTGTCGATGTGGTCGTCGCCTCGAGCAGCCCAACCGTAGCGCTTGAGAGTGTCGCGTTCATAGGACCTCCTCGGCATGGAGCCAGCGGGTCACATGATGCAGCACGAAGCGGTCGATCTCGTAGGCGCCGGATGCTTCGTGAAAGACCACCAGTCCTGTGCGCGTCAGCGCCGACAGGTTGGCCGTCACGAGCGGCTCGTCCACCCCGGTGATCCGTGCGAGGCGAGCGGTCGTCACTCGCCGGTGCATGACCAGCTCGATCAGAAGCGCCGTCCACTGAGGCTCCAGCGTCTTGAAGACCGCGGTGTCGGGCACCAAGGCGCGCGCGACCACGATCTCGTCAGAGCTCGCCTCAGCGATGTGGCTGATCCAGCCATGCAGTGCGGCGCCGATGTAGCCGTCGGAGTAGTCGAAGAGGTCGCCAAAGAGCTTGGCGAGGCGCCACTCGGTCGGAGCCAGGCTCTCGCGCTGGCCACCGGCTGCGATGCGGAGGGTCGCACCGGTGGCTTCATGCCGGGTCAGGATGGCCTCACGCAGTCGCAGCGCTTCAAGGGGGCGGCAGTGGACCGTCGCGAGGGCCTGATTGACGAGGACGTCCAGTCGTCGCAACAGCCGCATGACGTACTCGTTGGTGACGATGACGAAGAGCGTGCGGCCGCCGTGTCGCTCGAGGAGGCCGTCGAGGTGGCGGACGACGCCAAGGCCGCTCGGGCTGCGTTCCCACCAGAGCTCAAGGTCGTGGATCACCACAACGCTTCCGTCAGGCAGGCCGTCGAGCGCGCTGTCCACGGCGCCTCGAGCCCCGAGGCCAGCGAGCAAGGCGCGGTCAAACATCGCGACGTCGACGCTGCCGCCATCCGGCGGTCGCACATGCACGATCCGCGTGTCATCGAAGTGAGTTGCGAGGATTCTCTGGGTCACCGCCGACATGCCGCTGCCGGGCCGCCCCGTGATCCAGAGTGCTCCCGGGTGACCGTTTCGGTGACTGACGACGGCGCGCTCTGCGACCTCGAGCTCGTCGCTCTGGCTCACCCAATACGCAGGGTCAGCCGCCGCTCGACCGAGAAAGACCTGGCGGTAGAAGACCGGCAGCGACTGTCGAATCTGCTCGCTCGGGGTGCTCGCGCGGTGAAGCTCGATGAGCCGCTCAACCGGCGACGCGGGCTCGTCGTCGGCGCGCTTGAGTCGCCGCGCAAGCAGGACGCCACGGCTCCACCGGTACGAGAGATCCACCATCGCTCGGCGGACCTGCTCTCGGCTGCGCTCGACAAGGTCGCGGGCCACCTGTCTGACCCCGCGCCGTTCTTGGGTTCGGATAAAGCGGTCGAGCTTCTCTGCCGCGCTTCCAATCGCGTGGCCACGGGTCCGAGCGATGGCATCATCGACGAGGCTAAAGAGCAGGCTCTCAGCGGCCTTCAGCTCGCGCTCGACGGTGGCAATGTCGTTTCGGCACCGCTCGATGCCGCTCTCGACGAGCTCCCGTCGCTCGTCGTTGAGTGCGAGGTCGCCGTCAAGCTCGGCTCCGTCGCCGCCAGCATCGATGTCGTAGCTCACAAGCCGTGCCACGTCGCGGGCGCCGCTCGCGGCACGACGCGTGGTCTGTTCGACGCCAGCGAGCGCCTCGCGCAGGCGGCCAACCACGTCGCTCTTGAGGATGAACGCGACGAGCCGACGAACGGCGATTGTGACTTCCTCCAGCTCGTCGAAGCGACCGTCGGCAAGCGCGTCGAACGAGGGCTCGCTGAGTGTCTCAAGCTGCTCCGGAAGCGCTGCAAGCTCGCCGTCGATGGCCTCCAGCATGCGGCCGATCACCAGGTCGTCGTCGAAGCGTGCGCTCAGGCGCGGCGCGAGCTCAGCCTTGCCGGGCTTGCCCTCGGCCAGATCCGCGCTCAGCTCCGTGAGCTCATCGACAAAGCTCGTGAGCTCTGCGCCAACGCCGTGCCGGACCGACTGCGTCAGCTCGAGCTGGACCTGTGCGGCGAGCGCGCGCAGCCGCAAGTGGACGCCGCGTAAGGTCACGTCGAGTTGGGTCCGCTTCACCCAGTGCGCCTGGAGCGCAAAGCGCGGGCCATGGACCTCGTGGAGAGGATCGACGTCCAAGCCGGGGTCGCCCGTCGTACGGCTGCGTGAGCGCGGCGGGGGAGTCGGGGCGCCGCCGTCGGAGTTGAGCACGTCCGCGAGGGCCTGGGCGGTGTCTCGTGCGTAGCTCGCGAGCACACCGTTGACCTCCGAGACCACCTGCGCGGCCCGCTCGCGCCACGCCGCGATGCGCTCGTCGAAGGCGTCGCGGTCGGTCGGTGTGAGCTCGACGTCCACTGTGGCGGCAAGCGCTGCTGCGTCTGTCTCGACCGTCGTCATCATCCAGTCGATGACGCCCTCGGCGTTCCGGAAGAGCTCTTGGAGCAACGCGTGGAGCCGCTCGAGCGTGGTGCCGAGCGCAGCGCTGCCTTCGGTGTCGAGGCGTGCGCTGAGGTGACGACGGAGGGCAAGCTGGTAGGCCTTGCCACGTGGGCTCTCTCCGAGGTGAACGAACTCATCGGTCTCGTCGCGCGCTTGGCCCAGTCGTGCCGCGACCGCGGCGAGACCATCGCGAAGGGAAGCGGCCTGCTCGTTGGTGATCCACTCTTGGAGGCCAGAGAGCTCGTCGAGTACGCCGCGGACCAGTCCTTCCTCGATACGCACCACCAACCGACGCCGGCGCGGCAGCTGTGGGGTTGTCGACGACCGCTCGAGCTGGCTGAGCGCACGCTTGGCGAGCGCGGAGACATCCTCGAGGACAGAGTCGAGCTCGGCAATGGGCGGCGCGATCACGTCGGCTGTGAAGCTCCGCATGGCCTCGGCGACGCCGGCGTACGCGGAGAGTGTGCGTGACGCGATGCCCTTGTCGTCGGACAGGCGAAGGGTGTCCGGTTTGTCGCGCCAGACGTCGCTGTCGGTGGCGATGGCGGCGTCGGTCGCCTTCAGATCAACCGTCGGGAGCGGATCGTGGAAGTCCTGCGTTGCCTTGAGCATCGCGACAGTCCGGGAAGTGGCGAGTGCCGCGAGTCCGTGCATCTCGTCGAGCGGGTCGCTGGGGTCCGTCGTCTCGTCCCCCTCGAGTCCGACCAGGATGAGGTCGGCGTCGGCGGAGTGCCGCGCGATCCAGTCCGCGGCAGAGAGGTCCCGTGGTGCCGACTGGGTGACGACCAGCTCGGCGTTGACGCGGGCGTCTTTGAGCCAGGCCGCGAGACGTTGCTCGAGGCGGCGGCGCACAGCAGCGTCCTGCGGAGACGCCAAGAAACGCACGCTCGCTTGGCGCCAGCCCTCGGTGGTGGTGAGCATTCGAACCCACGCGAGGCCCAGCGCCAGGTTTCGGCTGGAGCCGCGCCACCAGACGTCGAGGCGGGTCCCTGAGGCCGGAAGTCGGTCGGCGCCGGCGACGGTCACGGAGTTGAAGCCGAGGTCGTCGAGGGTGTCGAAGAACCCGGCGGCGCCGTCAGGGTCGGCCCCCACCGTCGACCAGTCGAGCATCGCTGTGTTGGGCTCAAGGCCCGTGATGCCATGGTAGCGGCACACGGCAGCCATGTTGGCGAAGGGGGCGCCGTCAGCCGCGAGCTCGCGCGAGAAGACGCCCGAGGGAAGCTCCACGGGGGTCGCCGCCAGGTCGATGGTGGTGGGGCGGTCGCGCTTGAGCGCGAACTCGGTCAACACACCATTGGCCTGGGTGAGGCCGTGGGCCAGCCGAATGAGCGGGGCACGGGCAGAGCTCCTGCGCGTGAACAGCACGATGTTGGGGCGCCAGTTCCGGGCATGCGTCTGCTCGCGCGAGAGGCGCTCGAGGCCAGACCGGACCACGGTGGACCACACGCCGCTCCATGTGTCGCCGCCTTCGAGGGCAAGCTCCTTGCGCTTGAGCCACACGTAGACCAGCGCCATCAGCGCAAACGAGCCGAACATGGCGACCATGTTGAGCTGGACCATGAGAATGAGGCAGGCGACGGCACCGATGACGCTGACAGTCCGAGGGATTCGGAAGTCGGGGCGGAAGTCTGGGCTGGCCCAGCTCTCGACCGCGCACGCGAGGTTCAGCACGCCGTAGCTCGCCAAAAAGAACATCGAGACGATCTCGGCGATCGCTTCCAGCGACCCGATCAGGATGCCGCTGAGTGCGATGACGAACGTCAGCAGCAGGGCGTTGCGGGGCTCGTTGCTCGGGCCGACGCCCCGTCCGAAGAGCTTGGGCCCGATGCGGTCGAGCGCGCAGGCTTGCAGGATGCGTGGGGCCCCGAGGATGCTGCCAAGCGCGGAGCTGATGGTCGCGCCCCAGACGCCGGCGATGACGAGCTGGGGGATCCAGGCGTAGTCGATGAGAACGCTCGGGTTTCCTGCCAGCTGGTCGGTGGGGATGCGGAAGGCCAGAAAGGTCGACAGCGCGATGTAGACGACGAGTCCGACGCCGATCGCCCAGAGCGTGCCGCGCGGGATGTCGCGCTTGGGATCTTTGAGGTCGCCGGACATGGAGACGCCGGCTTCAAAGCCGGTCACCGCCGGAAAGAAGATGCCAAAGAGAACGACGAGCGGAATGCCATCGGCCATGGGGTCAAGGCTGGCGAGCTCTGGGGCAGGGCGGTCGCTGTTTCCGATGAGGATCGACAGCAGCGACAGCACGATGGCGGACATGATGAAGTACTGGGTCTTGATCGCCAGCGACGTGCTGATGAACGTCACGATGGTGACGCAGAGCAAGGTGACCGACCCGACCAGGCGGATCATGTTGACGTCGGGCTTGCCGGTCGTCGGGTCAATGGCGATGTCGAAGTAGGTCAGGAGGCTCTCGGCAAAGCCGATGAGGTAGAGCGAGACGCCGAACGACAGGCCCACGAAGAGCGCCAGCCCCAGCGTGCCGCCGATGGGTAACCCAAGGCTGCGGGAGATGATGTAGTAGCTGCCGCCCGCTTTGACGCGCTTGTCGGTCGCAATCGAGCTGACGCTCAAGCCGGTCGTCACGCTGATGACGTGAGCGACGAGGATGATGCCGATCGCAAAGAAGAGGCCCGCGTTGCCGATAATGTTCGGCAGTCGCAGGTACATGATGACGCCGAGGATCGTCAGGATCGCCGGCGTAAAGACCCCGCCGAATGCTCCGAACTTTGTGCGCGTCGCCATCATGGCGGCGACCGTATCACTGTGTGTCAGCGTGGTCGAGACGGTCTACCCGACGCTCGATCAGACGCTCGATCCGCACGGCAGGCCGATGCGCCCGTCCCCACGACGCCCCGCTACATGAAACGCAACGCCGTCCCCCGCCGGCGACGGGAGTGCCTTGTCAGCGGACCTGGAGGCCACAAGCCAGCATGGCCTTGAGCGCGCTGCGGCGGTGGAGCTCGTCGAAGCCAAAGTTGTTGCCGACCCAGACGTAGCCGTCGGCAAACCCGTAGAACCGTGCCATCGACGTGTCGTCGGTGGCACGCGCGCCGGCGTCCATGGCGCGCCACGTGTCGCAGTGGATGCTGTCGATCTCGCGCAGCGAGTCGAGAACCCCGGACTCGTCGAGGTCGAAGGTCCCTAAGAGGATGGTCTTGACCTTGCGGTCCCAGCGGCTGCTGCCACCGCTCTCCGGTAGTGCGACGATGGCTTTGCTCACGTCGATAGGCTCTGCGGGTGCTTCGGCGACGGCACGCAGTTGGCAAAGCTCGAGCTGCCCGCGTGCTGCCGCGCGGAGCGACCGGTCGACGCCTAAGCGGTCGCCTCTGTAGAGCAAGCCTGCCCGTAGGCCGTAGGTGGACGCGAGAGGGGTGGCGGTGTCGTCTTGCACGGCCTGGTCCAGGGCGCGCCAGAGCTCGCAGGGCATCGCCGCAAGCTCGGCTGGGGTGTCGATGGTTCCGCTGTCGTTTCGGTCGAAGTCGGCGGTGAGCTGCTGAGCGACCGCACGGTCCCACTCCGCCGTCGCTGCGACCGCCGTCGTCGGGGCGCTTGTGCGTGCCGGGGAAGCCGCACACGCCATCAAGAGAAGACCAAGCGCCACACATGGACCAAGCCGGGCAAGGCGAGAGGGCAAGGGGCGAGTCGAATGGCCGGCGTTGAGCGAGCGGTTTGGGCTCACAGGACCTCCAGAGGGTTCGACACAAACGAGAAACACGATGCAGGGATCGACCATCACCATAACGACCCGCACCGATGGATTGCAGGGAAAACAACGTCAGCAGCGTCAACGGCTGGTCCGTGGCTCTCGATCCCTTGTTCGGAAGGTGGTAGGCTCCGCGCTGGGGTAGTTCCACGCAAACCGGCATGGAAAGGGGCGTATGCGCATCTGCCCGCAATGCAGATCGACGACAGAGGAACGGCACTGCCCGAAAGACGGGTATCGGACCGTTCCCGAGGCTAGCGTGCGCCACAACGATCCTGAGGAGCTTCTCGGGACCGTCTTTGAGGAGCGCTACCGGATCGACGAAGTCATCGGCGAAGGCGGTTTTGGGGCCGTCTACCGAGCGACCCAGCTGGGCATCGAGCGGCCGGTTGCCCTCAAGATCCTCAAGCCGGGCAAGGGCGGCGATCTCAACGAGATGGCGCGCTTTCAGCAAGAGGCCCGTGCCGTTGCTGCGATCAAGCACCCCAACATCGTCGAGATCTACGACTTCGGGACGAGCGAGACGGGCGGTCTCTTCCTGGTCATGGAGTACCTCGAAGGCGAGGTGCTCACCGAGCGGATTCGGCGCGGCCCCGTTGCCGTCGACGTGGCGCTCAAGCTCGCCGAGCAGATCCTCGACGCGCTGGCTGAGGCCCACGGCGCTGGTGTCGTGCACCGCGACCTCAAGCCAGACAACCTCTTCATTGCCGATGGCGGGCGTCGCGGCGACGTGGTGAAGCTGCTCGACTTTGGAATCGCCAAGGTCCACGGCGAGCAGTCGCTCAACCAGTCGCTGACTCTGACCGGCATGACGATCGGCTCACCGCGCTACATGTCTCCCGAGCAGTGCATGGCGCGTACCGTCACCGGCAGGAGCGACCTCTACACGTTCGGCTGTGTGCTCTACGAGGCGATCTGCGGCCGCCCTGCGTTCCGCCGAGACAGCCCCACCGCGTACGTGCTCGCGCATGTCCAGGACGCACCCGACCCGATGACCCTCAACGGCCAGCGGCTCGAGGGACCGGTCGTCGACTTCATCATGGCGTTGTTGCGTAAGGACCCTGAGCGTCGGCCGAAGGATGCCGAGACCGCGCTCAAGCAGCTGCGACAGGTGGCGATGCAGCCGTTTCGGCCTGGTTTCATCCTGCGCAACTCGTCACCGCTCAAGAGCGTCGCGGCGCCTGCGATCCCGGCGATCCCTGTCGGCGAGGACGCGGTTCGGACGCAGCTGAGCGACGGGGCGTTGCCGGACGTGGCGCCAGACTTCCGTCGGGACGCGCCGCGCGATCCGACCATCCCCGAGGCCAACGAGCTCGCGCAGCGTGATGTCCGGGAGGCCGACGAGCCCGTGTCCACCGACACGTACACGGTCGAGGCGGTTCGGTCGCGCAACGACGCGAGAGCACCGGGGAACCGGAAATGGATGATGGTGGCGGCGGCCGCCTTCTGTGTCGGGGCCCTCGGGGTCGTCGCGCTCACGTCGACCGACAGCGAGCGCGTTGATGAAGTGGCTGTCGACCCGCGAGCGGTCAAGAGCGCCGCGACGGTTGCGGCGCCTCCCGTCACCGATAGGCCTGCGACAGAGCCCGTCGCAGACCTGGTGATTGAGGCGGATCCTGAGCCTGCCGCGACCGAGCCCAGTGTCGCCGCCGCCGATCCGCCGGCTCGGCGTGCCGTTGCCGATCCGCCGGCTCGGCCTGCCGTCGCCGACCCGCCGGTGGTCGCGAACCCGTCGGCGATCGACAGGCCCATGAACGTGGGTCTCCAAGCGGGCAAACCAGCTTCCGAGCCGAGCGTCGCTGCCGTCGTCCCGTCCATCCCGGCGACCACCCCCCAGGTTGCCGAGCCCATCATCCTCGCTGCCGACCCGCCGGCTGCGGTTCCGACCACGCCGACGCAGCCGGCCATCCAGCTGGATCCGGTCCGGGCTGCACCACCGAGCAGCGTGTCTGTCTCGATCGAGAGCGTCCCTTCGGGAGCGGCAGTCTACGTCCACGGGGAACGCTACGGCGTCACGCCGCTGGCACTCTCGGTCTCGCCAGGTGAGCCGCCGCCGCGTGTTACGGTGAAGCGCCGTGGCTACCGGTCGCAGAACGTCCGCCTCGACGGCGTGACGGCAGCGACGACGCGCGTCATCAAGCTTCGCCGAGTTCGCCGCGCACGCCGCACAACGAAGAAGCCCTCTGGGTCTTCGTTTGAGGAGATCGACTAGTGGTTTTGTCCAGCACCTGCTTGCGCGCATGCCGCGCTCTGATTGCGATCGTCACCTTCGCGGTGCTGGCGGTGGGCATGGCGACACCAGCGGAGTCGAAGTCGCTCACCGACCGGCAGGCGCGAGCCCGCTACGAGAAGGGCAAGCAAGCGTACCAATCGGGCGACTACCTCGCGGCGGCCACCCACTTTGAGCTGGCTTGGAAGCACTTCAACGACCCGAGCCTACTCTGGAACTACGGCCGCGCCCTCGAGCGTGGCGGTGAGGAGCTCTCGGCACGCGATGCTTACCGCGAGCTGCTGGCCCTCGACGGCGTCAACGAGAAGCTGCGCGGCAAGGTCCAGGCGGCGCTAGATGCGTTGGAAGCCAAGCTTCCGCCTGAGCCGACCCTCAACGACCCAGGTACCGCGCCGCCCGAGGATCCCGTGAACACCTCTGCGACCCCGGCGGATGGCGGCGGTGACCCCAGCGGGTGGAACACCGTCACGACGCCGTCGCAAGAGGGAGACAGCGACCTCGGTGCCTGGCTGTTGCTCGGTGGCGGCGGACTCGCCGCGGTTGTCGGTGGGGTCTTGGTCGCTGTCGGTCAAGGAAAGCACGATGAGGTTGAAGATCACCAAGCGAGAGCTGAGGCAGGCATCGTTGATACGCTGACGCGGCGCGAGGCGTTCGAGCTGCGTGACGATGGCGACTCGCTCAAGACGACTGGCTGGATTGGGCTCGGTGTCGGGGTTGCGGCCCTGGCGACCGGTGCCGTGCTTCTTGCGACGTCCGACGACGACTCGACGGGCGTCCACGTCGGCGCTGCAGTCAGCGGAGACGGCGCGGGCATGGTGCTCTCCGGTCGCTTCTGAGAGAGCTGCCGGGAAACGAGAATCTGATGACGTTGCGATGTGCACACCCGAAGCACACATCGCCGAATCACTTGTCACGCGCGTCCCAGAGTCTTCGTTTCCCCGAACGCCGCTGACAGGCTGCTGTCTCTGGGCCCCGGGGACGACCGGGCCTGCGCGCGAGACGCGAGACGCGAGACGCGTGATCGGGATGAACGATCCCAATCGGTTGGGGGTTTCATTGGTCGTTGTCGGGCATCAGGACCGGTGATACCGTCCTGCAGCACTGGCATCGGCCCCCCGCCCACCGAGACGTGACCCGACCTTGAATCGCCGACAGTTCCTCCTCCGAAGCTTAGTGACCGCGACGAGTGTCGCAGCGGCACCGGCATGGTTGACGTCACCGGCCCATGCCATCGGTGCCGGCCAACGCGTGCAGCTCATGCGCATCAAGCTGGGGGGCGCGGTGGTGCATCCTGGGGCACTCGCTGCGCTTGGCGAAGAGATCCGCTTTCGAACGTCGATCGACGTCTCCGAGAGCGAGCTGGCGGTCGATCCGGCAACCAATGCGCTCTTTGGCTCCCTCTTCGGCTACGTCGTCGGCGACAGCTCGTTTAAGTTCAACGCCGACGCGCGCAAGAACCTGAAGCGCTGGCTTGGGCTCGGCGGCTTCGTCGTCTTCGACAACGCCGGCAAGTCCTCGCCATCGACGGGCTTCGACGCCTCTGCACGGGCAGAGCTGACCGCGATGTACCCCGACGCCCGCATCCGCCGAGTGTCGCCCGACCACGTGATGTTTCGGACCTTCTACCGGCTCGACTACCCGGCAGGGCGTGCGATTCATAAGCCCTTCATCGAGGGTATCAAGATCGGCAAGCGATACGCTGCTGTCATCATTCACAACGACCTCTCGGGCGCCTTCGCCCGAGACCCCGGCGGCTCCTACGCCAACACGCCGACCCCCGGCGGGGAGCGTCAGCGCGAGCTCGCGATTCGCCTCGGCGTCAACCTGATGATGTATGCCTCGTGCATGCACTACAAAGACGACCAAGTTCACCTCGACCACTTGCTCCATAAGCGCAAGTGGAAGATTGCGCTGCCGAAATAGTGCACGCTCCCCCGTTGATGCTGCCGGCCGCACTAGAGGCGACGACCGAGCGCACGCTGGTCTTCCTCGGCGGGGGGCCGGTCTGGCTGCAGGTCTGCGTCTGGCTCTTTGCCGCGCTCGTCGTCGGGTTGACGGTCTACAATCACCGCAAGCTCCTTCCGATGAGCCGTCGCGTCGGAATGGTCGCGCTGCGGGCCGTTCTGGTCTTGCTGCTGCTTGGCATCTTCTATCAGCCGGCGTTTCTGGAAGAGAACGTCGCGGTCAATCGCAACACCGTGGCTGTGCTCGTCGACAGCTCCGAGAGCATGACGCTTCCTCATGGCGACAGCACCCGGCTTGAGCTTGCCCGCAACCTGCTCGGAGAGCTCGACGAGCGCCTAGATGAGCTTCGCGCCCGCCACAACCTGGCATTTTACAGCGTTGGCGAGGCCCTCGAGGATCTGCCCGATCTCGGCGACGACGATGTCTCGCTTGAAGAGCACGTGGTCGCAACGTCCCACAAGACGCACATCGTCTCGGCGCTCGATGAGCTCCAAAAGCGCTTTCGGAACCAGGACATCGGCGCGGTCATCCTCATCACCGATGGCACCGACACGTCGCCGGACGGACGCCGAGTCAACCTAGGGCTCGATACCCAGTCGGTCCTGCGCGACATTGACGCGCCCGTGACGGTCTTCACGTCGGCTGGAGACACCGACATCAAGGACCTCGCCGTCGGTCACGTCGCGTACAACAACTTTGCGTTCCTGCTCAATGCCACCTCGCTCGAGGCGACGATTCGCGTCCACGGGTACGCCCAGGGACAGATCCCGGTGGCTCTGCTCGACAACGGGGTGGAGGTCGCGACGCGCTACATCGAGGTGGTTCCTGGTCAGGTCGACTACCCCGTGAAGTTCGAGTATGTCCCCAAGACGCTTGGTAAGCAGGTCTATGGGGTCAAGGTCGAGCCGCTCGCCGACGAGATCTATGCCAAAAACAACCTCAAGCAGGTCGTGGTCAACGTCGTTCGCGACAAGATCCGCGTCGTACAGATCGTCGGTCAGCCGAGCTGGGACCAGCGCTACCTGCGCAACCACCTCAAAGAGAACCCCAACGTCGACCTCGTCAGCTTCTTCATTCTCGTCAACCCCGCCAATCCCCCGCCGTCGCGAGAGACGGCCCTGATTCCGTTTCCAGCTCGGGAGCTCTTCGTCGAAGAGCTGGGTGGCTTCGACCTGTTGATCTTTCAGAACTTCAACTACGGCCCGTTCAAGACGCGTCAGTACCTTCCGAACATCGCGCGCTTTGTTAAAGACGGCGGTGCGTTCTTGATGGTTGGCGGACCGCTGTCGCTCAGCGCCGGCGGCTACTATGGGACGCCGATCACCGAGCTGTTGCCGGTGTCGATCCCGCCCGCTTTCAATCGCGATGCGTCGACGACGAACACCGAGCCCTTCAAGCCCAAGCTGACCGAGAGTGGGCGCTACCACCCGATCACCCGGCTAGCGCTCGACCCCGGCAAAAACCGCGGGCTCTGGGACGACATGGAGGCGCTGGAAGGCGTCAACCTCATCACCGAAGCCCGTTCGGATGCGGTCGTCTTGCTTGAGCACCCGGATCTGCGCGGCAAGACCGGCAAGCCCATGCCGGTGGCGAGCGTGCGGGAGGTCGACAAGGGCCGCTCGATGGTCGTCAACACCGACAGCACCTGGCACTGGGCATTCAAAGCTGGAGCCAACGGCAAGGACTCCCACCACTACGAGGCGTTCTGGTCGAATGCGATCCGGTGGCTCATCAAGGATCCTGAGCTCGATCTGCTGAAGGTCAAAGTGCTCGAGGAGCAAGTGCCTGTCGGGGATGTCGCGAAGGTGCGCGTTGCGGCCTTCAAGCCCGACTACCGGCCTGCGGGCAACCAGCGTCTGGACGTGGTGATTCGCAAGCGCCGTCCTGGCGGCGCCGTTGGGGATGGCACCGAGATTCGTCGAGATGTCGACCTGCGCACCGATGCCAACGGCGAGCTCGAGCTCGAAGTGCCCGTCAGCTCCGCGGGGATCTATGAAGTGGTCGTGTCGGCCAAGATTGTCCCTGGGCGGGTCACGAAGGCACTCGACCTCTTCGTGGGAAGCGACACAAATGCCGAGTTCCGGCGAGTGGTTGGCGACGCCCGTCTCGTGACGAACCTGGCGCGTGCGAGCGACGGTGTCGTCTTGCCGCTGGCCGGTGAGATCGACGAGATCCCTGTGAAAGAGCCACAGGTCATCCGCGTGAAGAGCCGCCAGCACATCGAGCTGTGGAACAGCGTCTGGGTGATCCTGTTGCTGGCGACACTCTTTGGCTTCGAGTGGTGGCTGCGCCGGCGGCACGGCTACCTGTAGAGCTGCGGTGCCCGCAGAGCCTGTCCGAGACCCGCTACTGGTGTTGGGACTTGGCCGGGATCTTACTCATGGCGCGCTCAGCGAGCGCGGTGATCGTCAGTGACGGGTTCACGCCCGGGTTTGCCGACACGGCTGAGCCGTCGATCACGTAGAGGCCTTCATAGCCGAAGACCTCGTGGTTGGCGTTGATCACCCCGTCGGCGGCTGTGTCGCCCATGCAGGCACCACCTAGGATGTGGGCGGTGCTTGGGGTTCCGAGCAGGAACTCCGTCAGCAGTGAGCCTGTCACGCCCTTCACCTTACCGGCGAAGCGCTCGGCAAGGTCGCTTGCCTCGCTCATGAAGGCCTTGGGTGCGGCCTTGGGGTCGTCGAGCGTCGTGACCAGCCCGCGTCGGAAGCCATTGAAGACGCTCCTGCCAAAGCGCATCGAGATCGTGCCGTCCAGCGTGCGCATGTAGAGCATCACTTGGCTTCGCTTGGCGAAGTCGTCGACGGTGTAGGCTTTGAGCCAACGTCGGGGCGACTTGGCAAATGCGGCCAGTCCGCTGGCGGCACGGCCTGCGAGTGTCTCCGAAGGGGTGTGCGGCAGGACCATCGTGCGGAAGAACCCGGAGCCCTTGCCGTAGCGGCAGGGCTCGAGGTGGCTGTGTTCATCGGTGTGCAAGATGGATGTGATGGCCACGCCCTTGCTCAGGTTAATGTCCTTGTCCGTCGACACGATACCGATGAGGGACTCGCTGTTGGTGCGGACAAAGTCGCCAAGGCGTGCCGAGAGCGCCGGGAGCCCGCCGGCTTGTTCCCGCATGGCTAACAAGAGCGGCAGCGTCCCCATCACGCCCCCGCTGAAGACCACGTTGTCAGCCGACAACGTTGCGGTGTCGCTCGACTGAAACGAGTTGCGTGTCTCCACCCGGTACCTGGGGCCCGACGCCGCACCGCCAACACCTGTCGGGCGCACCGCGGTGACTTCCGTCTCTGCCAAGATGGTCAGTCCGCGCCGCTCGGCCAGGTAGAGGTAGTTCCGGTCGAGGGTGTTCTTCGCGCCGACGCGGCAGCCGGTCATGCACGCACCGCAATACGTGCAGCCAACACGATCGGGACCTTCTCCATCGAAGTAGGGATCTGCGACGCTCTCGCCAGGCTTGCCAAAGAAGACGCCGACCTCGGTCTCGTGAAAGTGCTCGCTGCGTCCAATGTCGCGCGCCACCTCTTCGAGGACCTTGTCGGCCTTTGTTTTCACGGGGTTTTTCGTTGCTCCCAACATGCGCTTAGCCGTCTTGTAGTGCGGCGCGAGCTCGTCCTTCCAGTTCGCCAAGTGAGCCCAGGAGTCGGCCTCGAAGAAGTCGTCACGAGGGGTTGGTAGCGTGTTGGCGTACACGAGGCTGCCGCCGCCGACGCCCACTCCGTGCAGGATCGTGACGTGCTGAAAGAACGACATCTGGAAGATGCCCTTCATGCCAAGACGCGGAAGCCACATCCAGCGCTTGAGATCCCAGTTCGTCTTGGGAAAGTCGCTCGGTTTGAAGCGGCGGCCCTTTTCGATCACCAGCACACGGTAGCCTTTTTCGACGAGTCGGAGCGCCGAAACACTGCCGCCAAACCCGGAACCGACAATGATCCAATCATAGTGCTGCGTCATGCCGCTATCCAGCGGGTCCGCGACGAAGGTGTCAAGGCTCAGCTGTCGGTTGCAGCGAACGTCACGACGTAGGTAACCGCACGACCACCTCCCGCGTACCCCTGCTACAACCCACCCGTCGCCAGCAGCGCGACGTCGCAACTCGACGTCATCTGTGGCGCGCTGCTGGCGACGGGTCCTTTATCGGGGTTGTGAACCAGCCACGAACCGCCAATGCGGATGTCGTTCACGGACCCTGCACAAAGCTGGCTCCTTTCCTTGGCGCCGACGAATCGTGTCCGAAGGCTCTCTAAATCGAAGTCAGGCCTCATGTTTTGGCGCGGCGGTGTCCGTCGGGCTACACCCCGTACAGCCACCGACTTCGACCGCTGCACACCCGGCTTGAGCCCGGTATGTCTGGTCGATCTCACGACGGGCATGTCGCCGGCCCTTCACCTATTAGAGACTGTGTATTGGCAAAAAACAGCACAAAGCGACTAGCGGGCCGGCGATGGATCGTGTTTAACTAAACGGGTGTCTATGACCCGACGACCTAGCTGACTCGAATGTCTGAAGACTCTTCCAACACGCACCCAAAACCCGCACTGAAGACGACGATTGTCGTTGATGTGCAGCACTGCACGCCTGCTGAGGCGATTGTGGCGCTGCAGGAATCCATCATGCGGGCCGGGCCAAACACGACGCATATCCGAGCTCAGGGAGTCGGCGATATGCGTGAGGAGTTTACGAAGTGGTCTGCCGGTTGGGGCTGTGAAGCAACCTACGAGGAAATGCCGTGCGGTCTGCTCAACGGCGAGATCACGATCGCGCAGTTTGCCACCGACGATCCGCGACCACATCGCGCTCCGTCGACCCGCATCATAGTCGACTCTGACAGCCGCAGCCGACTGACACGCGCATGTTTCGCTGCCCACGCAGCGGTTCTCCAGGGCGATATCACCGAGCTCATCTTGCGTTCGCAGGCCGTCCTCGCCCTCATCGACACGCCGGAAGCACCGGTCACGCCGATCTCCACGTCGTTTCGACGGCCGCCGGTGTGTGAGGCCGTGCCATCAAGCTCCAAGAGGAAGTCACGGCGGCGCGACAGTGGCCAGATAGCGGTCGCATCGCTTGCCGTGCACAAGAGCCTTGAGCTGCTGACCGCCGTCTCGGAGAGCGGCGTGAGGTTGAGTGTGTGTGCCCGCAGTCTCTCCGAGTACGGCATCCCCCTCGACAACCTCGACCTCGCCATCCGTCAGGTCGACGTCGACACCTTACTTGCAGACCCCGTCGCGGTAGCCTCCCTCCGACAGATGTAGTCGACCGGAGGTGGCGTTGGCTGCCGATCCGGCTCGTCGGCCGCGTTCGACGCGTGCACCGAATCGACACGCGCTCTGGGTTCACGTTCTTAACCGCCGGACTACCCGTTGTTGGGGCGACTTGGCGTCGTTTTCCGTCTGACGCTCGGACGACGGGTTCAACTATCGGGCGAAAGTTTGCGCGATCTCGTCGATGGTCTATTGGGGATACGTCCCGAAGCGAGGCAAACCGATGAGTTCAAGACTGCGACGACATCACCTGTCCGTCTTTTCAGACGCCAGCAACGAGACGATCGATTGCGTGGGGTTGGACCGCGACGCGCCGCTGCGCGAGCTGACGCTGAGGATGCCGACCCTTGCGGAGGGTGCGGCCATCAGCCTGATCTCCGATGCGGACACGTTCCCGACCGACGTCTCGCGCTACTGCGCACGCAATCGAGAGCTCACGCTCGTCGGTGTCGACCGCACACCCGACGGGTTCTACCGAGCGACGGTCCGAAAGCGCGTAGAGACGGACCCCTACGTGAGCTCGGTCCGGACGATCGCTTCCGCACGGCCGGTGACCACGACCGTGGTGATCGACCTGTCCCAGGTGGGTGTCGACGCCCGCGTGGTGCGAGTCGGCAGCCGAATCGCTGAAGCGAAGAGCTGGGCGACGCACGCGCGGGTCTTGGCGCCTGACGCGAGCTCAGTGGCGTCGTTGGCGTCATGGTGTGCCGCGACCGGCCACGCGATCGTCGACGCAACCGCACATCAAGACGGCGGCTACGAGACGCTCATCCATATCCGCACCGCTGACGACGAGGCTGATGCGAGCGACGCCTATGCGGGCTCGGCCGACTCGAGCTACCACTGCCGTCTCGCGACCGATGATGCGACGCGCTTTCATCAAGCACTCCAGCAGGCGCTGGCGACCCGTGCGTCCAAAGGCCATGCAGCGATTCTTTTCGCCGACGGAGCGATCCAGCTCCTCCGGTCGACAGTCGCCCTTGTGATGGGGTCGCATCGGCTGACGCGACTGGTCAACCGCGTCTCAGGCGCGCGTCAGTCCGATGAGGACATCGTGCTTGCCGACGAGCTGCACTGGGCCTCAGCGGCCGGCGTGGAGCTCTTGGTGTCCGCAGAGACGCTGGCCGAGCTCGGCATTGGCAGGCTCCAGCTCATTGGCGGCGAGGTCTTGCAGCTGGCGTCCCAGCAGGAGTGGGAGCGCCTGACCGGCGCCGAGTAGTCCTTGTCGGCGCGGCATCACGCGGCGAGCCTCTTTCAGCGTTCTGATCCCGTCCTTGGTGCCAAGCACTCGTACCGCAGCCTCAAGCACCCGGATTAGGGCTGCGCCGATAACGCACCGGCGCCTTAGGGTCTTCAGCGGGTCGCCGCGACCGGCGCTGCATGCAGCAATGCCGGGTCGGATCTTGCCCCAGAGGATCCCCGGCGATCGTGGTTCGCCATTTGTGACCCTCGGACCAGCGTGGCAGCGGCGCGATACGTCCCAACGATCTCGGCGCGGCCGTCAAACGTGAACCGTCGAGAGCGCTCTGGTGGGGGCCTAAGAAAAATCTAACGCTGCGCGTCATGGCGGACGACTACCTACGTCCGTGCTCCCTACCGTCACACGAGGTCCGCTCGATGGTCCGTCTGCTCTGCGTTCAAGGTTGTCTTCTGCTGGTTTTCGTCTTCACTCCGCTCACCGTTGTGGGTGCGACCCCCGTTGTCGACAGTCCGTCGCTATCGAGCCAGCACCTGTCGGCCCAGGTAGACACGGTGGGAGCCAAGCCGAGCGTTAGCGCGACAGGCTCGCTGCACGGGAGCGACGAGCCGCGGGACATCGCGTCAGCTCCGGCTGTGCACAGCGCCCCAGCCACGCTCGTCAACGCTAGCCTGGCGCCTTCACGGCCCGCCGCGCGAGGACCGATGTCGATCGCACTGCTGGTCATCGCGCTGCTCGGCTCCGCTGCGCTCACCCAGCGGCGCTCAGCGTGGGCTGCCGGCAAGCATCGCTGAGCGCGCAATGGTCGTGTCAACGCGTGCCCGCATGAGGTAACGTCTGGCCATGTCGACCGCAGACTCAAGACGCTTCCAGCAGGGCCAAGAGCACATCACAGCCGCCGACAGGCTGGTGCGGGAGCGACGCCACAAGAAGGCGTTCGTGCAGTATGCGAAGGCTGCCGATCTGCTCGAGTCGACGCCGTTTTTGCAGCTCCGTCGGTACGCGATCTCGCGGGCCGGGCTATGCGCTGCAAAGCTAGGCCGCGAGTCGATCGCTCGTGAGCTCCTGCAGCGAGCGCTGAAGCTTGCCGTTGATGCCCCGCTGCCACATGACGCGGTGGTCGCTCACCTCCACCTCCACGACTTCGAGCGTGGTCGCTCAGCCCCTGATGTCTCGCACGGCCACCTCATCAGCGCCGCCAAGCGTGTCGACGACGTGGGCGACGCCGAGCTCGCAGCCAACGTCCACGGACGGCTCGGTGCGGCTCTCTGCGCCGCCGGCCACTATGCCGATGCGCGCACGTCGCTGCTGAAGTCTCGCCATGCGGCGGACGGCTGCCGCTCAAAGATCGCCGCCGGCGAGGCAGAGAACGCGCTCGGTGACCTCGCGCGGGCTGAGGGCGATGTGGTGACGGCCGAGGTCCACTACAACAGCGCTACGGTCAGCTTTGGCGAGGCACGCCACATGGCTGGGCTGGCCGCCTCGCAGTCACGTCTCGGCAATCTCGCCCGGACTCGCGGCGCGCTCGACCTTGCCGTTGGGCACTTCGAGACCGCCAAGACGATGGCGATCCAAGCGGGCGATGTCGGCGCAGTCGCCTCGGCGATGATGGATCTCGGCAACGTGCACGCCGCACGCGGCGACCTCGCCGCAGCCGAAGCTTCCTACACCCGCGCCGAGCGCGAGTACGCCGACTTGCGACATCCCCTGGGGGCGGCCGGAGCCCGCACAAACCGAGCGAGTATCGCAGCGCAGCGAGGCTCCCTTGCGGATGCGCTGGCCATGTACGACGCGTCACTCGAGGTCTTTGAGGCGGGCGGCCAAGGGCGCCACGCTGTCGACGTCGCGAGCCTCGCAGCGCAGCTCTGTGGCCGGCTCGGACGGCTTGACGAGGCACAGCATCGGCTCCAGCTTGCGCGCGATGCGGCGGCCTCCATCAACTACGCCGAGGCCCTAGCGCGTCTAGACGTCAACGACGCTGCGGTCCGCTTTGCGAAGGGAGATGTCGTCGCCAGCGCTGAAGCCTTTGTCGCAGGCGCGGAGCGGTTCTGTGAGCTGGACCGGCCTGCTGACGAAGTGGCCGCGCAGCTAGCGGCCGCGGATGCGTGGATCATCGCCGAGCGGTTTGACGCCGCTCGTGCAGCTGTCGCGCGCTCACGGCAGCTTGTGGACTCCGGGCTCACACGCGAAAAACTCGACGTCGAGTCGGTCGGGGCGAAGCTCGCTTTCGTCAGCGGCGGCGGTTCGTTGGACGCCGTTCGCGCGATGGCAGACACCTTCGAAGAGGCGGGTCGATCGGTCGACGCGCTTGGGGTTCGGGCGTTTGTCCTAGACCGCGAGCCCGACGCTGACGCAGCGCGGATCTACCTCCGACAGGTCGACCGCGCCACAGCGCCGGCACTCGCTTGGGACCTGGAGTCGATCTCACTCGTCGCTTCTGCGGCATCCCCAGACCTTATGCGTCCTCTCCTGGATGCGTCCCGCGACGCCGGGCTCGCGCTCTTGACGCTCACCCTGCAGCGGCGTCACGCGCAGCTCCTAGCGCTCGCCGGACGCGACACCGAGGCCGCGGAGCTACGGGCTAACGCTCGCGCATACGCTGAGAGCCTAGGCGCTGCCGCACACGTGACGAGGCTTCAATGAGACATGCTCGCTCCCGTTCTTTGTCGTCGTCGTTGGCGGCTGCCGCTGTGCTGTGTTGGGCTCTCGCGTGCGGCGACACGAGCTCAGCGCCAGTCGACGCCGTTGACGGCGACGTGTCGACCGACGCCGCTCCGGACACGGACGCTGCCGACACCGCGGCTGTGGACACTGGCGAGCCGCTTGGCGAGTTCCTATCCTTTGCCGCGCGCTATGACCTCCTCGAGACCCTCGCAGGCACGGGCACCATCGGCGACAAGGGCGTCTCCGGCTGGTCGGCTGCGATGGAAGGCGGCCTGGCGGTCGCGGCCGAGCTGTCGCGTCCTCACATTGCGCTCGCGGATGCAGAGGGACAGGTCTACATCGCCGACAAGGACGCGCACGCGGTGCGCCGAGTCGGACTGACGGGGACGATCGAGACCGTCGCAGGCACGGGCGAGCTTGGCGACGACGGTGACACGCCAGGCCCAGGAGCACAGCGTCGACTCAGCTCACCGAACGGCCTGTGGTTAGGCGCCGACGGCACGTGCTACATCCTCGACCTCGGCAACGGTAAGGTCCGGCGGCTCGGGACCGACGGCGTCATGACGACGCTCTTCACCGTGCCTGGCGGGATCGCGGTTGGGCGTGGCGTGTGGGTGGCCGACGATGAGTCGCTTGCCTACGTGTCGTCGGGCGATCGCGTCCTTCGATGGTCGCCAGATGAGGGCGTGACAACCTACGCCAGCGGCTTCTCATCGCTGGGCAATCTCGTCGTCGACGCGTCGGGATCGCTGATCGTGACCGACCGGTTAGCGCATCGGGTCTTACGCGTTGCAGAGGGCGGGGCGACGACTCCTTTGGCCGGCAACGGCACCGCCGACGATCTCGCCGGCGGCGGGGATGGCGGTGACGCCCTCCAGACGGGTCTGGACGAGGTTCGTGGCGTGTGGCCGGTGGACACCGGCGGGCTCCTCGTCTGTACCCACAAGGGGGACCAGGTCTGGTACATCACCCGCGACGGGGTGGCCCATGTCTTGGTGGACGGAGACAACGACGCCCACGCTGGCGACGGCATGTTCTACCGGTCCCCAGGCGCCAAGATCAGCGAGCCACGCGCCGTCTCGATCACGCCGTCCGGCGATATCCTCATCACCGAGCACGACGCTGGGTTTGTGCGCATCGTGCGGCGTGTCTCGACCGAGTGAGCCCAGCAGCGCGCATGAGATGTGCCCGTTCGGTGGGCTAGCAGCGTTGCCGGGAAATGCAATTCCTGATGACTTCGTGATGCGCACCACTGAGGCAACAACCTCGAGATCACTCAGGAGCTGCGCCCCTGCAACCCGCGCTGAGGTTTCCTCTCGTTTGTCACCTCAGCGGCACACC
>CALHXW010000120.1 GCA_938040325.1 uncultured bacterium | reverse complement strand
TGGCGATACCCTCGCCAGCGACGTCCGTGCGTTCGCTTCGCTCACCTGAACTCGACGATGCACGCATCGCCTTCGTCCAGCGGCGTCGGGCGGACGACGGCGATGCGTGCATCGTCGAGTCCGAGTGAGCGAAGCGACCGCCCCGACGCCGCTGTGGTGCGGAGATCGAACGCCGCAGCCGGAAGTAGCGCTTGTTTTAGGACGAGTCAGTCGAGACGCCTGCTCTATGCGGCGATGATCGCTGCGACAAAGCGCTTGAAGTAGACGGCCGCGCTGGCCAACGAGAAGAGCAGGGCGATGCTCAAGAGGGCGATGCCGAGCAGGTTGAAGTTGATGACCTCTGTGGCAACGCCAAAGTCGATGACGTACGGGTGGTGAACGATGATGGCGACAAGTCCGATCAGCTGAAAGGCCGTCTTGAACTTGCCGGCACGCACCACGTCGATGACGAAGCCCTGCTGAGAGGCAAGGCTGCGAAGTCCGGTGATGGTGAGCTCACGTGCAAGCAACAACACGACAAACCAGCCGGGGATGTGGCCGAGCTCGACTGCGACCACCAAGGTGGCAAGGACGATGAGCTTGTCGGCCAAGGGGTCAAGGAGCTTGCCGAGGAGGCTCTCTAGTCCCATGCGGCGTGCCAGGTAGCCGTCTGCCCAGTCGGTCACTGCCGCGAGGGTGAAGATGATGGCGGCAAAGAAGTTGGCGACCGGCGTCTGCTGCAACATCAGCCACATCACAGGGGGGATCATCGCGATCCGCCCAAACGTGAGCAGGTTCGGGATGTTGGTCAGCTCGCGCCGTAGGCGCCGACGTCGCTCCAGAGGCTCTTGGTCCGCGTTCGGCATGGCCGGACGTTACTTCGAAACGCGCTTACCCGCTATCGGGGATCCGCCCGTTTTGACATTTCCCGTAGAGGCAGGTGGGAAGCCAATTGTTCGGTGCTCTAAACACCTAGCATGGCGATTGTGTCCGATTGGTCGCATGGTTGAGCCCCACCAAACAGGAGTACATCAGGTGACGCGGACCGATCTCATTAAGGAACTCGCTGAGCAGGCGGACGTCTCGACGGCGGTAGCACAGCGCGTCGTTGTTGCGTTGTTCGGGTCCGATGACGGCGTGCTGTCTCGCTCGCTGCAACGCGGTGAGTCTGTCGCGATTCGCGGTTTCGGGACCTTCGAGGTACGTGAGCGCGCCCCGCGTCTCCTCGCCCATCCTCGCACCGGTGAGCGCCTTCAGCTGCCTCCTGGTCGCGTGGCAGCCTGGAGGCCGGCGAAGCGGCTCAAGACGCTCATCAACGGCTAGTCCCAGTGCGAGTCGCTGTCTCACCACACGACCGATTCGTCTGGCATCTTTCTCGATAGCCTCGGTCTTGCTCCATGGCGTCGCGCGGAGCGTCTCGCGGAGCGACTCGATACTTCCGTCGACAAGGTCCAGCCCGCGTTGTCGTCTACCGGGTCGACCAGGCAGCGGCGCGCCTCGCGACGATCGCTCAAGACACAACGGTGCGTTGCCGCGCGCAGCGCCGTGACTCACCGTGCGTGAAGAGGTGGTTGCGGCGGGTCCTTGTCGACAATTTTTGCCGACAGAGCTATGTCGCTGACGCTCCCGCAAGTCCGGCCGCGATGCTGGTCGCGCTGGACAGCGAGTTTTGCTCCTAGGAGGCGACGTGTTTCAGAAGGTGCTCATCGCGAACCGTGGCGAGATCGCTTGCCGAGTGATTCGCGCCTGTCGCAAGCTCGGGATCGCGAGCGTCGCCGTGTACTCGGATGCAGACGCAAACGCGGTCCACGCCACAATGGCCGATGAAGCGATTCGCATCGGACCACCACCCTCAAGTGAGAGCTACCTCGTGGGTGAGCGCATCCTTGAGGTAGCCAAGCAGACCGGTGCTGACGCCATCCACCCGGGCTACGGCTTCTTGAGCGAGAACGCCGACTTCCGCGAAGCCTGTGAGGCAGCCGGTCTGGCGTTCATCGGGCCGTCGGCGTCGGCGATGCGGCTGATGGGCGAGAAGACGCTGGCTCGGCGCACAATGATCGCTGGCGGCGTCCCGGTCGTGCCGGGGACTGCCGAGCCCATCACAAGCCCCGACGAGCTTGTGAAGTGGTCGCGCGACGTGGGATTTCCAGTGATGCTCAAGGCGGCCGCTGGCGGCGGCGGCAAGGGCATGCGAATCGTTGAGTCCGAGGCTGACCTCGCGACGGCGTTCGAGGGAGCTCGTCGCGAGGCTCTGTCGTCGTTTGGTGACGACGCCGTCTACGTTGAGAAGGCGATCGTGGGGCCGCGACACATCGAGGTCCAGGTGCTCGCTGACCAGCACGGCAACGTGGTGTACGTGGGCGACCGCGAGTGTTCCGTCCAGCGGCGGCACCAGAAGGTCATCGAAGAAGCGCCCGCACCAAACCTCTCGCCCGAGACCCGCAAGGCCATGGGGGAAATGGCGTGCAATGCCGCAGCGACGGTCAGCTATGAGGGCGCAGGGACGGTTGAGTGCCTCGTCGACGCGGAAGAGAACTTCTACTTCCTCGAGATGAACACGCGCCTGCAGGTCGAGCACTGCGTGACCGAAGAGGCGTTTGGAGTTGACCTTGTCGAGGCTCAGCTTCGCGTCGCGGTGGGTGAGCCGCTGCCATGGACGCAGCAGGAACTCGTACCGAGTGGCCATGCGCTCGAGCTGAGGCTCTATGCCGAGGACCCAGGCCAGAACTATCTGCCGTCGCCAGGTCCGCTGACGGTGTACCGCCCACCACAGGGCCCAGGGATTCGCGTCGATGATGGCGTTCGCGAGGGCGACACGGTCTCGAGTCTCTACGACCCTATGATCGCAAAGCTCATCGTGCTCGGCGCTGACCGGCCGGCGGCGATTGCCCGTGCCAGGGCGGCCCTTCGGGAGTACGACGTCGCTGGAATTCGCACCAACTTGGGGCTCTTGGATGCCGTGCTCGTCAGCGAGCCTTTTGCGAGAGGGCGCTACACGACTGGGCTCTTGAGCGAGCTGGGCGCCTACGAGACGCCGGCGCTTCCCAACGACGACCTGGCGCGCATCATCGCTGCGTTGGCGGTCGACGGCAGAAGCGATCGCGCTGGAGCAGGGCGTGCCGGCGCGCCAGCCGCGACCACGGGGTGGGCTCAGGATGCGATCAGACGGTCGCTTACAGGAGGGCTCTGAGATGGGCGCACGGTACGTGACATGGCTCAATGACCGCGAGGTCACCGTCGAGCTCGTCGAGTTGGAGGGTGCACGCGTTGTCGCCCGCATCGAGGACGGCGATGACGTCCGCGAGCACGTTCTCAACGTCCGCCGCAGCGGTGGCACCTGGGTGGCGCGCGATGCCGGCGGGACGGTCAGCCGCGGGACCGTCGTCGCACGCGACGAACAGCGTCAGAGCATCACCCATGGGTTCGCCTTCGGTGAAGTCCGCGTCATCAACGAGCGCGACGCGTTGCTCGGCGGTGCCGACGCTGGCGCAGGCGGTGGCGAGGTCACCGTCGCGATGCCAGGGCGCGTTGTGAAGGTGCTGGCAGCTGTCGGCGAGTCCGTCGAGAAAGGCCAGTCGGTGCTGATCATCGAGGCGATGAAGATGGAAAACGACGTTCGCGCCAAGCGGGACGGTGTCATCACTGCCATTCACGTCAGCGAAGGCGACTCCGTCGAGGCCGACCGCGTGATGATGGAGATCGGCGAGCCGAGCTAGTCCCAAATCAAGCGCTATTTTCGAGCGAGGCGAAGTCGATGTGCTTGCCGGCGGCGTCCGCTGGACGAAGGCGATGCGTGCATCGTCGAGTTCAGGTGAGCGAAGCGAACGCACGGACGTCGCTGGCGAGGGTATCGCCAAAGCCGCAGCCGGAAAGAGCGCTTGTCTTGGGGCTAGTGTCCTTGGTCATGCTCTACGCGCTCATAGGAGGAGACTGAGACCATGCGCTCCATAGAGCGTTGGTGCTGCCCGCGCTCAACTAGGCGGTGGATGACCCTATAGACAGCCAACGCCGCGAGCAGACCGCCATGACACAACAGTGCCGCGACGAAGCCGAAACCAGGCTCCGCGACGGCCCATGAGACGATGAGCCCTGCCGGAACGCCGATTCGAAAGGTGTACAACCCAAGCTCGGACTTGCCTTGTAGCCAGTATGCCATTGCAATCAGCCCGCCAATGATCGCGGGAATCCATAAGAAAAACAGCCAGATACCGGTCGTCATAATCGCTCCGTCAAGACTCGAGCTGATGGTGTGTCAACGTGTTGACTGGACGCGTTGTCGCGTCGTGCTGCCTCACGGGCGCGATGCGCCTTCCGCCGCACTCGGTGCTAGCGCAAGCCCGCCAATGCTCACGACAATGGAAACGGCCGCGATGACGCTCATGGCGACGGGGTCTTTGATGTACTCAAGCGTCACGATGGGCAGCGCCGCCCACGCCAGTCCGGATGCAGCGAAGCCGAGTCCCACGCCGGCATCTCCATCGCTGCCGAACATCCAGCCAAAGAGGCACGCAACAAGTGCCATCAAACCGGCGATCACAGCCGCCACAATCAACGCGGTCTCCATCTCCACCTCCACTTTCCGTTGGAAAGAGCGAGTTGGGATGCAAGCTGTGTGCCCGCTCGGGGAGTGGTCGGTCGAGCCCGGCGCTGTGCGGATCGCACCGAGCGTCCGCTCGGCAAGTGCGCAGCCTCGGTCGCGCGCGGGCTGCGCATGTTGGTTCGCGCAAAGACGGTACGTGCCGCGACGTCATCGGATGTCGAGTCTCCCCGAACGCTGCTAGAGCACCGATCAGTTGGCTTCCCACCTGCCTCCACGCGGAATTGGCTCGGTGCTCGGCGTCGCTTCGTCGGTCACGTCTCCCGATATGCTCTGTCCTCGCGTCCTTGAGCACCGGCTCAATTCCACGTCGATCCAGGCGCTACCCACCCGCTCGGTGCTCTAGCAGCGCTCGGGGAAATGCGGATTCTGGGACGAAGCGAGGTCTGCCGCTGGGGTGATGAACGAGAGGAAACCCTGTCGGGACACACACCTCATGCGCGTCCCGAAACCGCATACCCAGCAACGCTGCTAGCAGGCCGCTCAATGCGACCAAGCGCTCCGTCCAGCTGACCCCCGCGGGCTTGTGAGGCCCGATGCTCGTCGTGTTCGCCGTTGAGAACGCGTGATCAAAGACGCGACGCCCAACGACCTACCCTCAGACGGAAAAGGTGTCGGTGGAGGCGAGTGATGCGTGTTGTGGTCGTAAGTTTAGTGGCGGCAAGCGTCGCAGCGCTGTTCGGATGCGCCACAGGTGGCCCCGAGGACAACGCATCAGACGGGCTGTACAGCGCACTGGAGCGTCGCGTGAAGGCGCGGCGAGATCTTGACGTTGTTCGCCAGCACGCGCGCCAGATGCGGGCGTGGCGACAGGCGTTGACGCGGGTTGGCCACCTCGACCTCGCCGGGGCGCGACAACAGCAGCTCGCGTGCGCCAGCAGCGGGATTACAAAGCTCGAGGCGGTGGCGGTGGCGGCTGAAGACACCTGGCAGCGGCGGGAGAACGCGTTCCATCGCGATCTGGCGTACGACTACGCCGTCGCAGGTATCTCGCTTGAGGTCGCTGCGTCGCAGGCTCGGGAGCATCGCAGCGCGATCGAGCGCTGCGTCCGCGTGTCGCGGCTCAACGGCGTGGCGGCTCGCTGAGCCAACGTCAACGACGTCCGGTGGTCGGGCGAGCGCCTAGGCTCAAGCCACGCGCTACTTCCGGCTGCGGCGTCCGATCTACGCACCACAGCGGCGTCGGGGCGGTCGCTGCGCTCACTCGGATTCAATGATTCTCGTGGGGCGTTCATTCGGCCGACACCGCTGGCAAGCACATCGCCTTCGCCTCGCTCGAAAAGAGCGCTCGTTTTGGGCCCCGCGCGTGTCTCTCCTGTCAGACAACGACCGGCTCTCGTATACAGCCAAAGGCTCATTCCGGGCTGCGCGGTCGTGCGAGGTGTCTGGTGGTTTCGGTTCAGGTTCCCTCGCTTAGACGTTGATGTTGGTAGCGGGTGGAGATAGCTTGAATACTATGATGATTCGAAACGCATGCGCTATGATGGTCTTGTTGGGTGCCTGTCACGACGGGACGGACGAAGGGGCCTTCACCTCGCCCGAGCCGGATGTGACGGCGACGGATACGTCTGTTGACGACGACGCGTCCGACGCGAGCGATGTTGCAGATGGGGAGTCAGGGGGCAACGACGCCATGGCGACGTCGCCCGGTGCTCCGGGTTGGCCCTGTGTCAGCGATGACGACTGCGCGTCCGACTGGTGCGTTCCATCCATTCAGGGAACCATCTGTGTCCCGCTCTGTGACGAGACGTGTGTCGCCGGCTGGCGCTGCGTCGAAGTCACCCAGGACGCCGCCGACCCTGCGTTCGTCTGCACGCCCGGGGCTGATGACCTCTGCAAACCGTGCCAGACCGACGCGGACTGTCCGGGAGCCGCCTGCCACCTTCGATCCGATGGGACCCGAAGCTGCTCTCGCGCGTGTGACGAGGACCACCCGTGCCCAACCCTGTTCACGTGTGACGGGCTTGAGACGGCGCCTCACGGGCAGTGCATGCCGACGACAGGTGGGTGCGAACCACCGGGAGGCGGTCTCATTCCGCCAGGCGTGACCCCGACAGACCCGACAGACCCGACAGACCCGACGGACCCGACGGACCCGACGGATCAGGATGGTGACGGGATCCCCGACGACGAGGACTTGATTCCGTGTCGCGCGGTCTACCTCATCGTCATTAGTGACGGCGTGACGTCAGCCGCCGTTGAGCTCAACGGCACTGAGGTCGTGCCGAACGGCTCGTTCCCCGCGACTGACCCGATTGTCGTGGTCCTCAACCCTGCGCCTGGTGTCAACACACTCTCACTTGGCGGAAAGCTCCAGGGCTCGCCTGGAGATGCCCTCTTGCTGCGGATCGTCGACAACACCGATGTTGTCCATGGCGAGTTCCTGATCGTCCGCGAGAACGGCTCGCCGGTCGACCATGTCTTAGAGTTCAGCGTCGATATCGACTGCGACGCGGAGTCGCCGTAGCAGCGTTCGTGTCACGGTTTTCTGCCCGGCCGACGTCGTCCGATCGCAGCGTCTTGAACATCGGTCATGTATCCCGCGGGACGATGTGGTTCGACGACGTGTGCACCCGCGGTACAGATCCCGAAGTCATCAGATTTCGCATTTTCCCGAGCGGTGCAGTGACCCGTCCGGCTGGTTTGCAGCCAACTTCCGGACACGTCGCACCGACCTCGGTGTCACTGGCCCCGCCAGTCCGAGAGGTCTCGCTCCTTGCGATCACGGCACGCCGTCAGTTTGAGCCGCTAGGGCACTGGCGTCCCCGAGCTTTCTGCGTTCCTCGGGCTTGAATGTGGCCGCCAGTCGTGGACCCGGGCGGGTTGAATCTCGTCGGACGTCGGCGCACCGGCGAAACAACCGGAAGGGGTGCCGTCATCGGGTCTACAGGTCGCCGACCTGGAGGTTGTAGTCGCTGCACGACCAGGCGCCGCCGGTGTGCTTGACCTGAACGTAGCCAAGGTATGCGCCCGACCCTCCGCATGAAAACCGCCCGCCACCGAGGCTGAACGTCTTCGTGCCGGAGCCCGGGTTGGTGGTGCAGCAACCTCGCGCGACGGGCTCGTTCGGGACCGTGATGTTGCTCGGCGCCGGCGCAGTCCCTGGCGGACAGTTGACCGTCTGAACGGTCGTGCCGCAGTCGAAGTACATGCACACTTGGTACTCGCTGCCCGCGGGAATTCCAGTGAGGGTCGCGTAGGGTTCGAACGTCCCGCCACCCGTGACGTCGACGTAGTAGACGAACCAGTCGACATCGCCCGGTCCAAACAACGCCGAGCTGACGGTCTTCGTGACGCCGTTGGCGAAGAACGTGTTGCCGAGGTGATACCGCTGCGTGATGACGTCGTTCGGCTCGTGGGAGGTGTCGTCCTGCGGTGTGCCGTTGCACGCGCCGGCGTGGCAAACGTCGCCGCTGGTGCACGCATCGCCATCGTTGCACGCCACCCCGCTGTTAGATGACCAGCTGGTCTTTGACACGGCAGTGTTGCAGCGGAAGCAGATGTTGCCTGGCTGCGTGTCGTTGTGGTCGTAGCAGACACCGTCGATGATGCACTTGTTGCTGCTGATGGGGTAGCTGCACCCACTCGCCGAGCAGACATCGTCGGTGCATGGGTTGCCGTCGCTGCATCCTGGGCCTGGCGAGCAGTTGCCGGCCGCGTTGCAGCTATCACCCGTCGTGCACGCACTGCCGTCGCTGCAGCTGGTCCCGGCAGGCTTTGCACTCCAGCTGCTCTGCGAGGTCCCAGGGCTGCAGCGCTGGCAGCTGTTGTTGGGGTTGGTGGCACCGGCGTTGTAGCAAACACCCGCGATGCGACACCGGTTGTTGGCCACCGTGCTCGTGCATCCGTTGGCTCCGCAGACATCGTTGGTGCAGCTGATGCCGTCGTCACAGCCCGCGCCGCCCTCGCAGCTGCCGCTTCCGTTGCAGGCGTCGCCGGTCGTACAAGGGCTTCCGTCGTCGCACGCCGAGCCCGCTGATACCGGGCTCCAACTGGTTGAAGAGCCGCCACCACAACGCTCACACGCGTTGGCTGGGTTGACGTCGCCGACGCTGTGACAGACGCCGTCGATGAAGCAGGCGCCATCCGCGATCGTGTGCTCGCATCCAACGCCCGGACTGCAGCTGTCGACGGTACATGCGATGCCGTCGTCGCACCCGACGCCACCCGTGCACGTACCGGCCGCACCGCAGGCCTCTCCGGTGGTACACGGGTCGCCATCGTCGCACGCTGTGCCGCTGGCGACCGGGATGCTCTCGCAACCCGCTGCTTCGCAGGTGTCGACCGTGCACGGCTCGCCGTCGTCGCAGCTGTTCACGCCGACACAGCCGCCAGCGCCGTCGCATGCGTCACCGGTCGTGCAGGCGTTGCCGTCGTCACACTCGGCGCCTACAGGCGCCTCCGACCAGCTCACGCGGTCTCTGTCCGGGTCGCACACGAGGCAAGGGTTGGCGGGACTCGACGCGCCGCTCACCACACAGACCTCATCGATGTTGCAGACGTTTTCCAGAGGCGTGAATCCGTTTGGGTCGATCGCTGGGTCACACACTTCGCACGACGTGGCGGGGTTGGCTTGCCCAGCTGCGTAGCAGACGCCGTCCACCGTGCAGCTGGCTTCGGGGGCCTCGTGGATGCAGCCCACGCCGGGATCGCAGCTGTCTTCGGTGCATGGCGAGCCATCGTCGCACGCGGTCTCGTCGACCTCACCGTCGCAGTCGTTGTCGACCCCGTCGCAGACCTCCTCGGAGGGCTCGGCGCCGACGCACTGCACGGCGGTGCTGCAGTCGAGCAGACCCAGGCACGTACCGAAGTCGTTTTCGATCACGCAGATCGCGGTTGTCCCATCGTCGATGATGCCGTCGCAGTTCTCATCGGTGCCGTCGCAGGTCTCAGGCGCTGCGTCCTCGGCGTCGCAGGCGCTCAAGCCACTAGCCTCGCATGTTCTTGTCCCGCCGCAGGTTCCAAACACGTTCGTCTCGGCACAGTCCGTCACATACCCCTGTCCCGCCCACCCTGGTAAGCACTCGCAGAGCGCGTCGTCGGCACGCTTGCACACTTCGGCGTTGCCGCCGCCGGGCAGTGAGACCTCCTCGCACGAGTAACCGCTTGGGCAAGAGCGCGTCGCACACGAGGTCGCGCAGAAGCTGCCCTCAGCGGGATCGGCAGCAGGAAGGCAGTGGGCTTCAAAGCCGTCCAGCGGGCTCACGCACTCGGCATCTTCGCGGCACGGTCGGCAGAGGCGGACATGCCGCGGCAAACACATACTCAGGGGGTCGGTTCCGCTCGGCACGGTGACGCAGTCAAAGCCACTGGGGCACTGCGAGTCGCATGTCTCGCTGCAGATTCGGCCTTCCGTCGCTTCGATGCAGAGCTCGCTGTCGCACTCGGAGTTGCCGTTGCAGGGGCAACCAAAGGTCTGGCAGTCCGCCGTACCGGTCGAAAGGTCCGCGACATCCAAGCCGCCACCGGTATCGACGAAGATGTCGATGCCCGAAGCGTCGCTTTGCGACGATGTCGACCTGTCACCGCCGCACCCGACGAGCGTCGCTACCGCCACCAGGGCGATGAGGTTTCGTCCGCGCGCGCACACTCTACGCGCGGATGACCGATCGATGTTTGCCGTCGCTTCCACTGGCCCGTCCCCGTCCGAGTGCTGCCCCACAGCGCAGTGACGCGCCCAAGGCGTTAGTGTAGCGCTCGCCGGGCGGGTTGACCACAGGCGTACAGCTTGCCGCTGTTCAACCGCGTGTCGGGCTTCCTCGCGCTATTTTGCGAACACACGCGCACCTCAGCCTTCAGGTACGGCATCGAGACTGAGTGATCCCGAGCGGACGGCCGCTCTCGCTTAAGGCGCTGACGGGCGACCCGCGCGCGACCAGAAGTCATGTGGGATCACGTGGTCGTTGAGGAATGTGGTGGTGACGGTGAGCGGATCGCGGCTGCAGCACTCGGTGATAACGTCGAGCGTCGCCGTCTCGTCGGCGGCTAGCTCGGGCCCGCCGGAGGACGAGCGGATGTGGTTTGCCAGCGCGGCGATGTACGTGGCGACGTCATCGGCCTGGATCAAGATGGTCCAGGAAAAGGTCTCCTCTCCCCAGTAGTCGAGTGGTCCCGCGCCGACGTCGCAGCCCTCAAAGAAGAGCGCGCCATCGGCTCGGCGCGTGACCGATAGGAAGCGCCTGGTGTCAGACTCGACGGTGCTACGAAGGGTGCGCGTGTCGATGGTGGTCTCTGCGTCGTCCATGAGTGCCCACGATGTGGTGTGAAAGGCGTCATAAGTCGCTCGTCCCGCAGTGGTCCGAACTGCATTGAGCACAGTACGAGCCTGAGGTTGTCCGACGGCGCGCTGAACATCTGTCTGGCCAAGGCGAATTGGCCGCGGCCGCGTCAAACGCGACCTCCCTCAGCACTAGAACAGTCGTTCCATTTTGGCAACCGCACGCGATGAGACGGCACGCGTGGACCGTTGACAGGACGGTAGGTAGGCAAGCCTTCAGACCGTGGCGTAGGGTGGCCGGTCGAGCACGAGCGGCAAACTCGCGCGCACCTGGACTAAGAGTGCGTTGCGAAAGACGTGTCGATATTCAGGCTTCTTCTGTCTCTTGCGCGAGGCTGAGTTGCGCCTTCGCGGCGGCGCTCTCGACAGACAGGCGACCTGATGTCGCATCGCCCATTCGTGATTGGATGCTTAGGATGATTGGCCTCAGCTCGGCGTGGCTTCATTTTGGTGCGGCAGCCTTCTTCGCCGCTTCCGTCGCCCGCTCTGCTGCGGCGCGGGCACGCTCGGCCGCCGCTCGTCGCTGTGCTTGTGTCTTTTCCCGGGCAGCTGCCGCTTCCTTGGCTTCACGCGCGGCGTCGGCGTCGACGAGGCGCTGCCACCGCTGCAGGACGGTGATGGTCGCAGGCATGTTGATGCTGGCGTCAATTGACGCGTAGTTCGTTCCCCGAACCTCGAGCAGCGCGCGGTCGTCACGCCACGACGTCGTCCGATAGACGCGCAAGCTGGTGTCCTCTTTGGTCGGTGCGCCGTAGCGCGACCGTAGCATGCTCTCCACATTGGACATGGCTTCGGTGTAGTTGTCCGCTAACAACAGAGAGCAGGTCACCTCCGCCAGTCCCAGCTTCTTCGGGAAGTAGAAGCTGCACGCTGCAGGCGTGTCTGCAATGAGGAGGTTGGCGTCGACACGCTCGGGTCCTGACGCGCCACGCGCGCCGTTCGCCCGCGGTTCACCTATGGGAATCGGTGTCGCGAGTGCTGGCACAGCCTCGATGGCAGCGGCGGTCGACATGCCGAAGTTCAGCTTGCCAACGAACGGCGTGTCGAACGCCGCGCACTGACCCGTCGGGCACACGGCTTGCGCTTGGCTGTTCGCAGCCGCCTCAACGGGCACGAGCGATATCTGGTCGGCGACGACCTCTGCCTCTGGTTTGGCGGTCTGGAATGCAATCGCGCCAGACACCAGCGCGATGAGCGCGAGACCGAGTGCAACGAAGAGAACCGGCTTCGCGCCGCTTCGCTCGGAGCGGATCTGGCGGCTCTGGGCGACGGCGAGCTGGCGTATGATAGCGGGTCTTCCGTTTGGCGGACGTAGCGGTGAAGGCGGCGCGGACCTGCGTGGAGGCGCGGCCCTGGGCGCAGGCGTGTGCTGAGGCGCGGGCGCGGGCGTGCGTCGGATGCTGTCGATCAGAGCGCGCGCCTGCCCGGCGTTTGCCGGCCGTGCGTCGGGGTCAACCGCGAGTGTGGCGCTCAAGAACCGACCGAGCTGTGAATCGGCTGCAATGACGCGCTTCCAGTCGAGCTCATGGCGCTCCATCCCGCTGCCCGTGAGGTCTGCCGGGTCGCTCTGGGTGGCGAGGGCGAGGGCGAGGGCGCCCACCGAGTACACGTCTGAGCGCGGATCGGCGTGGCCTCGGAACTGCTCGGGAGCCATGTAGCCGTACGTGCCCGCGATGGTGTTGGTCGCGCGGCCTTTCGCATCCGTCGGGTTGAGGCGACGGACCGAGCCGAAGTCGACAAGGACTAAGGAGTTGTCTGCTGCGCGACGCATGACGTTGCTCGGTTTGATGTCGCGGTGGACGACCGGCGGCGTGCGCGTGTGCAGATAGTCGACGATCCCCAGCAGCTCGTCGGCGATCGCGAGGACTTCTGGCTGGCTGTAGATGCGCTCGCTCAGCTCGTGCTGGAGGTCGTGGCCGTCGACAAACGTCTGGACCATGTAGAGACCAAGGCTGCGCCCGGAGCCACTGACCAAGTCTTCGATATAGGCGGGGATCTGCGGGTGGTCGAGCCGACGCAGGACGGCGGCTTCGCGCCGAAAGAGCTTCTCAGCCTCGAGGGACGCCAGGCGGTGGAACGCGAGCTCTTTGACGCAGACTCGCAGGTCGTCGGTGAGCCGACGCGCCGAGTACGTGATGCCGTTGCCGCCATGCCCAATGACCTTCTCAAGACGATAGCGCCCGTCGAGCAACGGAGGCTCTCCGCAGCGCTCGCAGCTCTCTTCAACCGTCGTCGTCTCACCGCACTCAGCACAGATCATTCGTCGCCTCGTGTCGTCTCTCCGCCTGGCCCAGCCTAGCTCAGCCTCCGGGCGGCGGTCGAGGGGGAGCCCTCCGGCAGCGGTAGCGCGCGGCCGCGCCACGGGGTAGGGCATCCTCCCAGCGATAGGAGGTCGCCTAGCCCCTGTCTAATCTGGCGTCATGGCGGGTGGGCGAGTTTTGCGAGCGAGGGCGGCAGCCCTGCCAGGTTCCGGATATTCGTTGTACCGCAGCGCTAAGCTCGGTCGCGCACAGCGGGTCAATCTTCGGCCTCGACGAGGTTTGCGCTTTGTTCGGTCGACGGATTCGCCGTGGCGTCATCTGGCACAACAGTCCGTTCCAACCCCGGGTTCAGACCAGGTCCCCCTGACCATCCGGCTTGAAGGTCTGCTCAGTTCCCACGACCAATTGCACAGGGCTCCGCCGCCCTCTTGCACGGGCCTGCCGACTGGCTCGACGCCAGCCGGCAGGCCCGTGCAATTCACCCGCGTTCAGATCGAGGCTTTGATGGCGCATCCGAGAGATCCGCAGTTGGCCACCCCGGTGGACGTGGGGGATCTCCCCATTGGG
>CALHXW010000119.1 GCA_938040325.1 uncultured bacterium | reverse complement strand
CAAAGCGCGCTCGCCCGGGCTGGGTCGGATGCTCCATCGAGCTGCGGATGATGAACCACGCCAGGTCGCCGTGCTCGGCCACAAAGTCGAAGCCGTAGGTGACCGCGTGGCGCAGCTGCTTGTTGATGTCGGCGAAGTCGGCGCTCGTGAGGAGCTCCGAGTACACATCGCGCTCGAGCACTGCGTTGCCGTGCTTTAGGCACGCCTCGTAGAGGCCAAGCTTGGTGCCGAAGTGATGATGCAGCGCGCCGAACGTCACGCCGGCGCGGGCGGCGAGCTCGCGGGTGGTAACGCCTGCAAAGCCCTTGTGAGCGAACTCGGCAATCCCGGCTTCGATAAGCGACGTCCGCGTTTGCTCAGGCGAGATTCCTTTTCGACGAGGCATCCGTTGCATCCTTAATGACGGCACCTAAATCAGGTTGGTTGATCGGTGCGCCGAGGTCCGACAAGACTCAAGGCCGGCGGCTCCAACGGACCGCGTAACGCTGCGAGGTCCGAGCCGCCTCATATCAAGTGAAATGTGGCGGCGCAACGCCCCGGCCGGTTTGCCGCGACGGGCCCTCGCGATGCTATGCCAGCAGCATGACATCGCGGGGAGCTGTCGAATCCGAGGGGATAAAGCGAGCAGCTGGAGCGGCCGGCAGCCGCAAGAGCGCGCCGCCATCGCCGGTCGGCTTGGACGCCATGCGCAAGACGCAGAAATGGGCCGCGACAGCATGTGCCACGGCCCATCTCGGGCTGATCTTTGTGGGTGCCGGCCAGACAGCCGTCGGCGCTAAAGCAAGCGTCTGCAACCACCGTTCGGGTCACCGCAGCGTCGGCGCTCGCGAAACCCTCGTCAGCAAACGCTACCGAGTCGGCCGCGCCGCACGCGAACGCCAGGTCCACAGCAGCAACGCCACAAGCCATGCCAGCGGCCACGCCGGCGTTCCGCCACCCTGGCACGTCGCGCCTCCCGTCACCATCGTGTCGTTGACGCCCTCACAGATGTCGCCCACGCCGTCGGAGTTGGCGTCGATCTGATCGGCGTTGCTCCAGTTCGGGCAGTTGTCGAAGATGTCGACGACCCCGTCGCCGTCGAGGTCCTGGCACGCGTCGCCGATGCCGTTGCCGTCCACGTCGCTCTGGTCGGCGTTCGGAACGTCCGGGCAGTTGTCGCGAACATCGATGACGCCATCGCCATCGCCGTCCTCGCAGATGTCGCCAACCCCATTGTTGTCGGCATCCGTCTGGTCAGGGTTGATGATGAAGGGGCAGTTGTCGTCGCGGTCGAGCACGCCGTCGCCGTCACTGTCCTCGCACGCGTCGCCGATGCCGTCTTCGTCCACATCACCTTGGTCGGCGTTCGGGTCATCGGGGCAGTTGTCGACGCTGTCGAAGACACCGTCGCCGTCGCGGTCCTCACAGACATCGCCCACGCCGTCACCGTCAGTGTCGGTCTGGTCTGGGTTCGCCACCGTCGGACAGTTGTCGTCGCCGTCGATGCGTCCGTCATCATCGCTGTCCTGACATGCGTCGCCGACGCCGTCGCCGTCGGTGTCGAGCTGATCAGGGTTGGACACCTTCGGGCAGTTGTCGTCGATGTCGCGACGGCCATCGCCATCCTCGTCTTCGCAGAGGTCGCCAATGCCGTTGAGGTCGCTGTCGTTCTGGTCGGCGTTCGGGACATCCGGGCAGTTGTCCTCGATGTCGATGGTGCCGTCAGCGTCCACGTCCTGGCAGGCGTCACCGATGCCGTTGTCGTCGGAGTCCGCTTGATCCGTGTTGGCCACCATCACGCAGTTGTCGTCGCGGTCGACGACCGAGTCGCCGTCGCTGTCCTGGCACGCATCGCCGATTCCGTTGGCGTCTGCATCGTCTTGGTCGGCGTTCCAGTCGTTCGGGCAGTTGTCGCTGAGATCGATCTCACCGTCGCCGTCGCTGTCTTGGCACAGGTCACCGATGCCGTTGCCGTCGACGTCGTTTTGGTCGACGTTGGGTACCATCGGGCAGTTGTCGACCGGGCAGACGCTCGCGCTAAAGCCGGGGTCGCCGAGGCCGTCACCGTCGGTGTCGGTGCACGGATCGCAGGCGTCGCCAAGGTCGTCGCCGTCGGCGTTGCTCTGGGTGCCGTTGGCCACGTCAGGGCAGTTGTCGAGCTCACACACGCTGGCGGCGTGGCCCGGGTCGCCGAACGTATCACCGTCACTGTCGGTGCATGCGTCGCAGGCGTCGCCCTCGCCATCATCGTCGGCGTCGAGCTGATCGGCGTTGGCCACATCGAGACAGTTGTCGCAAGCCACATCGAGCTCGTCGCCGTCTGGGTCGGTGATGGGGTAAGGCCACAAGCCGAGGTCGAAGAGGTTGTTGGCGGCGTTGCACTCGCCAACACGCTCGTCGGCTGTCACGCGTGCGAGCAGCGTCGTCGCTCCCCAGCCCGCGCGATTCACGGTGATCGGGCCCACCCAGAGGATGTCGGCGCTCTCGACATACCCGACCGTCTGGGTCGTGACGGGCGTCTGGTCGTCTGCGGCTTGGTAGAGCGCGACCTCGACGCCGTCGGCGTCCAACAGGCCCGCGTTCGCCAGAGGTAGGTAGACGTCGACGGACCAGTCTAGGCAGCTTCCGAGGCACACCTCAGAGTCCGTGATCGACAGGTCGGCTTGCCAGTGAGCCGGTCCAAGCGGCGAGCCCGCGACCCGGAACGTGTTCCACTTCTGCCAGTTCTTGGTCTGCACATCCGGCAGCTCGCCGTTGTCGCCAACGTTCGAGATGAAGTAGGCGTGCTGGTTCCACACCGGGCGGGCGGTCGCCCAGGAGTCCGATGCGCTGCTGAGGACCGTGATGCCGGCCCAGCCACCGTCGCTCGACTGGTGGTTGTTGGAGGCGACGATGAGCTCGCTCATACCGTCGGCATCGACGTCGGCGACCACCGGGAACTCTTCGAGACCGCTGCTCGAGTGGTCGCTGAACGTGCTCAGCACCTCGCCGTCGCTGCCAGCAAAGATGAAGAGCGCGTCCTGGTCGGCAAAGATCACCTCAAGCTCGCCGTTGCCATCGAAGTCGAAGGCGCTAACACCCTGGTGTTGACTGCTGTCGGCAATGGGCTGCGACCACAGCAGGAGGCCGTTGCTGTCGAAGACGCCGATCGCGTCGCCGCTGGCGAGGGCGATCTCGGGTGCGCCGTCCCCATCGAAGTCACCGATGGCGGGCGGACCGCCGCGTGGGTTGGTGCCAAGAGGGTTGGCGATGGACCAGCCGTCGATGGGATCGGCATCGGAGTCCCCGTCGAGGTCCCACAGGATGACCCGCTCGTCGTTGTGAGCAACCAGGACGATCTCTGGGTTGCTGTCGCCGTCGAAGTCCGCGACAGCCGAGTAGCCAGACGAGATCGCGGCCGAGTAGAGCTGCGAGACCGACAGCGTCGTCACGCCCGCAGTGGTCGACAGCTCGTAGATTCGAGGGCCGTCGACGAGCTCCAGCTCGCCATCGTTGTCGACGTCGACCGCGAACGACGTGCCGCGCGTCCAGGCGTTCACGCCACCTGGAATCGGTGTGCCATCGGCCCGAAAGACCTGGTGGCCGAGGAGGACCTCGCCCGAGCCATCGCCTTCAAAGTCAGCGAGCGCAACGCGACGCGTGCCGGCATCGCCAGCGGCCCAGCGGAACTCGGGAGTGACCTCGCCAGAAGCTGGGTCAGGCACCTCGAGGCAGAGCACACCGACGAGGGCGCCGGCGCAGATGTCTGGCAGGCCATCGCCGTCAAGATCGCCAACAGCAACGCCGCCGCTACCGCGGATGGCGTGTCCGTTGAACCCGTCGAGCGTCCACAGCTCAGAGCCGTCAACGCCGCTGAGGGCGACCAGTCGACCGGCGGCCGCATAGTCGGGATTGGATGCGTCCCCGTCGGCATCGATGAACGTTGTGACGATCACGTCGGGCAGATCGCGGTGGTCGATGACGCCGTCGCCGTTGTCGTCGTTGATGCTCGCGACCACGGGCGTCGTGATCACCTGGTGGTAGCCGGGCGCTCCGATGCTCTCGCTCCACGCCCACTCAACCACCGGATCGATCGTCTGCGCTTCGACCGGCGCCAAGCACCCGAGGTCTGCATCGACCGTCGGCAATGCTGGTGCCGTAAAATCGACGCACTGCGGAGCGTCCTGGGCATGAACGGACATCGCCGTCAGCGCAACCATGGCCGCGACCGGCCCCACCCCTATAAGTCGCTTCACCTGAACCTCCAAAAGGCACTATCGGTCGCTAGACAATCCCAGATTCGGCCTCCCGACAAAAAAAGGATCCCCTTACGAGGTGACGAGCGCTTCCGACGTTCTTTGCCTCTGACGCCGTTTTTTGTGCATGCTCGCCGCCATGGCCAATACCCCTCACCTCTGGTTCGCGCTGATTCTGTCGGTCGCTTGCCCACTCGCTGGTTGTCACGACGAAAAGCCCCTTGTGGATCGTACGTCCGTCTCGCGTGCCTACCCACCCGCCCTCGGGCTTGGCGACACCGTGACGCCTGACACGCTCAGCGACACCAGCATCCCGGACGCCGACACCGGCATCGCGGACACGGGCCCCGACGCCGACACCGCGGACACCGCGGACACCGCCACGACCGACACCACGCCGCCTCAAGACACGGCGGACACTTCTGACACCACGGCGGACACTGCTGACACCACCGTCGGCGCGCCCGACCTGCGGCTGGCCGCGAGCTACGCACTTCCGATCGCATCGCCCGGCGCTGGTGCCGTGAGCACCGCGGTCTCCGTCCCGAACGCGGGAGGCGCTGGCGCGGTGAGCGTTCAGCTCAGTGGAGACCCGCGCATCACTGCGACCGCTGCACCCTCGGTCGCAGCCGGGCAGCCCCTGTCGGTCCAGCTGGCCTTTTCGGGTGGCGCCAGTCCTGGCGGCGCCGAGACGACCCTGACCATCACCAGCGGCGCGAACGCCTGGACGACCCACGTCAGCGCGCTCGTTGGGCGCACCGGAGTCCCGTCCGCCAGCTGGAGTCCGCTGAGCTCACCCGATGGCGTCTTCTATGGCGAGCAGAGCGTCGTCGGCCTCGACAGCGCCCCCTTCCCCCACAGCAGCGGCAGCTGGGACGACGACTCGGTCCTGGTCTTCGTGCCGAGCGATCTGCGACCGCGCCAGGGGATGACCGACTTCGTCGTCCACTTTCACGGCTTCGGTACCCGCGCCGTCGAGACGGTTGAGGAACACTTCTACCGTGAGCAGGTCTACGCGAGCGGCGCCAACGCCGTGCTCGTTGTCCCTCAGGGCCCGGAGAACGCCTCAAGCGGAAACTTTGGCCGCCTGATGACCAGCGGCGGACTGGATGCGCTGCTCAGAGACGTCAACACGCTCCTCTATCGCGATGGCCTCGTCCGAAACGCGTTCGTCGGCGACGTCATCTTGACGGCGCACTCCGGCGGCTACCAAGCGGTCGCCAACAACCTCGACGCCCAGACCGAGCGCGGACAGACCACGCACGCGCACCTCTTTGACGGGCTCTACGCCCGCTCCAGCGACTTCATCAGCTTTGTCGGCAGCGGTGGGTTCTTCCGCTCCAACTACACGCAAAACGGCGGCACCAAGTCGAACAACGAGTCGGCACGCAACACGCTCTCGGCCGCGTCGGCGCCGACGTTTGGAAACCTGCGAAACGCCGACGCTGTCATCTGGCTTGCCGACACCGGTCACAACCAGGCGACCTTCCATGAGACCGCGTTCGCTGAGGCTCTGCGCTGGTCGTCGAGTCGCTCACGGCGAGGGCCTCGCATCGAGCTGGAAGCCGTCACGGCGACAGGAACGAACGCCACCGCGCGCTGGCTCTCGCCGCGGGACGACGACCTCGATGGCTTCTCGGTCGAGACCTCCGAGGACGGACTCCTCTGGCAGAGCGCCACGACGGCCCCCGCCAGCGCCTCCCAGGCGAGCTTCACCGTGACCGGCGGCGTCTTTGTCCGCATCGTTCCCCTCACCCAGGGCGTCGAGCCTGCCGACCAGCTTCCCTCTGACGCGTACTGGGTCGCCCCCAACCCGGGCGTGTTGGTCGTCGACGGCTTCGACCGGCTGCTCGGCAGCTTCTCTGACCACCATCACGACTTCACCGGGCGCATCGCTCAAGCCGCCTCCGCCGCCGGCTACCCAAGCGCGAGCGCTTCCAACGAGGGCGTGCTCAACGGGGAGGTCTCGCTTGCGAGCTTCGACGCGGTCATCTGGCTGCTCGGCGACGAGTCGACGGCCGACCACACGCTGACCTCCGCTGAGCAAGCACTGGTCGACGCGTATCTCGACCAAGGAGGCGCCGTCATCGTCAGCGGTAGCGAGGTCGGCTGGGACCTCGACAACAAAAACAACGGACGGGCGTTTCTCACCGGACTCGGCGCGCGCTACGACCGCGACGACAGCGGCTCGCTGTCGATCTCAGGGGTTGGCGCCCTCGCCGGCGTTGGCAGCTTCAGCATCGGCGG
>CALHXW010000118.1 GCA_938040325.1 uncultured bacterium | reverse complement strand
TCAATGGTCGCAAGTTCAACTCGCCCTCGGGCTACAACGTCAAGGCGTTCACTAGCGTCATCGACAAGTACCTGCTCAAGAAGTAGGCGAGTTGCGCACTAGCGCTAGAGAGGGCCGCGGTTCGCCGCGGCCCTTTTTTTGTCCTATAGACGCGTCGCGTCACGAGTGAGTCACTTTTCCACCACGCGACGGCGCGAGGTGCTATAGACCCGCCCGGAACTTTTGCGAGGTTGTGATGGGACTGAACGTAGGCATCGTCGGGCTTCCGAACGTGGGCAAGTCGACTCTCTTCAATGCGCTCAGCGCGGCTGGTGCCGAGGCGGCGAACTACCCGTTCTGCACGATCGAGCCGAACGTAGGTGTCGTGCCTGTTCCCGACCCGCGCATCGACGCGATATCGGCAATCGTCGAGCCACAGAACATCGTGTTTACAACGGTGGACTTCGTCGACATCGCAGGCCTCGTGCGCGGTGCGAGTAAAGGCGAGGGACTGGGCAACCAGTTTCTCGGAAACATCCGAGCCACAGACGCGATCGTGCATGTGGTGCGCTGCTTTGAAGATGAGAACGTGACCCACGTCGAGGGCGGCGTCGACCCGATTCGCGACATCGAGATCATCGATACCGAGCTCTTGCTGGCTGACCTCGACTCGGTCGACAAGCGCATGACAAAGGTCGTCAAGCAGGCGCGTGCGGACAAGACGCTTCGCGTTGAGGCCGACATGCTCAAGACGTTGCATGACCACCTCTCAAGCGGCAAGCCTGCGCGTTCCTTCGAGGTCGCAGAGCCCTCCGCGGAGGCGTTTGCGAGCCTTTTTCTGCTAACGGCGAAGCCTGTGCTCTATGCCGCTAACGTCGACGAAGGGTCACTGCCTGATGGCAATGAGTTCTATGAGCGTGTGAAAGCCCACGCCGCTGACGAAGGTAGTGGCGTGGTGCTCATCAGCGCCGCCATCGAGTCGGAGATTGCGACGCTCGATGAGACGGAGCGGGCTGACTTCTTGGAGTCCCTCGGGCTTGAGGAGTCTGGGCTCGATCGCTTGATTCGCGAAGGCTATGGCTTGCTTGGCTTGATCACCTACTTCACGGCAGGGGTCAAGGAGGTGCGGGCGTGGACAATCCGCCAGGGTACGAAGGCCCCGCAAGCGGCCGGTGTGATCCACACGGACTTTGAGCGTGGGTTCATCCGTGCCGAGGTCATCTCGTACGACAACTTCGTGGCGCTTGGTGGTGAAGCCGGCGCGAAGGCGAAGGGCAAGATGGCGGTTGAAGGCAAGGACTACGTTGTCAAAGACGGTGATGTCATGCACTTCCGGTTCAACGTCTAGCAGCGTTGCCGGGAAACGAGGTTTCTGGGACGACGTGGGGCGTGCCGCTGGGGTGACGACCGAAGGGAAACCTTAACGCGGGCCTCGCTGGAAGCTACGCCCCTGGGAACCGCCCAGCGCCAGGACCTCAGGTTTCTCGTTTCCCAAGCGCTGAAGCAGGTCATTGGACGCGTAGCTGTTCTTGCGGCCTTGGCTGCGTGTTGAGGCTATCTCTCTCCGTCACTGCACGGTCATGGTAGGGTTCCGTCGATGCCAAAGAACATCGCAGCGTTCTTATCTCTCGTGGTGCCAGGGCTTGGTCAGGCCACGTTGGGCCGGTTCCGTGACGCACTCTTGTTTCTCTGGGCTGGCTTTTGGCTGCACATGCTGCAGGTGGGCATCGTTCGTGCACTCGTTCGCGCGCCGCATGATGCCGTTGATGCGTTTCTCTTTGGTGGGCTTGCCGCAAGTGGCGGCCTTGGAAAACCCGCGTTGGTGATGGTCTTGGTGCTGTGTGTCAGCGTGCACGTGTGGTCGCTGATCGATGCCCGCAGAGTCCCAAAAGATGAGGGGCGAGGTCTGCACCCCGCCCCAGTCTCAAGTTCCGCTCAGCCGTCAGATACCGCCGCGTTCTAAACCCAGCGAAAGCTAAGTGGGCTCCGCGATGACGACATCAGGCTTCCTACTGCGTGGCAGGCTTGCACACCGACGTTAGAGACGGATCCCGGGTCTAGAATTAGGGTCTAGAAGCATTTTGGCGGTAGGGCCGCGCACCTCGCAGAGTGTCTTGATGACTCCGAGAGTTTAGCACACACGGCCCAGAGTCCGATCGCAACGGACAGATTCCCGCCACGGCTAGGTGAGCGCAAAGCGAAGTGGCCCGCCGTCCGTACGACTTTCGCGTTCGGGCGTCAGGCGGTGGTTGTCCGGGCGATGATCGCCATGCGGCAGGCCAGCGTCTCTGCGATCGCCGCGCGAGTCGTTGGCTTCAGAGGGGGCTGTCTACGTTGCGAGCCGACGCTCAGTCCGCGCGACGCGACAAGCGCTTGATCAGCTCGTCGACTCTGCGTGCAACGGCGGCGCGGTCTGAAGAGGTCATGCGGCGCCGCGCGCTGCGGGCCTCACGCGTGAGCGCCGACACCGCGGGACCGCGGGTGCGCAACCAAGCTTCGAGAGCATCGGGCTCTGCCTGGCCGTTATCATCGAGGATGGATTCGAGCCCCTCGAGCTCCTTTTCAAGGCGGTCGACGACTGCGTCTCCTGGGTTTGGCGAGCAGCCGCTGATGAACGTCGCCGCCACGCCTAATGTGGCTGCGAGCAACGCTCGGCGTATCGCCGCCGCCGACCGCGTGAAGGGTAGGCGGCCACGTCGCGGTCGACGTGAGGCGGGCATGCCGTCGCCTGCGCGTTTGAGAGGGAGGGGCTGGTGCATCAAATGACAAGACCCGGCCGAAGCCGGGTCTTCATTTTTTCTGCGAAAGGGGGGACTTGAACCCCCACACCCATAATGGGCACTAGAACCTGAATCTAGCGCGTCTACCAATTCCGCCACTTTCGCAAATCATCGGAGAGACGTCGCTAGCGACGCTTCCCACCCTTCGCAGCTGCAAGCGCACGAGCGATGCGAGCCTTCTTCTTGTTCTGAGCTTCTTTCTGCCGCATTTTCG
>CALHXW010000117.1 GCA_938040325.1 uncultured bacterium | reverse complement strand
CAAGCGCTATTTTCGAGCGAGGCGAACGCTCCGGTGCTTGCCAGCGGCGTCGGCCGAATGAAGGCCCTGCGAGCATCGTCGAGTTCGGGTGAGCGGAGCGAGCGGACCGACGCTGCTGGCGAGTGCATCGCGGAAGGCGCAGCCGGAAGTAGCGCTGGTTTTAGGCCTAGTACGCGTTGCGGATCGCTCGCTCGACGGCGTCGCGGCGCGGCAGCTCAGTCACCAGGCGCTCACAAGCGATCCCGTCGGCCGCGAGGATACCCGGCTCTGGACGCTCGTGAAGTCCCACGTGGGCGCGCGGGAGCTGGCTGTCGGTCCACGCGACAACCATGCTGCGCGACTGCGAGGGGCGCGTCATCGTCATCAGCACGTGGCAGCGCCGGCCGTCGGACACGACCGTGAGCCCGATCGCCATCGCGGCACATCCCGTCGCGGGGCACCAAGCTTCGGTCCCGCGTCGCAGCTCGACGGTTCGCCGGGGCAGATGGGTCTTCACCAACGCTTGGGTTCGGTGCTGGAGGCTTTGAAGCAGCGCTGCGTGGGCAACGCGCTTGGACTCGGGTACCACCCGAGGCGCGAGCACCACGACACCGCCTGGAGGACCGGCGGAGCGGCTCATCATCTCTGGGCTGGGGCTCCATCCGGCTTGGTGAGACGACGCGCAGCCAGGCGCGGTTCCCAGCAGGCTGAGCGCCGCCAGCACTGTGAGGGAGAGGGCGGCCTCCAAGGGCTGGCGCCTGGGGCGTGAGAGTGGACGCGGTTGGTGTGGGCCGAACATTCACCCCGACCTTATCAGTGTTCGCAGGAATTTGAATCTGCCGTAGCCAGCCAGCGACCAATCGCAGCGCCTTGACGCCCGCCGGATGCACCGCAAGAGAACCGGTCGACGCAGTACCGCACCAGTCACCCACCGCCACCGACCGCACAGCACCACGTTTCGACCGTTGGGTGAGTGCACGGGACGTCCGCGAGGCGATCGTTGGTTCAATCAACCAAACACGGTGTGGGCCCGCAGGATGAAGGAAGCCTATCCGACTGCAACGACGTCCCGTGACCGTGTTTCCCGGCAACGCTGGTCGCACTCGTTCCCGCTCGGGAAGCGTCGAGCAACCTGCGAGGCCCCCGCCGAACGATGGAGGTGCATGGTGGCTGAGTTAACAACATACAACGGAGAGCTGGGCGACGTCGCAGACTGGGAGCGCGACCTTGGCATTGTCGGGGGACTCTCCAGCTTGATCACGCCCTTGTTGGCGTTCAACGACCCGATCGTTCATTGGTTTGCACTGGTCAGCGCCGTCTTCGGCGTGGTGACCGGTAGGTGGCTCGGCCGCCGGCTACCCAGGTGGCTCGCCGGCCCCTACCGCCACACGCCGCTTTCGGCGCTGGCGGTCCTGATGCTTGTTGCGGGCGGATTGTGGGGTGCGGTGGTTGGTACGCTGGGGGGGCTGCTTTCGGCGGGCCCGTTTTTTATCCTCGGCACGATCTGCGCGGCGCCGTGCGGTGCTATGCAGCTGGGCTGGTTGTGGCTGCCCTACACGTCGGCAAAGGTACGGGGAAAGAGCACGCGATGGCTCGTGGTGCTCGCTGGGCTGGCTCCTGTTCTCGGGGGCTTGGTGTTGCACTGGCTGACAGGTGGGCGCGTCATGGGGCTCTAGCAGCGTCCGGCTAGGGACACGAGCGCTACAGACGCGACCAGCAGTCGGACCGGGTGGCGTCAGCGAGAACGTTGGTGCGGCAAGCCGCTGGCCTGAAGGCATGCTCGAGCATGCAGAAGGTCATCAGATTTCGCATTTCTCGGCAACGCTGCTAGATGGGCTACTTTCGCGGCCCCCCAGACGGAGGTGACCCCCATGCCCCGAGACGTCTTTCGCATCTGCCCGCGGGCGTCGTGGGAACGAGCGTGCACCGTCGGTCACTACGACGGCGAGCCACTCGATCTTCGTGATGGTTTCTTGCATCTATCGGCTGCCGAGCAGGTCGCAGCAACACTCGACAAGCACTTCCCCGGGCGCACCGATCTCGTGTTGCTTCGGTTGAGCGCGGATGGGCTTGCGCCGGCGTTGCGGTGGGAAGCGTCGAGGGGCGGCGAGCTCTTCCCCCACCTCTATGCGCAGCTCTTGCCGGATCAGGCCTTGGCGGTGTACGAGTTGCCCCTCGACGACCGGGGACGCCATCGACTCCCCGAGCAGCTTCTAGGGTGAACATCCATGGTCATTGCCGCGTTTCTGATCGCCACGCTCGTGTGCATCGCGTTTTTAGGTGTCATCTACGGCGGACGAGACTTCTTCCAAGAGCAGAGCCGCAAGCGCATGGTTCGCGGGATGGAGCGTGCCGGCATCGAGGGCGTCAAGGCTGATGACTTTGAGGCGGCGACCGGCACCTACGGCGACATCCACATCGACGTGAAGCGCAAGCACTGGACCATCGACTTCGAAGCGACGCTTCCGCCCGCCATCATCGGCTATGACGAGCTCGTCGACCGTTTCGCGTCCGACGAACTGCAAGAGTCGCTCGCCGGTATGGGGCTTCGCCTCGGCAAAGGCGACACCATCGTCGGCAGCTTCGCCCAAGAGGCAGCCGACGAGGAGAGCTTCGTGGCGGTCGGCGCGCGTGCGGCGATGTGTTCACGGGTGCGCGACCTCCGTCAGTATGTCCCTGCAGAGCTGCTCGAGCGGATTCCGAAGCTTCATGGCGCGCGAGAGCTCGACGAGCTCCTCAGGGATCTTGAGACCCACTTTCCCGATGCGGGTGACGAGGTGCGCGAGGCCTACCGGCTGGCCCTAAAGCGCGACCAGAGCCCGCGCCTTGTGGAGCGCGCGAAGCGCTGGCTTGGCGACGTGCAGGTAAGCGCTGCGCACTGAGCGCTGCTGCCGGGAAATGCAACCGTCTGATGACTCTGCAACTGGCCTCGTTGGGATGCGCTCGGCTCTGTTTCCGATCCGGCCTGTCGCGCTGACATGGTATGAGCGGTTCGCTACAGTGGGGGCATGTCTATGAAACGCCAGTTGGATGCTCAGAACGCGACCGGTCACTCGGTACGCAGGCTCGTCACGATCGTGGCCGTAGTCGCCGGACTCGCTGCCACCGGTTGCGGCGATGATGACGATGGCGGGGGCGCTGACACAAGCTCCAACGTCGACACGCTGATGCCTTCTGACGCGCCACTCTTCGACATTACAGGCACCGACACCTTCACCGCAGCGGACTCGACACCGCCGACGGACATCCCGGTCGACACGAACCCGCCAGCGGACACGACGCCAGCCGCCGACACCGGGGGCCCGGCGGGCGACACCACGCCGCCGCCGGACACCACGCCGCCGCCTGACACGACGACGAACACCACGGCCTATGGCGGTGGGGTCCTCATTGGTGAGATCGACAGCCAGTTCTACAACAACGGCTTTGCGGCCGCGAAGTTCACCGATCCAGAGGGCATCCCGATCGGCGGCACGCTCGCGGACAAGTGCCGCATCGACTTTGCCGACCCCAACGCGCTCGACACCGGCTCGGTTGGCTACAACGCCGGCGCCATCACCATCACTAACACGACGCCAGACGTCTCGTTGACGCCGGTCTCTGGGGCCGGCGGAACGACCTACACCTCGAGCCTTCCTGCCGATCACGCAAACCTTCTGCCTGGCGGTGGTGCCTTGGTCACGGTCGCAGGGGCTGGTGGCGCAGACATCGCTCCTTTCTCAACGGCGATTCAGATGCCAGAGCAGGTGCTCATGACCGCGCCGTTCTTGGGGCTCAACACGAAACACAACGTAGGCAACACGCTCTTGGTCGCGTGGAACCAAGGCACGGGCGATGAGGTGGTCATCAGCATCTCACCGGTGAGTCAGACCGGCGCGCCACTGGCTGGCCAGACTGCAACCTGTACAGTCCCCGACACCGGCAGCTACGTGCTGCCCGCGCTGGCACTTGCAACCGTGCTCGACGGCGGCTCATCGCGGCTTGTGGCTCTCGGCGTGACGCGCGTGCGAGAGACCATTGCCACCACCGGCAATGGCGCGACGGTCGAGGTCAGCGCCACACGCTCGACCGGTGGCCCCCTGACCTTAGAGGCAGCTCAGTAGGTCCTTGCCTCGTGGGCGTTCCCCGGCGGCGCGCTCGCTGCGAACGCCTAGAGCACCGCTCGGGCACGTTTTGCGCCTCGCCGCAGCTTTGGGCCGTCGTTGGGCGTAGTCACTTATCCCGATACACTCCATCGTCGCTCCTTCAACGACGACCCACGAAGCGCCGATCCGCAAAACGTGCCCGCTCGGTGCTCAAGGGAACCGCTCCGACCCGCAGGACGTCGCGCCCAGGGTCACGTCCGAGTCGTCAAGAACAGGAGAGGCCCGCGAGTTAGAGTACTCACGGGCCTCAAGAGATGTTCGCGACCTTTGTAGGGCCTTGGGGCCGTGGTTGACGACCCAAGGCTTCCTCAGCGCTTAGGGACGTCGTCGCCAGAAGGCGGCGAGGCCAACGAGCAACCATGGAACCGAGGGGAGGGCGCCACCGTTGCAGCCACCGCTCGACGCGCGACCGTTGACGCCTTGGTTGCCGTTGTCGCCGGGGATGAGGCTCGGGTCCGTCTCGCCGGTCGGATCGGTCTCGCCGGTCGGATCGGTCTCGCCCGTCGGATCGGTCTCGCCCGTCGGGTCTTCTGGTGTGACCACCGGCTCGAAGCAGCTCGGCTGGAGGTCATGGACGCGGAAGTCGTCGAGTGCAGCCTCGCTGAGGCTCTGGGGCTCGGCGTCGCGCATCGTGAAGCGCACCTGAATCGAGCGCGGCAGCTCGTCGACGAAGTCGAGGACGCGGAAGTCCTTGGCGACCCAAGCAGACTCGTTGCTGATGTCCTGCTCGAGGATGATCCACGACGCCCCGTTGTCGACCGTCATCTCGGCGACGAGCGGGTCGTTGTCGTCGGCACTGACCTGGTTCTGCTGCAGGTTGAAGTCCAGACCGGTGCGCCAGCTGAAGTAGCTGATGCGTGGGTCGTAGGCGTCGAGGAGATCGATGGTCGGTGACGTCACCGTGGTCGCTCCCTCGTCGACGTCATCGGCGCCGAGGTCGCCGCCCGAAGCACCCGTCACCAGGGCTTCGTCGCCGGCCACACCGCTTCCAGGCTGGGTCTGGAAGTCGAGGCCGACCTGGCCTGCGTTGACGCCGGCAGGGTTCGTTCGCTCCCACTGACCGCGAGCTGCGTCGTCCGTCCCTTGCGCGTTGACTGTCCAGCCGGTGTCGGTGGTGAAGTCGTCGTAGAAGATGTCGCGCACGCCGATGCGGAAGCTCTCGCTCGCGCGTGTGAGCAGGTCTCCGGTGGCGAGCTCAAAGTCGATCGTCACGGTCTGGCCACACGCAGCGTCCGGAGAAACCTCCAGGGTGAAGGCCTCCGACAGGGTTGTGGTGGCTTCCGCTGCGAGGTCATCAAACATCAGCGGGGTGGCCAAGACCTGCACGCCGGTCGTGGGCTCGACGCTGGCGTGGACGCGCGGTGCTTCCGCGGGGCCACCGCCGTCGTTGCGCAACGTGAGGTCGACCGAGACGGTCTCTCCTGGCTCGATCGCCGCATTGCCGTTGCCGTCTGCTTCGTTGATCGCGACGTTCTGCACGACCAGCTTCGGGCGGTCGCAGTCGCCGCTCACGCGCGAACAGAGGAACGACCGGTTGTCGGTCCATGTGGAGTAGACCTGCTCAAAGTTGTTCTTGAAGATCTGGATGTCGGACAGCTCTTGCTGGACGTCAGCGACGGTCTGGCCAGGCGCGGTCACAAGGATGTAGGCGATGCGGAACTCTTTTTGGGAGTCCTCAACGCTCGGCACGCGCGGGCCGTGGGCCGCGATGACGTCTTCGATCGTCACGGTCTTCTTTTGGCCCGAGATGGTGATGCCTTCCGGGAACTGCGTCAGACCGTTGTAGCTGCTGCCTTGGTATTGGGCGTTGCGGATGAGGAACCAGTCGTTGACCTCGTCGGCGCCGTAGAGGCCCATGCCGTAGAGGTCGAGGGTCGAGAACCGGCGCATGTTCTCGGTCAGCGTGAAGGTGCCGTCGTTGTTGTCGCGCCAGGAGTTGCCGTCCTGGACCGATCCTTCCGCATGCATCAGCGACGACCAGTGGGCCTCGTCGCGCCCGAGCATCTCGCCGGTGACCTGGCCGTTGTCGGAGAAGTTCATGAACGCAAGCCAACGGTGGGTGAGCTCTTGGCCCATCACGGGGTAGATGTAGTTGTTGGGGTTGGTGATGTTGCCGTAGACGTCGATCGACTTCATGTTGAGGAAGCCCTGCAGACGCCCGCCGTTGCCGGAGCCCCAGAACTGGCCCGTCTGCATCTGCTCGCGGCCGATGCCGCGCGTGTCGTTTCGAATGCCGACGTAGTAGGCGAGGCCCTCGGCGCCGTAGTCCCAAAACGACGTCCAGACCGCCACGAAGTCAAAGTCGTCGCCGTACTGGTCGATGAACCGCTGGGTGATGGTCATCGGGTTCTGCACTTGGTTGTCAAAGCGCAGGCCGTAGCGGTTGTTGCCGTAGCTGCTGACCGTCTGGTCGTCGCCTTCAAAGACGACGATCTCGCCGTGGAGCGACATGCCGTTGCCGTCCATCAAGGGGACCTGCCGGCCAAAGTCGAGCGGCTTGGTCCGGTCTTGGTAAGCGGCAAACTTCGCCTTGGACTCGGCGCTCGGCTCGAAGCTGCTCTCACGGAGCAGGTCATCGAGGGTGATCGTCGCTGCCGGCCCGAGCGGCATCGGGGCAGGTTCGCCAGCGGAGGCAGTTGGCGCCAAGGAAAGTGCTGCGCCCACGCCGATGACAAGCTTGGCGATCTGGCGGGCGAGTGGGGCCTTTCGATGTTTCATGCAGTTTACCTTAATAGACGGGCGATAGCCGTTCGATTAACTGGACTGTTCAGTCCGTTGTCAATCGATTGTTGGAAACGATGGGTTTTCCGAACCAGGAGGCCGCTTTCGAACAGACTCAAGGTTCCACGTGTTGGCGCCGTGGTTGTGGAGGTGGAAACGAATCGGCGTGCCGGCAGGGATGGGCTCGGTGGCCGTCCACTGCTCGACGAAGAACCCCGAACCACTTGGAATGGGGACGGTAGCTTCCCAGATGACGAGGTCTCCCAGGGCCACGGCCATGTGGCCGGAGCTCGCGTCGGGGCTGAGCAGCTGGCCGTGCCATGCGCTGACTTCGATGACCTCTCCGACGGTCACCGCCTCGACGAGCGGCTGCTGGACAGAGACATAGTTGCACTTGCCGGTGTCAACCTCGAGCAGTCCCAAGTCGACGTACCAGCCGTCATCAGGACAGGTCACGACCGCCGGGCGGTGCATCGTGAAGGGGTCGTCGGACGCGTCGGCCGCGGTCCACATTGCGTGGTCGATGAGTCGGACCGCTGGGGCCTGAGCGAGCGTGTCGAGCTCGCTCATACCGTCGAGTTCGGTGTCGGCCTGACCACCATCGCTGGTGTCCTGCATGCCATCGGCGGCACCGTCGTCGCAGGCGACGAGGCTGGCCGCTAGCAGGCCGAAGCATGCACCGACGGCTACTGCAGGACTCATGAAGACGAGAGATTTCACGCTTGTTGTTGTAGACACAGCGGTCGGCGATGCCTATCGCGATCCCCGGTCGTTTCGACTAGCGAACCTTTGTTAGCGATTGTGTGCGACGGCGGATCCTTGAGCCGGTCCCGAAAGCCTTCGCCGCGAGCCGCTCGTCACCCTGCGGCACGCCTGTCCGCCGGCGCGAGTCGCTTGGACCGAGGCCAAAGCACCAAGAACCACACACGATCCGTCCGCGAGCCCAGCAGCGCGGGTCAACGCTTGCGCAGCCGCTGGGGTGACGAACGGTAGAGACCTCAGCTCGGGTCGAAGGGACGCAGTCCCTGAGTGAGGTCGGGCTGCGCCCCTGGGACCGGCGTTGAGCACATCGCAACGTCGAATTTCCCTGAGAGCTGCTAGGCTCGACTTTGGCCATTTTGAGAATCGGAGGCTTCGCTGTCTCCAGGTGCACTCTCTCTTTTTTGGCCGAGACGTGGGTCACGAACGGGTCGACGAGAATGGATTGCTCGTCCGATGTCGGTACCGCGGGGGGATACGCCGATTGTTGTGATGCTGGCAAAGCACGCGGAGATTCGATGCCGAGTGCTCTCCGCCGAGTGCAAGGGATGGATGTGGTCGAGCTGCAGCCTGTGCGTCGCCACACA
>CALHXW010000116.1 GCA_938040325.1 uncultured bacterium | reverse complement strand
AATGTCTCTCATCAAGGTGACTGGGTTGTCTTGGCCAGCTCTCCCTCCTCTAGGGTTGGAGTTGATGTTATGAAGATAGAGTACAAAGGTGGCAAAAGTGTTGGAGAGTTCTTCAGACTGATGACCAGGCAGTTCACACCTTGTGAGTGGAGTGCCATAAGAGGGTTTGAAAATGATCATGAGCAACTGACTGCTTTCTACAGACACTGGTGCCTGAAGGAGTCTGCTGTCAAGGCACTTGGTGTGGGCATTGGCTTCAACCTCCAGAAAATATCTTTTGATCTCAAAACTCCATTGCTCAAAGTCGATGAAATCACCTCTGATACGACTGTTTGCATAGAGGACTGCGATGACTGCTGGATGTTCGAGGAGAGCAAGCTCGATGATGATCATATAGTCGCTGTTGCTACCAAAGATGCTGTAACTGCCCTGCATGTCAGGGTCCGTTCGAGAGATACGACGCATGAGAAGTGAGTTTGACGCCTTTCACAGATCTTACATCCGCGACAAATGGACCCCGGCAGACGAGAGCAACCCACGACAAAGCTGCCGCCCTCGCTCGCAAAACTCGTCCACCGCCATGACGCCAGATGACACGTGCGCTCGTGACGAGCGATACAACGACGACCGAGACCGATGCGGCACGGTCGGCTGGCGCTATGCTACGACACTTGCGCGAACGTACACACAGGGGTGGACGCGATGGGTAAAGAGAACGCCGGATTCTATCTTCTCGTGGCGGGTCCTTGGCGTGAGGACGCGGAGGTCATTCGCGCGCTTTCAGGCGCTGGCATTGAGGCCCAGGCTACGCGGACAGCAGCAGGCTCGGTCGGCGTTGAAGTCATCGACGACCCTGAGCTCAGCCGAGGCTTCGGCTGGTGCTTTCGCGGCCCAACGGGGTTGGAGAAGGTGGTGGAGGCGTATCAGAGTGCGGCCCTCATTCACTGTCCGTTCTTTCTGCAGGAGCAACCTCAGCTGGTAAGCCGCTTGGGGCAAGCGCTGCTCGATAACGGCGGGGTGGCTGTTCGGACGGAAGGCTCTGGCTCGGCATCGCTGCTGTCGAGCTGGGTCAAGCAGGTCGGCTCTGGCGCTGCCGCGCAGCTCTTTCGAAGCTCGGTCCTATTTGTGGGTGAGGATGGTGGCCGAGTCTTCACGGTGGGTATGCATCAGCTCGGTTTGCCCGATGCCCAGCTACGCGTGGACGACCCACAGGAGGCTTTCGCGTGGCTCGAAGCGTTCTGCGTTTATCAGCTTGTCGAACAGCCGGCGCTCGTGTCCGGCCATACATTTGCGCCCTGGAAAGGGTCGGAACGTCGACACATCGAGCGATGGCCAGACCATCGACACCATGTCGACGACGGCCGTCACAATCCGTTCGGGGTCTGGCGACTGCCGACAAAGGACGCCTCCAGGGTCACAGCGACAGGGTTGCCGCTTGTTCATCTTCCCTCACTCATCGCGACGCTGATGGGGACCGAGAGCCGCAAAGGACGCCCCCTAACGCGGACCGAAGTGGAGAGCTTGGTCGACGACAGCCCGGCAATCGCCATGGAAGCAGCTGATGCGCTGGTGCTTGAGCGAAGTCGTGGGTACGCCGACCTGCTGCCCGAGCTCGCGTGGGAGCAGTGGCAGCTGTACCGACAGGTAAGCGAATAGCGGGCGAGTCCGCGCCGCCCGACATGCAAAACACGAAAAAAACCGACCAGGGTCTTCTTGATTCGTGGGCAAATCGGTTTGCGAGCGTCCGACCAACTCGACTGTGGGCGCACCGCTGCGTTGTTGCGGTGGCGATGGCGGGTCTGGACATGGTGACTGCTCGTCTGGCTTCGCAGCGCCAACACGGAGCTGCTCAGGCGCGATGAAGCAAGCCGTGTGCCAATCCGACAGAGAGCGTTGCCAGCACGATCAGGAAAGCGCCAGTCCCATAACTGTCGCACCTGTCACCTAAATACCTACGATTCACGAACGCTTAGCACGTCAGCGCGACCAATCACGGGACATCCGTTCACTCCGAAGGAGCACTCGAGAAACAGGACACGCACCTACCTACTTCCGAAGTGACCACGGAGCGTTGTGACTTCGCACGGGCACGCAAGCAGGCGTCGCTTGCCGCTGCGATACACCCATGAGCGAGCGCCACGACATGGCTGCCGGCCTCCGAGCTCGCACAGCTCCACCCGCCTTTGGCGGAGGCGTCGATGAGCCGTCTGTCCGAAGCCCGCTAGACCACAGTCGAGACGATGCGGGGTTGCGTGGATGCCGCTGCTATCGGGCTCCGCAAACGATCTTGACCGTTGCGGCTAACTTTTTTGTCCAATCCTGACCAAGCCACTGCGTAAGCCCTAGGTGACGCCTTCCACGCGTCTCTCTCACAGGAGCTACCCGTGCAAAAACCTCCGTCCACCCGACTTGTGGCGCTCGACGCGACCCAAAGAAGTCGTCCCCAACTTCCAGGCTCGCTGATGCACACCGCGGCCTGTGTCGCGCTGCTCCTGCTGGCAGCGTGTGGCGAGGACCCCAAGGAGCTCGCGACCTACCGTGCAGCCTTGGCGGTCGATGCCATCGCGCTCGATGTTGAACCGTTGGACGCCGACGAAGGCGACACCAACGGCCCAGACGGCGATGTTGCCGACCCGGACAGTGCGGGCGATACCGACGCCAACGAGACCGTCGATGATGTGATCACCCCCAACGACGTCGAGCTGGAAGTCGTCGATCTCGACACCAGCAACGGCGACACGTCGCCAGGCGACACCAGCACGGGCGACACCGCGCAACCGGACACCTCTGGACCGACGGACACCTACGAGCCGGATACGTACGACCCCGACACCTACGCCCCGGACACGGCGAGCCCAGACACCTACGACCCAGACACCTACGACCCAGACACCACCGGCCCGGACACCTACGACCCAGACACGGCGAGCCCGGACACCTACGAGCCAGACACGACGAGTCCAGACACCTACGAGCCCGACACCTACGAGCCAGACACGTACATCCCGGACACCTACGACCCCGACACCTACGACCCCGACACCTATGTGCCCGACACCTATGTGCCCGACACCTATGTGCCCGACACCTACGTGCCCGACACATCCACCCCGCCCGACTGCACAGCGGACGCTGACTGCGACGACGGCGTGGAGTGCACCCGCGACACCTGTGAGGACGGTCAGTGCTTTAACAGAGACGACCCGGAGCTCTGCGAGTGCAACGCCCAGCAGCCCCCGCCTGTTGCCTTCAGCGCCAGCGTGACCCTCGGCAAGGCCGGCGCAGACAGCGGGCTGTTTTTGATTCCTGGCGACGTTCCCTGCCCTGTTGTTGGCGGCTCGGTCGGCGCTTCACTCACCGCCAAGGTGTCGGGCACGAAGTCGGTCGCCACCTGCAAAAACGACTGCAAGTCCTCGGACTCGCTGCGGGGCGACCTCTCGGCGTCCATCAAGATCTGCAAAGAGACCGTGACGTTTAAGGGGGGCGCAGGCTGGAAGAACTCCACCCAGGCCTGCGTCGAGTGCAACGACAACTGCGCAGAGGTGTGCGGCGACGCCAAGTGCAGCCGCGATGACTACGACCTAACGCTGGCGACGACCTACTCGAAGTTCTACGGCATCGACACCAGCAGCAAGAAGTCGCGCTTCACGATCTCGTTCAAGTGCGGCGCGTCGCTCGGCGGCGGCGTCAACGGCAGCGGCAACTACTTCAAGAAGACGCGCGACGCAGGCTACTGCGACGACTGCGAGACCTGTGAAGGCGCTGGCATCAACCTCGGCTTCTCCGGCGCCGCGAGCGTGGGGTGCAACATCGATGTGAAGGGACCCTTCGGCATCGGATTCCAGGTGGGCGTGCCAAAGGCCGGCACCCTCGACCTAGGTGTCTACGTCGGCGGCAGCGGCCAGACAGGCGAGTGCGGCGATGGCGGGTGCGGTCACCTCGGGACCGACGGCAAGGTGACGTTCGAGCCCATGAGGCTGCCCTGTATCAACCTCGGCTGGCTCGGCAGCTACGGCATCCAGTGCTCGGGATTTTTGAAGTGGTGCGCTGAAGCCAAAGCGTGTGTCAACGGCGGTGGCGCCGGTGCCTGCACAGGCCGCTGTCCGAACTGCCGGTCGTTCGCCAAGGGCTTCGGCTGCAACGTGGGGTCATGCAATTGAACACGTCGACTTACCGCTCACAGGCCGACCGCTGCGACGCGACTCAACCCATCTCCGTGAGGAGTACGCTCATGAATCAACCTCTCGTCACTGTCCTAAAGCCTCGCCAACATCGGCGCGCCGGCGCGCTCGCTCGGTCCGTTGACAGGGTCTGTGCTCTCGCTCTGGCATCCACACTGCTCATCACGGTCTCCGCATGCGGCGGCGGCGACGACAGCTCCGGCAACGGCGACAGCGCCGCCACCCTTCGCTCAACGCTCATTCCACCGGCAGCACCGATCATCGCTGACCAGGAGCCAATCACTCAGGAGGTGCGCGGCTTCGACTGCACGCCGTCGGCGGTCGGCGATGGGGAGACCATCGCGACGCTGCCGGACGGCACCGGCCTCTGGATCGAGCCCGCGGGCGACGTGCCGTGCCACTTCGACCTCTACTACGACAGCGGCGGCGCGCGCACGAAGCTCTCGTCGACCCCCGGCGGCTACCTCTTCGCCCTAGGCTGGGTGTCGCCGGCAGGCGACCTGGCAATCTGCGCCAGCAACATCCACCACGAAGTTGCCGCGGGCGAGCTTCACGAGATCACGAATGTGCCGCTCGAGTGTGCCTTCCGAGTCCAAGGCAACTGGACCGACCTCGTAGCGGTCGTCGATCCCGAGGGTGGCTGGGCGGCGTGGCCACGCTCACTGGCGGCGACCGACGACGACACCAACAGCATCACTCTCGACTTCGTGCGCGACTCGACCTTCAACGTCCTGAACATGGCGGACGCTGGACGTCCCCCGGAAGACGGTGTCTACACGATCCGCTTCACGCTTGAGTCCACCGGCTTCGTCGTCAGCGAACCGACCCACAAGACCGACGACCTGACCAACCCCTTCGAGTCCGGACCCTGGGAGCCCACCGAGGAAGAGAAGATCGCGCTCGAAGGCGTCATCGACTTCTCCGACGGCGAGTGCTCGGAGGGATGCGACGGCGAACCCGAAGGGCCGACCCCGTAGCGGGCCAGACCCAAAACAAGCGCTCTTTTCGAGCGAGGCGGAGGCGATGTGCTTGCCCGCTTCGTCGGCCGGACGAAGGCCCCATGCACATCGTCGAGTTCGGGTGAGCGAAGCGAACGTCCCGGTGCGGTTGGCAAGAGCATCGCCGCCGCCGCAGTCGGAAAGAGCGCTGGTTTTGGGGCTAGCAGGCGCGCGCGTGGCGTCGCGCGGTGGGACATGGGCGTGGCGGGTGTCAGGCCAAAACGAGGCTTTACGGAGGCTTTACCGCAGCCAATGCGGGCACTTGGTACCAGTTGTGCGTCGGTCGCTGGGACCGACGCCAACCGGGAGATCCCCATGAAACTACGTTATCTCACAGTCGTCGCCGCAGCGTCGCTCGCCATCGCCGCCTGCCACGCCAACCACGCGCCACCAGCCCAGACCACCCATGTCGAGTCCAAGACCTCGGCACTCGGACGTGTGGTCGTCTATCGCAATGGTGTCGCATACTTTGAACGCACCGCCGACGTTAAGAGCGGCGCGCTGACGCTGACGGTGCCGCAAGACAAGGTCGACGACTTCCTGAAGTCGCTCACCATTGTCGACGTCGCGACCGATAAGCCATTGCCACTGTCGTACCGCACCACCGGCGCCAGCGAAGACGGCACGGTGGACATGATCGTGTCGGTCAGCGAACCCGGCGTCCACAAGGTTCGCCTCACGTACCTGACCGAGTCTCCGGCCTGGAAGCCAAGCTACCGGGCCGTCGTTGGCGAAGACGGCGTGCGGCTGCAGGGGTGGGCGATCGTCGACAACACCTCCGGGGAGCGTTGGGAGGACGTCCTCGTCGGGGTCGGGTCGGGGTCCGCCCTGTCGTTCAAGTACGACTTGCGCTCGGTGCGAAACATCGAGCGTGAGCGACTTGAAAACGAGATTCCCTTTGCGGCAGCACCGCCAACCGGTGGCTCCACGCGAGTTGCTGACGGCGGCGTTGTCGTCGCGACGTTGAACGACTCGGAGCTGACGTACGGCGGGGCACCTACCGACCCGCGCCGCACGGTCGAAAAGGCCCGGCTCGCAGCCCTCGCGAGGCAGCTCAACGGCAACCATGCCCAGATTGTGGTCGAAAGCTACGTTGCTGCGGGCATCGAACATGGGGACCTCGTGGCAACGGACCGAGCGAACTGGATGCGAAACGAGCTGATCAGCAACGGCGTCGCACCGGCGCGCATCAAGGTCGTCGCGAAGGGCAATGTCAGCGGCCAGGCCCCGGGCGTTCGCATCGTGCAGAACAGCGCGGACGCCGCACCTGAGTCTGAGGTCGCTGAGCAGCCGGTGGGGGAGAGCCACTTTCAATCGGCGACAAGGTTGACCGTCGACAAGGGCACCAGCGCGATGGTCGCCGTCATGGACGAGGCCGCACCCGGCAGCGTCGTCTACCTCTATGACTCGGAGAGCGAGCGCGGCAACGAGCGCTTCGCGTTCAAGGCTTTGCGCTTCGACAACCCAACGGACTCCACGCTCGAGACAGGTCCGATCACGGTCTACGGCGACGGACGCTTCATCGGCGAAGGACTGACCGACCCGATTCCGCCGCGCGCCACCGCTGTCGTCCCATTTGCGCTGGATCGACAGGTGGTGGTCGAGCGCGAGTCGGGCACGCGCGACACGATCGACCGTCTGGTCACGCTTGAGCGCGGCATCCTTAGGACCGAGGTCGCCCACTCGCGGACCCGCTCGCTCTCGTTTACCAGCGTGCTCAACAAGCCCACGGAAGTGTTCATCCGACACAAGGTTCGGAGCGGCTGGACGCTCGACCAGAGCCCAGAGGTGCACGAGCGCATCGGCGAGTCGTACCTCTTTCGCTTCACCCTGCCGGCGGCGGGGTCCAAGACCGTCACGATCACCGAGTCGACGCCGCTTCAAAAGACGTTCGATCTCAACAGCAATCGGGGCATGGACCTGGTCCGGCTCTACCTCGAAACGGGCGAACCAGATGCCAGCTTTGCCGAGCCGATGCGCAAGATCATCGCCGACCACCAGGCGATGACCGACCTCCGACAGAGGATCGCCACGACCACTTCGGCGATGGCCACCTACAACAAGCGCATGACCAACCTGCAGAGCCAGATCGTCAGCCTCGACAAAGTCAAAGGCGGCTACAGCCTCGGCCGCCATCTGCAGGCAAAGCTCAAGGACATGTCCGAGCGCGTCCAGGCTGGCACGATCAAGCTCGTCGACCTCCGGGAGTCCCTCATGTTGGCGGGAATCCGGTTCCAAGACGGACTCGCCGAGCTGACGCTGAACGACCGGACGATGGCGCGACCCGACAACGGCGGCTAGTCCCAAAACAAGCGCTCTTTTCGGCTGCGACTTCCGCGATGCACTCGCCAGCGGCGTCGGTTCGCTCGCTGCGCTCACCCGAACTCGACGATGCTCGCAGGGCCTTCATTCGGCCGACGCCGCTGGCAAGCACATCGCGTTCGCCTCGCTCGAAAACAGCGCTTGTTTTGGGGCTAGTGCCCCGTCCGGCTCGTTCGTTTTCACCATTCCGTCGACGCTGCGGCGCCGAGGTCAAGGAGCGAGACCCGCAGGACTGGCGGGTCAATTCAAAGGCGAGCGACGCCGAGCGGACAACGCGGGTCCCGGGACGCAGCCCTATTGAAGTCGCCGATTCCAGCAAGCCTATCGGAAAGGCACTGCGTCCCTGGAGGCGTTTCGGTGACGAACGGTGTGCCGGCAGCTCAACTGCCCCGTGCCGTCATCGTGTCCGTGTCTGTCTGATGCGGCTGCCAGCGAGATGTCGCCCCAACCCCAAAAACGTCAGCGGCTCTGCGCGCGAATGACGTTTTTTTGATCACGCCGTGACCTTTCTGACACTAACGACTGAGGGAAGGTGCAGGAGGGGTCGGCGTGTATCGGATCGGTTTATTAGTTCTACGTGCGTTGTGCGTTGTTGTTGCTACCTCTGTTGGGCTTGCCCCGGCACTGGCCCAGACGACCGTCACGCTCGACGCTGAGCGGCTGCCGCCGTCGTTCACCGGCGATCTCACAAGCTTCGACGGCTTTGGCAACAGCATTGCCATGGACGGCACAACCGCCGTCATCGGCGCACCGCTCGACGAGATCTCGCAGCACGATGAACGCGGCAGTGTCCTCGTCTTCGAGCTTGAAGCGGGCGCGTGGGTGTTGGCCGCCAAGCTCTTAAACCCGGTCGCTGTCGCTGACGTTGAGTTTGGGCGCCATGTCGACATCAGCGGTGACCGCATCGTCATCGACAGCAACCACGGCGTCTTCGTCTACGAGCGCAACGGCGGCACCTGGAGCTTCCAGCAGCAGCTGACCGACTGGCCGGCCTCCGAGGTCAGCATCGACAGCGACACGGTTGTCCTTGGCGATGTCAACAACACGCGCGCGCTCGTCTTTGTCCGCACCGCGACCGGTTGGAGCCTGCAGGCGTCTCTGGTATCGCCGAGCTCGGCCTATAGCTTTGGTGCCGACGTCACCGTCGACGGCGACACGCTGGCGGTGAGCTCCGGTGGTTGGGCCGAGGTCTTTGTCCGCTCCGGGACGTCGTGGACCCACCAACAGCTCGTCGGAGAGAACCCGGCCTTGGCCGTGCCGAAGGTGGACATCGAAGGGGACCGCCTGGGAGTCGCGATCTGGGGCTCTGGCATTCCCTTGAAGAACTTCAAGGTCTACGAACGGACCGGGACCACGTGGTCACAGACGATGCACGAGACCTTCGCCAACCCCTACGTCCTGGAGCTTTCCGTCGACCTAGCGGGCGATCGTGTCGCGTTCGGGTCGTCGATCTACAACGGCTACAGCTTCATCGAGACCTACGACTACGCAAATGGCGAGTGGAGCAAGACACACACAAAAACACTCAACCACCCCGGATTTGGCGCCATCGTCGCTGTTGAGGGTGACCAGCTCCTCGTGAGTGACCTCTCAGGTTCGCCCTACGTCCCCACGGGCCCGAACGTGTTCGCGTTTCACATCGACGGCGACACGCTGGTCGAGCAAGGCCTCATGCCTCTCGAGAAGGCCGATGAGCTGCTGATGCGCGGCGACATCTCCGGCGACCACGCGGTGGCGGCCACCGACGAGTTCCTGCTCTTCTTCGAGCGCACAGCGGGCGGCTGGCAGCACGGCGCCCGCTTCCCGATTCCCTTCGCCTGTGTTGGCTGCACCTTCAAGGACGCAGCCATCGATGGCGACACCGTGATCGCATCGGTCACGCGCGGCTCGAAACACAAAGACCTCTTCTACAGCCGTGCGGGCGGCACCTGGGTCCTCGCGCAGGACCTTACCGTGCCCGACCACGCGACGGCCGTTGATATCGTCGGTGACACCGCCATCGCCACCAACGACTGGGACGGCGTGACGGTCTATCGCCGCAACGCTGGCACGTGGGCCGTCGAGACCGTCGTCGACATCTCTGACGGGCAGCTCGGAGAGGGCGTGACGCTGGTGGATGCCAACACGCTCGCGGTCGAGACCAAGCCGTCGGGCGCTCCTCAGGTTGTCAGCATCTACGCCCGAGACGCCGCGTCTGGGACGTGGACACTGTCGGAGACGCTCGCCACACCTGCGGTATGGTACGGCGGCTTTGGGTGGAGCCTGGCCGCGTCTGGCAACACACTCGTCATCAGCTCCGAGAACGCACCGGCTACGCGGGTCTATGAGCGTAATGGTACCACCTGGACCCAGACGGCACTCCTCGCGTCAGACGACCCCGCGACCGAGGAGCACTTCGGGCAGTCGGTCGCCATCTGCGGTGACCTCCTCATGGTGGGCAGCCCTGACGGCGCCGGTGTGGTCTATCTCTATGAGCGAGACGGCACCTCCTGGCAGCGAATCGCACGCGCTGGGACGACCGAGTACTCGAGCGTGTTTGGCTCGAAGGTCGCTTGCTCGGGCAACGCAACGCTCGTCATGGGCCATGGCTCGGGCTTCGCGCCTTCCTACGGCTCCAAGCACGGGATGATGTTCTTCGGACAGGCCGACGATCCTGCGTGCGTCAGCGACGCCGACTGTGACGACGGCATCGCGTGCACCGACGACGTCTGCGACATGGGCACCAGCGTGTGCACCCACACTCCCAACTGCGACGACGGCGATCCCTGCACGCTCAACACGTGCGACCCGGTCGCGGGCTGCGTCGCATCGTCGGCCTGCGATGACGGCGACGCCTGCACCGACGACCAGTGCCTGCCGGGCGGCGTCTGCGTGCCGTTTCCGGTCAACTGCGATGACACCGATCCCTGCACCGACGACTTCTGCGACCCCGTCGGCGGGTGTTTCCACAGTGCCACGAACTGCGACGACAACGATCCCTGCACCGGTACCGAGACCTGCGTGCCGTTCCAAGGATGCGCGGCTGGCACGCCGGTCGACTGCGACGACGGCGACATGTGTACCGACGACAGCTGCGACTCAGACCTCGGCTGCCTCAACCTCCCCGCGTTCTGCCGCGATGGCGACCCATGCACCCAGGACAGCTGCGTGGCGCCGACAGGGTGCAGCTACGCCCCTGTGCCTGGGTGCAGCCCTGGCCCCGCGTGTAGCGACGACGCCGAGTGCAACGGCACCAGCTACTGCGACACCTACGATGGAACGTGCCGGGTGCTGCCCTGCGGCGCCTACGTGCGACAAGGCGACACGGTCATCCCCTACGCGGGCTTCGCGAGCGGCAGCGCGACGGCGGCAGCCTGGTACGGTCTGGTGGGAGGCTCCGCGACCCTGCCGCAGGCGACAGCCGACACCGCTGTCTTTGCCATCCATCGCGACAACAGTGGGCAGCTGGCGTTCGTGCTGGTCCAAGACACGCCGAACAACCCCTCCGGCACCGGCACGACGGCCTGGGATATCTTCGGGCTCGCAAGCGGCGTGCTGACGGTGACCGATGACGCCAGCGACCCGCGCGACACCTATGACCTCAGCGGGTCGTTCACGTGGGTGTGGGGCGCAACGACGGACGGCATGGTGGTCGAGATCGACGGCGACTACTGCATCGAAGCCACGCTCGCGATGAACGGCCAGCTCTTCGGAGCCGGCCCAGGGATCCGCTGGTTCGGCTATGTCGACGCACTCGGCAACGTCGAGCTGCTGCCGAGCGCTGACGAGACGGTCACCCTCTGTGTCAACACGGCCTGCGGCGACTGCATCAACGGGACGCAAGACGGCGACGAGACCGACGTCGACTGCGGCGGCGCGTCCTGCGATCAGTGTGCTGACGGCCTCGGCTGCGCATCGGACGCGGACTGCCAGAGCGACACCTGCAGTGGCGGTGTCTGCGCGGCCGCTGCGACCTGTGATGACGGTGTCACCAACGGCGACGAGACCGGTGTCGACTGTGGCGGACCGACCTGCTCCGCGTGTGCCGATGGACAAGGATGCGCGGCCGACGGCGACTGCCAGAGCGGACTCTGCGTCGGCGACGTCTGTGAAGCGGCTCCCAGCTGCAATGACGGCGTGCAGAACGGCGACGAGGTCGGTGTGGACTGCGGCGGCGCGTTCTGTCCGGCGTGCCCGGGCAACGGCGGGAGCTGCGCGACGGACGCGGACTGCGGCCCCGGCGTGTACTGCGACGTGGCGGCGGCGACCTGCCGTGAGTTGCCGTGCGGCCCCTATGTGCGGCAGGGCGACCTTGTGGTCCCCTATGGCGCTTTCGCGTCTGGGTCACCCAGCGCCGCGTCTTGGTACGCAACGGCTGCGGTGCCGCAGACCCAGGTCGACACAGCGGTCGTCGGCATCCACGAGGACGCGAGCGGCCAGATCGCCTTCGTGTTGCTGCAGGACAAGGTCAGCAACAGCCCAAACACAGGAACGTCACGCTGGGACATCGTCGGATTGGAAGCCGGCACGCTCGTCGCGCAAGACGACCCGACGACCGCCGACCCGCGCGACACCTACGACCTCACGGGTGGTGAGTTCAGCTGGACCTGGGGCAATGCGCGCGACGGAATGGCGGTGGAGCTCGATGGCGAGTACTGCGTGACCGCGACGCTGACCGACAACGCCCAGCTGTATGGGACGGGCGTCGGCATCACGAGCCTTTCCTACATCGGTCTTGACGGCTCGCTCGTGCCCTTCCCGAGCCTGACGGAGGCCGTGACCATCTGCGTGAACGTCGACTGCGCGTCGTGCGACGACGGCGAGCAAAACGGCATCGAGAGCGGCGTCGACTGCGGTGGACGATGTGACGCGTGTGGGCCTCCGGGGAGCTGCGTCACCGACGACCAGTGCTCCGACGGTCAGTACTGCGACAGCAGCGTCGGCGGGTGCCGCCAGCTGCCATGCGGATCGTACCTCCGTCAGGGCTCGACGGTCTTGTCGGCGCCACCGTTCACGTCCGGTGAAGCCAGTGCGGCTGACTGGTATGGCTTCTCCGGTGGCTCGGGGGCGCCCCCCCAAGCGATGACCGACACAGCTGTCATCGCGATCCACCAGGACACCGGCGGACAGCTCGCGTTCGTGCTGGTCCAAGACGAGCCTGGCAACGGAACAGGCACAGGTCGCGCCACCTGGGACATCTCTGGGCTTGAGGGAGGCAACCTTGTGGTCACCGACGACCCAAGCACCTACGACAGCCGCGACAGCTATGACCTGAGTGCCGGCAGCTTCACGTGGACCTGGGGCAACGCGAGCGACGGCATGGCCGTCGAGGTGGACGGCGACTACTGCATCACCGCGACGTTGACGGACAACAGGCAGGCCTTTGGGGCGGGACCCGGCCTAACGACGATGGCCACCGTGGACGAGAACGGCGGCTTGGTGCCGCTGCCTAGCCTGAGCGCCCCGGTGACCCTGTGCGTGAACGCGGTGTGCTCGACCTGCAACAACGGCATCCAAGACGGCGACGAGACGGACGTCGACTGCGGCGGCTCCTGCGGAACGTGTGGCGATGGCCTTGGATGCGGCGTCGCCGGCGACTGCGACAGTGGCGTGTGCGGCGGCGGTCTCTGCGCGTCCCCTTCCTGCGACGACGGCGTGCAGAACGGCGCGGAGACTGGCGTGGACTGCGGTGGCGTCTGTGCCGACTGCCCGCCACCCGGCAGCTGCTTCATCGACGCCCACTGCGGTACGGACCAGTTCTGCGGCAACGGCGCGACGACCTGCCTTGACCTGCCGTGCAGTGCCTACATCCGGCAAGGCGACTTCGTGGCGGCGTACGACGGCTTTATCTCTGGCGAGGCGACCGTGGCCGACTGGTACGGGTTCACTGGCGGCACCTCGTCGGCGCCACAGGCGATGACGGACACAGCCGTTGTCGGCCTGCACGAAGACGCAGCCGGCAAGCTCGCGTTTGTCCTGCTGCAGGATGAACCCGGCAACACCACCGGCACAGGCCAGACGGAGTGGTCGATCACCGGACTTGAGGCCGGAACGCTGGTTGTCGAAGACGATCCCACCGCCCTCGACGTCCGCGACGCCTACGACCTAGCGAGCGGGACGTTCCGCTGGACGTGGGGGACGGTCACCGACGGCATGGCAGTCGAGGTTGGCAGCAACTACTGCATCACCGCGACCCTCACCGACAACGGCCAGGTCTTCTCGCACTTGCCGGGTCTGACGACGATGGCATTCATCGACGCGGCCGGCGCGGTGGTCCCGCTGCCCTCCCTGACCGAGCCCGTCACGCTGTGCCAGCCAACGAGCTGCAACTGAGCTGGTCGAGAGCTTGAGGTGGCTTGGTCGAGCCCCTCCGGCAGTTCACGCCGGAAGGGCCGCAGTCACTCCGTGGCCAGGCAGGCGCCCACAGGAACTCGACGGTCGTGGACGTAAGCACCCCGCACGCGACGCATCAGTGGGTTCCGAAGAGCGGTGCCTTAAACATCACGCAGGGCCGTCCGCTGTTGTCGAGGCCGCCTGCGGGGAAGCACTCGCTCGACTTACCCTTGGACTGAATCCACACAGCGCTCAGCGACCCTCCGGGTCCGAGGTTAAATCCCTGACCGTCGATGAACTTCTCAGGCCGCTCAGCTGGGTCCGCCTGGAAGTTGTTGCGGCCGACATGCCAGTTCACCTCCTGCCCAAGGTCGTAGCGCTCGTCAGTAAACCAGCGTTGATGCATGTGCATGCACGGCCGCCAGTCCTTCGGGCGCTCCAACAGGAACGGGCTGTTGCATCCGGGGTAGGTCATCTTGCGGATGCTCGGCATGCCCTTGGCGTGGAAGTTATCAAACTGCGACGAGTTGTTGGCAACGCGAGCCGTCAGGGCCGTTCGCTCGCCGCCCATCGGGTTGAGCTCGGTGAACATGTGGTTGCGCCTCGCCAAGAGCGGACTGACTGCGACCAGGGCAGCATCCAGCAGTGTTGTCGGTTGCTTACTGAAGTCCATGGTGCCGTCAAAGGCTCGCAGAAAGAGTCCCGGTGACGCGCCATCGCGCACCAAGGTTGTGGCGTGAGGTCCCATCGTTGGCACCACCAACGTGAACATCTCGACCTCGATCTCGACGATGCTAAAGCTCCCGCCGGCTCCGTTTGGCCCACAGTCTTCGTCCAACATGGACTGAGGAACATCGAGGAACCCGACCTCGTCGGGATCGCCTTCAAGCTCGTTCGCTTCACGCTTGATGTCGTTGAGGCCGTTGCACACAGAGAGCTCGAACCCGCCGGTGGGCGGTGTGTAGGTCCACTTGACCCGCGGCGAGATGCCCGGCGACGCTTGCCCGAGGCTTGGCGTGAGCGGGAAGCCAGGGATGACGACGGCTGTTCCAAGCGCACCGCCGACACCTAGGGTCGGACCCGCGTACATCAGGCCGCCGACGTGGTACTCGAACGTCATCGACAGGTCGCCTGGCACGTTTCTGAACGTGACGTTCGACGTCACAACCCGACTCCCAGTGCCGTATGTGGATGGCGTCACGCTATCGACGGTGACCCACCCCTCGCCGGATGGGAAGTCGCAGGCGGTCCGTCCCTCCTTCGAGAGATCCCGGCACTTGCCACTCTGCAGCGTGAACTCCTGTCCCTTGTAGAGAACCTTCATCCGGTAGCGCCACTGGCCGAACGACACGTTGGCAACGCCGAGACCGTTCGATGTCGACATGCTGACGTTGGGTCCGACGCGGTCTTTGCGCGCCGACATGGAGAAGAACGAACCGTCCGTCGCCCGCTGGGTCAGCTCGCCGTCGACCGGGATGGCATCTGGGTCGAAGGGGGGAGGCTCCGGTGAGTTGATGACCTCGAACTCGGTCGTGGTCTGGACCTTGGAGCCGTTGTCGTCGGTGACCTCGACCGTCACCGTCTGGGTGCCGTCTGACAGCGACACCTCGACCTCTTGGCCAGCGCCGACCACACCGTCTGAGCCAGAGGTGACGACCACATCGAAGGGTGGCGTGCCGCCGACGACGTCGACCGAGATCGGAATGGGCGAGCTACCGTCGACCACGGAACCGGGCCGGGGACCAAAGAGGATGGGCTTCGGCGTAAAGCTCGAAGCTGCCACGACCGCGAGCTCTCTCTCAGGCTCATCGATGCCCGTGACCTCAAAGAGCGGGTCGAGGAACGTCGCGTTCGCACCTTGTGTCGCGGCCGTATAAACCGGCTTGAAGTTCACGCGGAGGCTGCCATCCGCGTCAAAGAGCTGAATCAACCCTGGAGCACTGCCCTGCTCGAACGCCACAAACGGGTCCTTGAGGCGCGTCGTTCCAAAGAGCGTCACGGGGACGAACTTCGAGTGGAACCCAAGCAGCTCACCGTTATCGCCAAGGCGAACGCGTACACCACCGTGCTTGATCGGCGCCAACACGGGCGCAACCGGATCGGAGATGACCTCTAGGCGCGGCATAAAGATCACCTCGGTCTCCATGTCGGTGCCGTTTGCCCCCTCGAGGCGAATGACCGTGACGACAGGGTTCGGCGGCAGCAGACCCAGATCGGTCAGCAGATCGGTGGCAATCGTCTCCGCCGTGGCGTCGTCGACCAGGGTTCGGGCAAGCTCGGCGCGTCCAGCCTCCGTCGTGTAGAAGACGTGGCCTTTGGAGTTGATGCTCAGCGCATCAAGCGCTTGCCCGAGAGGCGGGTCAAAGCGTGCCGAGATGTCCCAGCTCACGAACGACGGCGGCAACCTCAGTAGCGCGTTGACGGTGCTTGGTTGCTCGTCGGTGCAGCTGACAATCCGGGCATCTGGGGCGTCGCCGTCCAAGCCGACCTGCCCGGTCCCGGCCAGATAGGGTGTGCCTGTGAACTGGTCGGTGTTGTCAAAGAACACATCGCCGAAGTCGAGCTCGCACGTTCCTTCGAAACAACCGGGCCCATCGCAGGTGACGGTCGCGCGCAGCGGCAGCGTCATCTCGAAGGCACCCGTGTCAGGCGCGACGAAACCGAACCCGGGACTTGCGAGCTCTGCAATGGCAGTCACTTTGCCGCCGTCGGTCAGGATATCGGTGAACGCAGGCATGTCGATGCCAGTGATCGTCAGCTCACCCGCCGCGGTCTGGCTACCAAAGAGCCGGGGGCCGGTGAATGGCAGCTGCTCGCCAGGCAGCTCCTCGCTCATGTCTGCGCGGCTCGTGCAGTTGGGGTCGTCGTCGTCGATGTTGCCGTCGCCGTTGTTGTCGATGAAGTCGAAGCACTGCGGGCGCTCGCTGAAGCCCAAGCGACCGAGGGACACGAACTCCATCGGCTCTGCAAACATCTGAAACGGACCGGCCGGACCAAACGACGTGCCAAGCATGTGCACGCCAGATGAGTCGGTCGTGACTGGACCGCTCAGCCCCAACGTTGCAGCGAGGTCGAGCAGGCGGGCCTCGGTGACCACCGGTGGATCAAACCTGTACACGTTGGCATCGGGTCCGGGATCCAGGCACTCGCCTGTGGCTGTATCAGCGCTCTGGCCCACCGGACATCCGGCACAGCTCCCGTTGGGCCCGTCGGCCACACTGCAGCCGCAGGCACCAGGGTTGCTCTTGTCGACGTCGTCGGGGCAGCCATCGATGCAGTCAGGAACGTTGTCGCCGTCGCTATCAACCTCAGAGACCCCGCAGCCGCAGGTGAGTAGCTGGGTCTTCGAAGGATCGGTGGGGCATGCGTCGTCGCAGTCGACGACCGAGTCACCGTCGGTGTCCACGTCAGGCTCGCCACAGCCGCACGTCGACGGCGTCGCTCTGTTCGGGTCGTCCGGGCAGCCATCCACGCAGTCCAACGCTCCGTCGCCGTCTGTGTCTGTGTCTGCCAGGTCACAACCACACACGCCTGGGTCGTTCTTGGTCGCGTCGAGAGGACACCCATCGTCGCAGTCGGCGGTCGCGTCACCGTCCGTGTCGGTATCGGCAACGCCACAGCCGCAGATGCCTGGCGCATTCTTATCCGGGTCGTCCGGGCAGGCGTCAGCACAGCCGGCCACGTCTACCACTCCGCATCCACAGGCACCGGGCTCGGTCTTGTTTGCGTCACTCGGACACGCATCCTCGCAGTCCGCGGTGAGGTCCCCGTCAGTGTCGGTGTCGGCGACGCCACAACCACAGACACCGCCTGCCGTCTTGTTGGCGTCATCTGGGCAGCCGTCGCTACAGTCAGCCGTCAGGTCGCCGTCGCTGTCGGTATCGGCGACGCCACAACCGCAGACGCCAGCGGCCGTCTTATTGGCGTCGTTGGGGCAGCCGTCGTTGCAGTCCGGCGCGCTGTCGCCGTCCGTGTCGGTGTCGGGCGTGCCGCAGCCGCAGAGTCCAGGCGCGGTCTTGTCGGGGTCGTCAGGGCAAGCATCGCCGCAGTTGGGTGTTTCGGCCACGCCGCAGCCGCACGCCCCGGCGGCGGACTTGTTGGGGTCATCGGGGCAACCGTCGTTGCAGTCAGCCGTGGCGTCACCGTCGGTGTCCAGATCGTCGACCCCGCAGCCGCACTCGCCCGCAGCGATCTTGCCAGGGTCCGTTGGGCAGCCGTCGTCGCAGTCTGCGATGCCGTCGGTGTCGGTGTCGGTGTCGGCGACGCCACACCCGCAGGTGTCGGGGCTAACCTTGTCCGGGTCAGACGGGCAGCTGTCGTTGCAGTCGGCGGTTCCGTCAGTGTCGGTGTCTGTGTCGGCGACGCCGCAGCCACAGGTACCAGCGGCAACCTTGTTCGCATCGTCGGGACACCCGTCGTTGCAGTCGGGGGTGCCGTCAGCATCGGTGTCGGTGTCGGGCGTGCCGCAACCACAGATGCCGGGGGTCGTCTTGTCGGGATCGTCGGGGCAACCATCACCACAGCTGGGTGTCTCGGCCACGCCACAGCCACAGGCGCCGGCGGCAACCTTATCGGCGTCATCGGGGCAGCCGTCGTTGCAGTCGGCAGTCGCGTCGCCGTCCGTGTCCGTGTCCGCCACGCCGCAGCCACACGCGCCGGCTGCGATCTTGCCGGCGTCTGCAGGACAGCCGTCGTTACAGTCGGGCGTGGCGTCACCATCCGTGTCCGTGTCCGCCACGCCGCAGCCGCACACGCCGGCCGCGATCTTGCCGGAGTCTGCAGGACAGCCGTCGTTACAGTCGGGCGTGGCGTCGCCATCCGTGTCGCTGTCGGCCACGCCGCAGCCACACACGCCGGCCGCGATCTTGCCAGGGTCGCCAGGACAACCATCGTTACAGTCGGGTGTGGTGTCGCCGTCGCCGTCGCTGTCGGCCACGCCGCAGCCGCACGCGCCGGGATCGATCTTGTCGGTGTCTGCTGGGCAGCCGTCATTGCAGTCGGCCGTCCCGTCGGCATCGGCGTCGCCGTCGAGCTCGCCGCAGCCGCACTCGCCGGGGTCATCCTTGTTGGCATCGGCTGGGCAGCCGTCGTTGCAGTCGACGACGCCGTCGCTGTCGCCGTCGTCGTCAGCGACTCCACAGCCGCATTGCCCCACCATGACCTTACCTGGGTCCACCGGGCAGCCGTCGTTGCAGTCGGGAGTGGCGTCGCCATCGCTGTCGCTGTCGGCGATTCCGCAGCCGCACGCGCCCGGATCGATCTTGTCAGCATCGGCCGGGCAGTCGTCATTGCAGTCCGAGGTTCCGTCCGCGTCGCTATCGGCATCGGTCTCGCCGCAGCCGCACTCGCCGGAGGCGGTCTTCGCCGGATCCTCGGGACAGAGATCGTCGCAGTCTGGCGTGCCATCGGTGTCGCTGTCTGTGTCCTCCACCCCGCAGCCACACAGCCCGGGGTCGGTCTTGTCCGGGTCGTCAGGACAGGCATCGACGCCGCAAGTGGGAGACTCTGCCACGCCACATCCGCACTCGCCTGGATTGGTCTTGTCGGGGTCCTCAGGGCATCCGTCGAGGGTGTCAGGGGTCCCATCACCATCGGAGTCAGGGTCGTAAGGGCACACCAAGTCGGTCGGTCGATCAAAGCGCTCACCAAGGAGTGAGCCGTTGAAGATATTGCATCCCGACAGGACGAACACCGACGTCAGACCGTTGGCGCCGATGCGCATCTGGCGTCGGAAGAAGCCCCCCCGCCGCACCCGCACTCGGTCGTTGCGGACAAAGACCACGCGCCAGATCGACCGGTCCGACTCGATGGTCGCGCGATTGCAGTCCCACTCGACCGAGATGTCGGGCTGGCAGAAGCCGAAGCCCTGCGCTTTGGCTTCAGGCGCCGAGCCAAGCAAGCAGCTGGCCACAACCAAAGCGACAATCCAAGAGAAGTTGCGGACCACGTGGCACCTCACTGACGGGGAGAGGAGCAGTATCTAGAAGACGGCGAGCACCAACGACACGGGCAGTTAGGCCCTGGTGAGTGCAGGTGCTGTTCGGCGCAGTTCCCCCAGACGCTGCGAAAGCGTTGGTGGCTCAAGCCTAGCCTTGAGCTTGGCCGTTGTCGACGGACTCGCCTGTAATCGCTCAACAATTACCTGAGACCACACACGGCGACGGCGCGATAGTGCAATGCAAACAGTCGCGAATGCGCCGGAAACCGGTCCACCGGAACTTGAACTCGAGGTTCTAGCGATCGCCGTTTTCGTTTGGCAGCCTGCTTCGGCGCAGCGATCCATGGGTCAGCGCAATGGCCGACGCCTCATGCCCCGGGCACCGCGTTCAGCAAGGCTACGAGTCGTCGCCTTTCTTAAAGAGCCCCGCGCCGCGCTTCTTGAGGGCATGCTTCACCCGCGAGACGGTGCTCTTGGCGACGTGCTTGGCGAGGATGATGCTCTGGCCCTTGTCGCCGGCGGTGCGAACGCCGTCGCCGCCGAGGTTGCCGTTGAGGTACTGCATCTTGGCTTTGGCGCGCTGGAGCTTGCCGCTTGTTGTCTTCGGGAGCGTTCCGGGGCCGGTCAGGACAATGTCGGCGGGGTTGAGCGAGAACTCGTGACGCACGGCGCTCGCGATGGCTTTCTTGAGCGCGTCGTGGCCTTCTGTGAGCTTGGTCTCGGAGGCGATGACAAGCTCTTCGCCGCTCTCGCCAGGCCGGGAAAACGCGATGACGTTGCCCTTACGGCAGCCGTCGACCTCGTGCGCCACCCACTCGATGGACTGCGGGTCGTAGTTGCGGCCGTTGATGATGATGAGGTCCTTCTTGCGGCCCGTGATGAAGAGCTGCCCTTCAGCGAGGTAGCCAAGGTCGCCGGTTCGGATGCCGTCATCTTTGAAGACGGCGGCCGTCGCCTCGGGGTTTTCGAAGTAGCCAGCAGCCACCGACGGACCTGAGAACACGACCTCGCCGACGTGGCGGTCGGGCAGGCTTGCGCCGTCGTGGTCGATGATCTTGATGCCGTGGTTTGGCCAGACGTAGCCGCACGAGACGAACTCGAGGATGGTCTTGTCGCTGTTGGCTGCGGCGTCCACGTCGACGGGCTCTGCGCGTTTGGTATCGGCGTAGACCTCGGCGTCGACCGTGTCGACTTGGAAGGGCTCATCGAGGTTGCCAAACGTCATCGCGAGCGTCGCCTCGGCCATCCCGTAGACGGGCAACATCGCCTCTGGTTTTAAGCCGGCGGGCGCGAAGTGGTCGATGAAGCCCTGGAGCGTCTCGGGGTTGTTGGGCTCGGCGCCAGCACCAAGCAACCGCACGCTGGAGAGATCGAGGGCCGGCACTTTCTCGGCTTTGGTGCGCTTGACGGCGAGGCCATACGCGAAGTTTGGAGCGAACGTGACGGTGCCCTTGTGGTCGCTCATCATCTGCATCCAGCTAGAAGGCCGCTTGATGAAGCGCAGCGTCGGCATGAACACGGTCTGCAGCCCGACGGTGAGTGGCGAGATGACGAATCCGATGAGCCCCATGTCGTGATAGAGCGGCAGCCACATGCAGGCCACATCCGTTGCGATGTCGACCTCAAGGCCCCAGTTCATGATGGCATAGCCATTGGCGCCCAGGCTTCGGTGGGTGACGACCACGCCCTTGGGAGCCGCCGTTGACCCGGACGTGAACTGCAGAAAGCACACGTCATCGGGTGTGACGTCTTCGGGCTCGGGAGCGCCGACGGGGTCGCCCTCAAAGCTCTCGACGATGACGACGTCGCCCATGGTGTCGACCTTGTCGACCAGCGACCACAAGATCGGCTGCACCTTCTTGGCGGTCACGAGCATCTTCACCTTCGCGGTGTTGAGCGTGCGCGCCGTGTCGCGGATGAACGCATCGAGCTTGCCGAACCCGAGCGGCGGGTAGAGCGGCACCGGCACGACGCCGACGTAGGTGGCGCCGAGAAACGTGAGGACGAAGTCATAAGGGTCGGGGATGATAAAGGCGCAGGCATCGCCCTTGTTGAGCCCCAGCTTCAGCAGCCACAGGCCGCGGCGCCTAGCTTCTGCGTGGACCTCGCGGAACGTCAGCTTTTGCGCCTCCCCCTTGTCCGAGAGGAAGGTCATGCCTGCCTCTGGATCGGGGTTCATCGCGTGGGCGTTCTCGATGCCCTTGCGCAACGTCCACTCAGGGTCGTAGCTGATGCCTTTGTAGTCGTTGGCGCCGCGTCGCATCGGTGCTCCCAGGTGAGGTCCGTTGTGGAAGCCGCGACTACCGCATCCCGGCCCAGCTGGTCAACGGAACGTGTGCTCGGTCGGGGGTCTGCGGGGGACGAGCCGGCGATCGACCGAGGGTGCGTTCGACGGTCTACGTGTCCTGAACTCGGCGCCGCAAAAGCGCGGAATCGCCGGCGCTCTATCGACACGGACCAGGCAAGCCGATGGCCTCGCACCATTCGTCCACTGCTAGCACCAACAAGGGCAACAGTCATTCCAATCGGGAGAACTGTCAGTAACGGGCATACGCCCGCCAGCTGGCGTCGAGCTATCCCCACCGCACCCCTGCCCCCTGCAAGCAATGTCCATTGCACACCGATGTCACAGCCAATCCCGGTGGGGAGATCCCCCAGCTCGGCTGACGTGGCCACCTTCTGCTCTCCCGCATGTGACATCCACGCCTCGATGGTCTCGCGGGTGAATTCTTAAGTAGTGCCCGGTGGCGATAGCCGACGGGCAGTGCTTTGGAAGAGGGGTGCGTAGCCCCTGTGCAAGATAGTCGTGGGGACAGAGCAACCCTTCAAGCCTGATGGCCAGGGGGACCTGGTCTGAGCCCGGCGCCGGAGCGGACGTGGGAGGTCGGTGGCGCCACCACGAATCCGCCAATCGACAACGCTTTGACCTCGTCCGTTCCCGAAGACCCTTCGGACCTGCACAAGGCGAACCTGTCTGCAACAAGGTGCGGACGAACCCAAAGACTTCGGGCCTACAGAGGCCTGCGCTTGCTGTCGGGGGCAAGGATTCGCCGTGGCCCCACCTCGCAAAACGGCCGCTTTAGCCCCGGGCTTAGACCAGGTCCCCCTGACGATCCGGCTTGAAGGTCTGGCCAGTTCCCACGACTGATTACACAGGGGCTACGCGCCCGTCTTCCATGGCACAGCCCGTCGGCTATCGCCGCCGGCCTGCACCAAAGAATTCACCCGCGAAACCATCGAGGCTTCGATGTGACATATGGGAGACCAGTAGGTGGCCACCTCAGCGACGTGCGGGATCTCCGCATTGGAAAGGCTGTCGAGTCCGTGAGCGATGGTCAGTACTTGTCAGGCAACATCCCACGGGAACGAGAGCGTTGACGCCGACAACTCAAGCTTCGGGCGCGAAGACATCGACGACACGACAACTCGCGCATCCGGCACGGCATCCAAGATCCTGTTGAGCCGCTCGACGGCCTCTGGGTCGACGTGACCGTCACGCCAGTCGCGAGTCGA
>CALHXW010000115.1 GCA_938040325.1 uncultured bacterium | reverse complement strand
GCGCGGCCGCTGCCGGAGCTGACCGTCAGGTTGCCCTCGAGCTGGACCGGGCCATTAGCGAACGCCGTGATGACCAGCGGGCCGCCGGGGGCGTCGATGGGGTTTCCGGTCTCGCCGACCGGGCCGGCGTCGTTGAACTTCACGGCGTAGTGGCTGTTGTCGCAGAAGGGTTTGTTCTTGGACGCGCCGCAGCGGCAAAGCGCGGCGCGGGTCATCTTGACCTCGCCACCGTCGGTGATGAAGCGCAGGTCGCCGCGCAGGTAGACGGGGCCGTTGGGCGCGATGTGAGCGGTGTTGCTGGTCGGCGTTGCTTCAGCGGCACCACCGTCGTTGCGCGTGTAGGTCAGGGCACCGGTGGGGCAGCGCTCGATGACCTCGGCGACGGCGGCGGCCTCGACTTCGTCGGGCGCACACCACGGGTCGCGCTTGGACTTGAAGAGCTCGCCTGTGGAGCGTCCACACTCGGCGGCGTGGATGCAGAGCTTGCGGTCGAAGTTCACTGTCACAGCCTGGCCTTCGAAGCTCACGTGTCGTTCTTTCGCCATGGGTGTCTCCTGCGCGCGTCGAGTTAGGTTGCCTCTACGATAGGTCATGGCGACGCCGGCGACAACGGCACCGCGCAGGCTCGCAGGAAGTCGGCTGCGAATCTGCAGCGAAGGTCGACGGACGGTGCACAAGCCGGCATGCTCCGCACGCTACGGAAACCACCCCATGCTGCCAGCGGAGCGCGCATGCATCCCTCATTCACAGCAGTCACCCTTGTCGGTCTCCTCTGGCTATCGACGCCAGCGTGTTCCGAGAAGGCCCCAGGTGACGCCGCGCCTACAGTGACGTCCGCAGGGACCACGGCACCAGGCACGCCCACGCTCCAAGCGGAAGTCTCTAGCTGCAACCTTGAGACTCAGCTCAAGCCCGGGATTCCGGGCAGCCCCGGTCACCTCATCGCGAGCGACTCTAATCCGAACGGCGTCAGCGAGCTCGCCAGCCACATGATCGCCATGCGCGACGACCTAGCGCGCGTGCGAACGGAGCTGCTGGCCGGCGGAGCCCCGAAGACCGCCGACGATCACTACAAGATCCGCTGCACGTGGCCGACGACGAAGGGCGAGCGGAATCCGTCGTTTGACGCGATGTCCGTCAACTACCTGAGCACCGTCGACGCCTTTAACAGCGCCAAGACCCCAACGCCCAAGCACTTCAACACCATGGTCCAGAGCTGCCTCGCCTGCCACGCCAACACGTGCTCAGGCGCGTCGGTCGCGATCCGCCCGCTGCTGATCCAAGAGGCTGGCAAGCCGCCCGTCGAGAGCCCCAAGGGCATGTTCGAGTAGGCGTCAGTCGCGGTCGTCGACAGGGATCAGGACACTCCAGCGAGGACCGATTGCGCGCTTCTTGCCAGATACGCGACGTGGGATCACAGGCAAGTGGGCTAGGTGGACGTCTTGCTCAGTTTCATAAACAGCGCGAGGGCTCTGCCAATGTCGCGATACATGTCAGCTTCGTCGGAGTCCCAATCGTCCAAGAGATGGTCGACGTACAGCCCCAGCTTCGTTCGGAATTCAATGGCGTAGACATCACGACTGAGGTGTTCGAAGTAGTCGTTAAGGGGATCAAGGTCTTCCGGAGAGTCGACCAATACGCAAAAGAGATCCTCGTTCTGCTCTTCGCCCACCGCCGCAACACAGGCCTCGAAGCTCTCGGTGATTGGTGTGAACGCCGTCGTGTTTGATTCACGCAGAAGGATACGCATGCCTTGAGTCCACACGGTGACAAAGCAGTCTGTCGGCGTAGCGTGGAGTGCAGACGTCGTGGCCAGCCGTGTCACCTCCCAGAAGGTTCCCAAGTCGTCGTACCTCGCCAAGACGTCGCCTATGTCTGACGGTTGTCGGCGTTTCCGGTTCTTCTTGCGTCGCTTACTCATTACGGATCCCGATGCTCAGCGCGTGAACGTGCCTTCGATGTAGCCGTGGGGCTCGTCGGTGGGCGCGAAGATGTCGTTTTGGTTGTCGATGTTGAAGCGCGCCAGGTCGTACATGAAGTGGTGGACGTTCGGCATCAGCATCGTCAGCTCGACGATCTCAGGGCAGGCGGCCAGCGTCGCTTCCGCCATGGCGTTCATCGTGTGCTGCACCGACTCGCTCTCGTGGTCGGCAAAGACCCGCATCATGGTCTCGCGCAGACGCACGGCGTTGCCGTTGAAGTCGACATCGAGACCGTCGCTGGCGTTGCCGTAGGACCAGCGCGCTTCGAGCATCGTGGCCATGATGCGGTCACGCTCTTCCGGTAGTGCCGTGTACTGGTCTTTCATGAAGCCAACGAACGCCGAGCCCGTCGTCTTCAAGATCGGAAGCTCCGTGAGGCCGCCGGTCAGGGTCACGCCATCGCGTGTGTGCGCGACCGTAGCGGTGCGTCGCTCACTGGCTCCGCCGCTGAACGCATGGTGGTGGGGTTTGTCGTCGAAGACCATCCGGACCCACGGCTTGTCGAAGATCTCGATCTCAGCGGCCGTCGCATGCGGCACCGTCTTCATGTAGTGCGCCGCTAGGTCGAGGGCAAAGCGCTCCGGGCTGGTCAGGTCGTGCTCTTTGGCGAGCGCGTAGACCGTGTTCTTGATGGTGTCGGTCGGCAGGACGCTGGCGTTGTCGCCCTCGACGTAGGCGTCCTCGAATGCCCCGCGCAGCACGACGTTGACCGTCAGCTCCTGAAAGACATGCCGGTCGGGGTGGCGCGTGATCTTCGAGAGTCGGACTCGGTGCTTGCCATAGCCATGCGATGTCAGCTTCACGCGTTTCTCCTGTTGATGCTGTGCCACGGCTATGCCGCGCAGCTTCCTACTTACCGCATCCCCACCGGCGAAGAAACCGCGCGATCCAAGCCGAACGACGTCGCGGTCGACGGGCGAACCCGCCACCGCGCTCTGTCGGTCACTCAGCCGTGCTGACGTGCACGTCGACGCAGGATGAGCGCAACGCCTAGCCCGAGCATGAGTGCAGCAAGCGGAGTGCCGCTGCCGCCGCCTGCGCAGGCGCTGCCGCCACGCACGATGAAGGCTTCCGGCGCCGTGTCGTCGTCTGCCACGCTCGGATCGGACTCACCGGCGTCCACCCGGCCGTTCGCGTTGGTGTCCTCTTCGCCATCGTCGAGTCCTCCACCGTCGGTGTCGGCCGCGTTGGCGTTCGTCGTCGTGCTGGGGTCGGCATCGGGCACGAACACGTCGGTGTCGGTGTCGTCGGTGCCGGACGTGACACCGGTCTCCGTGCCGTCTTGGATGCCATCACCGTCGGAGTCGACGTCGGTGGGGTCGGTCCGCGTGCTGTTGACCTCATCGCCGTCGCTGATGCCGTCGTCATCGGTGTCGGCGTCGTCGGGGTCGGTCCCAAGCGTGGCTTCATCATCGTCGTCGAGCCCGTCGCCGTCGCTGTCGGTGACCAGCATGTCGGGCACGTTCGGATCGGTCTCGCCGTCATCAACCGCTCCATCCTGGTTGGCGTCCTCCACGCCGTCATCGAGCCCGTCACCGTCGGTGTCCACGGCGTTCGGGTCGGTCGTCGTGTCGGGGTCGGCGTCCGCAACAAAGTTGCCTGCGCCCTCGTCGGTGTCGTCACCCTCTGGCGCGGTCAGTCCCAGCTCCACGCCGTCGAGGATGCCGTCGCTGTCGCTGTCAGCGTTCAGCGGGTTCGTCGGCTCGTCGGCGTTGACCTCGGTGCCGTCAAGCAGCCCGTCGTCATCGCTATCGTCGTCGTCCGCCTCGGTTCCGATGGCGAACTCATCGGCGTTCGACAGGCCGTCGCCGTCGCTGTCGATGTTGTCGAAGTCGTCGTCGGTGTTGTTCGGGTCGGTCTCGAACGGGTCGATCGCGCCGTCTTGGTTCTTGTCTTCGAGCCCATCGCTCTCGCCACCTGCGTCGGTGTCGAGCTCGGTCGGGTCGGTGGTCGAGTCCGGGTCGGCGTCGGCCACGAACACGTCGAGGTCGGTGTTGTCGCCCTGCGGAGCGGCCAGACCACTCTCGAGGCCGTCGCTCAGCCCGTCGCTGTCGGTGTCGAAGAGGGTCGGGTCGGTCCCCGCGGCAACCTCCGCGCCGTCGGTCAGACCGTCGTCATCGCTGTCATCGTCGGTCGGGCTGGTGCCGAGCGCTGCTTCATCGGCGTCGGTGACACCGTCGCCGTCCGCGTCGCCCTGGCCAAAGTCGTCGCTGGCGTCGTTGGGGTCGCTCTCGCCCTCGTCGATGGCGCCGTTGCCGTCGGCGTCCTCTGCACCGTCAGACTCGCCGCCCTGGTCGGTGTCGTCGAGCAGCGGGTTCGTCGTGCTGCTGTCGTCGGCATCGGCCACAAACACAGCGGCATCGGTGTCATCACCCTCGGGAGCGGTCAGGCCGAGCTCGGTACCGTCGAGCACGCCGTCAGCATCGGAGTCGGCGACGTTGGGTAGGGTGCCGTGGGTGTTGACCTCGGAGCCATCGAGGAGTCCGTCGTCGTCGCTGTCGTCGTCGAGCGGATTGGTCTGGGTCACAAAGACCTCTTGGCCGTCGAGCAGCCCGTCGTCGTCGCTGTCATCGTCGCCGGCGTCGGTGCCTAGGGCGGCTTCGGCGTCGTCGGTCAGGCCATCGTTGTCGCTGTCGACCGGCGGCACGTCGTCGCTAGCGTCGTTCGGATCCGTCTCGGCACCGTCGACCGCGCCGTTGAAGTTCAGGTCCTCAAGGCCGTCAGCGAGGCCACCCTCGTCCGTGTCTGCCTTGTTCGGATCGGTCGTTGTGCTGGTGTCTGCATCCGGCACGAAGACGCTGGCGTTCGTGTCGTCGCCCTGTGGCGCGTCCAAGCCGAGCTCGGTGCCGTCCTGCACGCCGTCCGTGTCGGTGTCGCTCTCAAGTGGCAGCGTGCCGTCGGCGATCTCGTTGCCGTCGAGCAGACCGTCGTCGTCGCTGTCGTCGTCGAGCGGCATGGTTCCGTGGGTCAGGAACTCGTCGCCGTCACTGAGTCCGTCGCCGTCCGTGTCGGCGACGTTCGGGTCAGTGCCGAGGCTCGCCTCAACCGCGTTGGTGAGGCCGTCGTCGTCGTTGTCGTCGAGTGAGCCGTCATCGTCGCCGTCGTTCGGGTCGGTCTCGCCGGCATCGACTGCTCCGTCCTTGTCGAGGTCCTCACTGCCGTCAACAACGCCGCCCATGTCGGTGTCCGCGACGGTCGGGTTGGTCGTGCTGGCGGGATCGGCGTCGGCGACAAACGTCGTCAGGTCGGTGTCGTCACCCTCCGGGGCCGTCAGGCCAAACTCCAAGCCGTCGCTGAGTCCGTCGTTGTCGGTGTCGAAGTCGTTGGGCAGCGTGGTTAGGGCGACCTCGTTGCCGTCCTTGAGTCCGTCGTCGTCGCTGTCGTCGTCGAGCGGGTTGGTCAGGTGGACGTTGACCTCGTTGCCGTCGGTGAGAGCATCGTCGTCGCTGTCGTCGTTGTTCGGGTCGGTGCCCAGTGCCGCTTCCATGGCGTTGCTCAACCCGTCGCCATCGTCGTCGATGAAGACAACAAGCTCGTCCATGCTGACGTCGACGGAGGTGTTGGTAGCGGCGTCCGTTGCCACCACCACGACCTGGTAGGTGCCCTCGTCAAGCGGTGGCATGAGGCCTGAGAGATCGAGCTGCCACATGCCGTTCATCGCGTTGGCGGTCAGCTCCGCGCCGGTCGATGCGTACGTCACGCCGTTGACGGTGACCTCAAGCAGGAACGTATCGAGGCCGTCGTAGGTGCCGGTGATGGTCGGTGTGCCCGTGGGCGAGACCTGGGAGACGACGGTGGGCGTAGCAGGTGCGGTCAGGTCGACCGTGAGCTCCAGCTCGCCGGTGTCGGTCGCGACGTTGTTGAAGCTGTCCTTCTGTCGCACCACGACCTCGTACTTGCCGTCAGCGAGCACCAAACCGGCGGCGTCTAGGTCGAGCGTCCAGGTGTTGGTCGCGACGTCGACCGTGAGCGCCGTCTCGGTGCCGAAGACGTAGGTGACGCCATCGACCGTGATCTCAAGATCGGTCGGAAGCTCGGTCCCGTCGAAGCTGCCCATCAGCGTGGGCGACTCCAGGTTGGTCAGCAGTGGGAACGCCGAGGGCGCGACAGGTGCCGTCGCGTCAACGACAAGCTCTCCGCCCGCGTCATCGCTGGCGCAGACCTCGGGCGTCGTGTCCGAGCACTGGGTCACCGCCACGTCGTAGGTGTTGTCGGCCAGCGCAGGCATCAGCGCGCTCAGGTCGAGGTTCCAGTTTCCTGCGCCGTCGACCGTCAGCTCGGTGTCGGAGAGGTCGTAGGTGGTGCCGCCGACGCTGACCGTCAGGTCGTCGTCCTCGGCACCGAGAGCAGCTGCGTTGTAGGTCCCTGTGAGCACAGGCATGCCGGTGTTGGACGTGACCATCATGGCGGTCGGCCCGATGTCGTCACCAGCCGTGTCAGCAGCTGTGGGATCGGTCATGTTCGTCAGCTCGGCACCGTCGGGGATCCCGTGGCCGTCGGTGTCGGGGTTTGCCGGGTCGGTCTCGCCAGCATCGACGACACCATCGGCGTTGCTGTCCTCACCGGCTGAGCAGGTGGCGCCCACCGCCGTGGCGCCGTCGCACAAGCCGTCGTCGTCCGTGTCGGGATCAAACGGGTTCGTACCGACCCCGGTCGGCGTGTTCACGGTCTGGTCTGTCTCGTCGGCATCATCGCCGTCGACATCGTCGCGGACGCCGTCCGTGTCGGCGTCGAGCCCGTCGAGGATGCCGTCAACAACCGTCTCGCTCAGGCCGACTTCAAGCAGGTCAAAGAGGCCGTCGTCGTCGCTGTCGAGGTCGTGGTGGTTCGGGATGCCGTCACCATCGGTGTCGAAGGCATCGTCGACGCCGTCGTTGTTGGCATCGACAAACGTCGGCTCCGCGGCGTCGAGGTAGTTGGGGACGCCGTTGCCGTTGGCATCGCCGGACGGATCCACGCCGCCGCCCTCGGCGATGTCGGCGATTCCATCGTTGTCATCGTCGGGGTCGCTCGCGTCACCGACACCGTCGCCATCCGCATCCGCGGCGCAGGCTGAGGGTCCGCCGAGCACCAAGAGCCCAGCGGCGCTGGCGCCGGTCGGGTTCGTCGACGAGATGCCCGTGCTGAGGTTGTCGAGAGCGATGACGATCTCGTTCGCACCGGCCTGCATGTCGGCCGTCGGGATGGTGAGCGGCTGCAGGTAGGTGCCCTCAAAGCGCGCCAGTGCGTTGGCGCCGGGCTGTAGGATGCCGTTGACCGTGACCGAGGCGATGCTCGAGTCGTACGCGACCCAAACGGTCATCGTCGACGCCGAGAGATCCACGACGCTCGCGGTGAGGGTCGTCCTGTAGAAGAGCGTCACGCCGCCGACGGGCGTCGAGCATGTGGTCGCGTCTTGTCCGATGAATCGCGCGTCGGCGGAGCTGAGGTCGATCCAGTTCGGCTGCAGGCCGAAGGGGAGGGTCGAGCACATGGCCGCCTCGTAGACCACCGCGGGGCTGTACGGACCTGTGGGACCCGACGAGGAGACCTCCCAGATGGGGTCTGCCGCCGCGTGAGCCAACGGGGTGCCAGTCGCGTCGACGCCTGTGGCCGGCAGCGTCGTGTTCGAGCAGATAAAGCCGGCTTCCGGCGCGCAGCTCGCGTCGCAGCCATCGCCGGCGATGAGGTTGCCGTCATCGCAGATCTCACCGCTGTCGATGATGCCGTTGCCGCAGGGGCCGCAGTCTGCAAACTCCGCGACCTGGTAGCGGTCGACCGTTCCGACCAATGCGGTCACGAAGTTCGGGTGCGCGAGCACGGTCGGGATGCCCTCGCCGACAAAGCCTGCACCGCTATCGGTGGGGTCGGTCGATGCGTCGGCGTCAAACGAGAACTGCTGACCGCATGCGTTGGAGTAGAGGTCCGTGTTGGTGAGCGTGCCGTCGGCGGCAATCGCGTGCTGAACGACGGTGGACCATGCTGCTGCCACGTTGCTGTCGTAGTCGGAGGTGTTGCCGACGATCGTGGCGCTGTTGAAGGGAGCGCCGCTGCCGTTGATGTCGACGGCGCCGAAGCTGTACGTCGGGGCGGCCATCGCGCTTGCGTTGTCGCTCGTCAGCACCAAGAGCGAGCTCGGAGCCGCGGGGGCACCTGCGACCGTGTTCTCCGCTGCTGCGCGCCACGCTTGGAGCACCGCCGGGTAGCCGTTGAGATCGCCCCAGACGTTGTTGGCGACGATCGCGGCGCCCTGGTCGTCGTTGACTGGGTCGACGGGGCTGTCGTTGCCGACGACCGCGGCGCTAAACCCGCCGGTGGCCGGATCGCGCTGGTTGGTGGCGGCAAAGACGTTGTTGGTGATGGTTGGAATCGCCAGGACATCGTCGGGCGCGCTGAGCTCAAGCTCGGTGCTCTGGTTGTTGAGGTGGGGCTGAATGACGATGGCTGGCCCCGACATGTCGTTGAACGTGTTGCCGTCGACGAGGACCTCCGCGCCGGTGAGCGTGATGCCGATGCCGCTGTCGTCCGGTGCGTGCTGGAACGTGTTGTCGATGACCTTTGCGTCAGCCATCAGCGCGAGCGACACCGACACGGTGAAGGGCGCAGCGCTGCCGTCGGCTGTCTCACCGAAAGCGAGGCCCTGGATCGTGAGGCGCTCCATGACGGAGCCGACGTAGAACTGGTCGACTTGGGCGAGGTTGCCGCTGACCAGCGAGGTCGCGCGGATCCCCAAGCGGCCTCCGGCCATGATGTTCGTCTCGGCCGGGGTTGGCCCACCGATGAGGACGTCATCGTGGTCGCCGATGAGCGTAATGTTCCACGCGGTGTTGGGGATGGGCGTTAGGCCGTCGAGGCTGGCTCCGATGGTGTTGCCGGAGATCACGAGGTTGTCGGCGCCACCCTTGCCGCCGATCTGAATCCCCGGGCCGCCATTGCCCGCGATGATGTTGCTCTCGAGCACGTCGCTGACACCGTCCGCGTTGGTGCCGATGCGCGCGCCGGCGAGGCGGTTGGTGAAGTTGACGCCGATCACGCCGTTCGGACGAGCGACCGTGCCGCTGGCGTCGAGTCCGATGACGTTGCCCGCGACAACGGCGCCCGTGCAGTCAGGCGCGCTGAAGTTGCAGTTGAGCCATGCGCCGCGGGCGCTGTTGCCGCTCAAGAGGTTCCACTCGATGTCGTCATCGACGCCGTCTCCGTCGGTTCCGACAACGATGTTTGAGAAGTTCGTGGTGGGGTCGGCGAGGACGTGGACGCCGTTGACGTTGGGAGCGGCGGTGTCGCCGTCGACCTCCATGCCGATGTAGTTGCAGGCCATCGTGACGTCGGTCGCCCGGTCGATGCGAATGCCGTTCTGCTTGGTGTTGCCAATCGCGAGGCCGCGGATCGTCACGTCAGCAGCGTTGACGATGCGCAACCCGTTGGTGACGACCCCGCCGCCGTCGATAAAGAGCTCCAAGGTGTGACCGGTGCCCCGCGGTCCGCAGGCCGTGCCGGGCTGCGTCGTGCCGTCGATGGTCACCGACTGGGTGATGGTCGGCAGCTCACTCGCCGGCTGGAAGACGTGGGGACCTGCCGTCGGAATGTTGAAGACGATCGTGTGGGGGCCCGGGGTCGCCGCGGCGTTGAGCAGCGCTTGCCGTAGCGAGGCCGGCCCGGAGTCGTTGACGTTGAGGACGTTGAACGTTCCCGCCTGCGCCGTGCCGGACAGCCCGAGGAGGAGGGAAGTCGCAAGGGCGGCTCGTAGAGTGTGTCGCGTCGACATGAGTCAGTCTCCGTCACGAAGTGAGTGAGGCGGCGCGTGGAGCGCTACCCCTTCCTGTTGGTCCTGGTGCGCTGATGCCACCAGTGTGCGTGTGTGTTGCGTCCTAGGACTGCACGTTAGCGCTAGCTCCATCGTAATGAAACCGTCGTTGGTTCAGGGTTTGAACCCTGGATTGCGCCGGCGTGTCCCAGCCCTGTAAGTCAGCACGGGTGCGGCTATACGGCGTTTGCTCCCGGGCCCCGGGATGCCGGGGTGCCCGCTCGGCGAGCGCAACAGGCGCCTCGTCCGTCGCTTCGCTGTGTGTCTGCACCACCTTGCACCTCATTGCCTCGCTTGGTTTGGGTTGGCGCGCGCGCCAACCCAGCGAACGCTGGGTTGGTTGTCGGCGACGGTGGTTCTGATCATTTCGGCACGCAAGATTCGGATTCTGCACCCGTCATGACGTCCGGCCTCTCGGCAGAGCGGCGCCCGGCTTGAAAAACCGTCCGACTCGACGTCGCCACTTTGGTAAGGTCCGGCGCCTGACGCGGAGAACCCATGATTGTTCGACTGACTCAACCCCGATTGCGGCCCGTTTCGTGCCTGCTTGTTGCCGTTGCGATGACAGCGAGCGGCTGCGGTGGAGACGATGGCGATCAGGATCCCGCGGACGATGCCGAGGGTGACGTCGCGGTCGACACAGCTGGACCGCCGGTCGACACCACGTTTGTGCCGCCCGACGTCGACGAGACCCCACCGAACGTGTCGCTCGGAGAGCAAGCGATCGCGGGCATCTGCGCCAAAGACAGCGACTGCCAGTCCGGCTACTGCAACACCTATCACCCCGGCGGCTACTGCACGCAGCCGTGCGGCGGCGACAACCCCGAGTGTGGCGAGGGCAGCGTTTGCCTCTACACCGAGGACAGCAACGGGGCGAAAGCAAACCTGTGCTTGAGGTCGTGCACGGTGACGACCCAGTGCCGGCTCGACCAGTTCTGCGCGACCCAGGCGGGCGTCTGCACCCCGCGCTGTCAGCCAGGAAGCTGCAACGCCGGCTTCGAGTGCGACCTTATCTACGGGATCTGCCAGCCCGAGGGGCCGTGTGAGCCAGCTCCTGAGGCCTGCAACAACCTCGACGATGACTGCGACGGCTACATCGACAATGGCTGCGGGCCGACGCCTGGCTCCGCGCCTCATGTGCGCGTCATCGACATGGGCAAGGCCACCGTCGGCGGTGGCGGCCTGTCGCGCTCGTTCTCGTTTACCCCCACGCCAGGGGCCGCGTCGTTCACCATCATCGCGCTCGCCGACAACGGCCGCGAGTACTACATGGGCGCCTACGGCGTGATCGGGCCCGACGGCGTCGACCTCATGGGATCCGGCTCGCCCTACGACGCGCCCAACCGCTCGTTCCCCTCGTTTGACGTCTTCACGGTCCAGGTGCCGAACACAGACGCGGTCGCCCTCCAGGAGGGGCGCTACCGCTTCACGTTCGTGCGCTACCCGACCGAGCCGGGCGAGGTCGTGCCCCTCGGCAACGTCTGGGTCTACGTCCTCGAGAACCAGCGCCAAGAGCCGTTCCTGTCGTCGATGACGGCGAACTTCTGGTTCGTGAAGACGCCGGGTCTCACGGCCGCCAGCGCACCGGGTGACGCCAAGTTCCAGACCCTGGTCACGAAGTTTAAGCAGGTCATGACCAACCAGGGCGTCGATGTTGCCGCCATCAACTACTACGACGTCACGGGGGCCGATGCCGATCGCTTCACGATCCTCGACACGACCGACGGCGACATCGATGAGCACTCGGAGCTGTTGGCGTACTCGGCGGCACTCGGCAACGACGATCCAGGTGTGAACTTCTTCTTCGTCCAGGGATTCACCGGGTGGCAGCTGCTCGGTAAGGCTGGCGGCATCCCAGGCCCAGCGTTCGTCAACGGGACCTACAGCTCGGGCGTGGCCGTGAGCCTCTCGGAGTACTTCACGATCGACGACGACAACCTCGCCACGAACCTGACCGCCGAGACGATGGCCCACGAGCTGGGGCACCAGCTGGGCCTGTATCACACGACCGAGTCCGATGGGACCGCGTTCGACCACATCCTCGATACGCCGGAATGCCCGGCGGCTCAGTACGATTCTAATGGCGACGGCTTCGTGGATCCTCAAGAGTGCCTGCCACGTGGCGGCACAAACCTGATGTTCTGGACGCCCTCGCTTGTCACGCAGCTAAGCGTTGGCCAGCGCTTCGTTATCCACCGCAACCCGGTGCTGGAGTAATGCTCATGACACTGCCACGACTGACCTCGATTCTGACGGCGACCGCCATGACGCTCTCGCTCCTCGCCGTGAGCTCGTCGAGCGGGCATGCGACGGCACCGAGCAAGCTCGACGAGCAGCGCCGGTCGCTCTACACGTTCCTGCAGGCCTACGAGATCAAGCTAAGGCGCAAGGTCCTCGATCGCGTCGGCCCTGACGTTGCGCGGCTGCTCATCGACATCGCCGACAAGCCGCGCGCGCTGGCGAAGGTGCGGATCCGAGCTGTCGCTGCGGTGGCGCTCTACCCGACCCAGACGACCCGTGACTACCTGCGGGGGCTGCTCCACCACAAGGACGGCGGCAGCTCGATGGCGCTCCAGCTGCGTCGCCAGGCCCTGCGCTCGCTTGGCTACGCATTCGGCGAAGATGCCCTCGACGACATCCTCGAGCTCAAGACCGACGAGGACCCCATGATTCGCGAGGCGGTCGCGCATGCCCTCGGAGACACCCTCTCCGCCCGGGTTGTGCCGAACCTCCAGACGTGGCTTGGCCAAGAGCCGGAGCTCTTCGTGCGCGTGGCCGTAGACAAGGCGCTCTCGCGCATTCAAGATCACACCCGGAAGCAGGAAGCAGAACGGCGTAGAGGTGATTGAGATGGGCTCCATTGGTCCGATCCGAGGAACGTTTGCCGCGATCTATACGCCCTTCACAGCCGAGGGTCGGGTCGACCAGCAGGCGCTGGAAGGACTCTGTGAGCGGCTCGTCGACGCCGGCGTTGGGCTCATCCCCTGCGGTACGACGGGCGAGACCCCGACCCTGACCCAGGCGGAGTTTGGGCATGTGGTTCGGACGGCCGTGCGCATCAACCGCGAGCGTGGCGGCAAGCAGCCGGTGATCGCCGGCACCGGCACCAGCGCCACCCGCAGCACGATCGACAACACGCGCCAGGCGCTCGAGTGCGGAGCTGACGCGGCTCTGGTCGTGACGCCGCCTTATAACAAGCCCCCGCAGCGCTCGATCATCGCCCACTTTCGCGCGGTCGCCGATGAGGGCGGCTTGCCTGTGGTGCTCTACAACGTCCCCTCGCGGACCGGCACGAACATGCGGGTGGAGACCACGCTCGAGCTCGCGCAACACCCCAACATCATTGCCATCAAAGAGTCAGCCGGTAGCTGCGAACAAGTCCAGCAGCTGATCGCCGGTGCTCCAACGGGCTTCTCGGTGCTCTCGGGCGACGACGCCACCGCGCTCTCACTGGTGCTCGATGGTGGCGCCGGCGTCGTTAGCGTGGCAGCCAACTTGGTGCCTGAGGCGGTCGCGACCATGATCGGTCACGGCCTCCGCGGGGAGCTCGCGCCAGCGCGCAGGCTCCAGCGTGAGCTCTTGCCGCTCTTTAGCGCGCTCTTTCAGACAGCCAACCCGATTCCCCTCAAGCGCGCCGCAGCTCAGCTCGGGCACGCCGCAGAGGACGTCCGGCTGCCGTTGACGACCGATGCGCTGACACCAGCGATGGCCGACGTGCTCGTGGCCGCGCTGGAGCGAGCGCAGGGAGCGGTCTCGGGGTGACCGACCGTCCTCGCATCGCCGTCGTCGGAAGCGGCGGCAGAATGGGCAAGCGCCTCATGGCCCTCGCTGGTGAGCACGGGCTGGAGGCAGCCATCGGCCTGGGGTCCGGGAGCGCACAAGCTGGCGCCGCAGACCTGGCTGGAGTCGATGGTGTCATCGACTTCTCGGTCAAGGCTCAGGCGGCTGCGACCGCGAGGCTCTGCCAGGCCGCAGGTATCCCGCTCGTCATGGGCACGACCGGCCTCGACGATGCCGACAACGCGGCACTCGACGCCGCAGCCAAGACGATCGGTGTGCTGTGGGCTCCGAACTTCTCTGTCGGCGTCACGGTGATCTCCGAGCTCGTTGCGGAGGCCGCAGCGATGCTGGGGGAGGACTATGACATCGAGCTTGTCGAGTCCCACCACCGGCACAAGGTGGATGCGCCCTCGGGCACCGCACGGCGCTTGGCGGAGCGCGTGGCGGCCGCACGGGGCTGGGACCTCGACAAGGTCGCGCGCTACGGGCGCGAGGGCCTCGTCGGTGCGCGCGGTCAGCGCGAGCTCGGAATCTCGGTTGTTCGCGGCGGTAGCGTCGTCGGCACCCACGAGGTGTTGTATCTTGGAGCAGGCGAAGAGATCGCCATCACGCACCGGGCGACCGATCGCGACATCTTCGCACGAGGAGCGCTCCGGGCGATGCGCTGGCTGATCGGGCAGGCGCCGGGTCGATACACGATGAGGCAAGTACTACGCAGCCCTTAGACACCGATCTTGACGCTGACAGCGAGCCCACTCGTGAGCCCTTTGCCGGCGTGCCCAGCGACCTGCACGACGCGCTCTACCAGGCGTATCTCGACGAGCTGCGTGAGACCCACCCCAAGGTCAGGATCATCAAGAAGGGGGACTCGCCCTTTTGTCGCTTCATCGACAAGGTGCTCAAGGTCGTCACGTTCGGCGGGCAGCGGCGCTTCCTCGATAGCTTCACGACGACGTTCGGAAACCGGATCTATGTGCCGGACTGCTGGTGGATGTTCACGCCGGGAGACCGCTACTGCACGCTGCGTCACGAGCTCGTCCACGTCGAGCAGTTCAAGCGCTACACGTGGCCTGGGATGATCCTGCTCTACATCTTCTTGCCGCTGCCAGCGGGCTTTGCGGGAGGACGGGCCTACCTCGAGTGGGAAGCCTACCGGGAGTCGCTTGTGGCCACCTGGCAGGTCCACGGTGAGCTGGAGGCCAAGAGCCCGTGGCTCAAGAAGCGTATTGTGGGTCACTTCACGGGGCCCGAGTACGGCTGGATGTGGGTGAAGGGCAGCTCCATCTCAACGCGCTACGACAAGGCCATCGAGCGCCTCGAGGCGTCACCGCCGCCGCCGCTGCCCGAGCCGCTAGCGCTGCCAACGGGTGAGCCCGCCGATCTCTTTCTTGGCGATCCGCCGGTCGACGGGGAGGCCATCGCGTGAGCGTCGAGACGCCGACCCTCGGCCACATTGGCCGCTACGAGCTCTTGAGCCGCCTCGGCGCAGGCGGCATGGGCGAGGTCTTTCTCGCGCGAACCAGCGGTGCCCAAGGCTTCGAAAAACGCGTGGTCATCAAGCGCATCCTTCCGCACCTGGCGCAGGACACGGAGTTCGTGCAGCGCTTCGTCGAAGAAGGAAAGCTCGTCGTCCAGCTGTCCCATGCTGGGATCGCTCAGGTCCTCGACATGGGCGAAGAGGGCGGCGTCCCCTACATCGCCATGGAGCACATCGACGGACGTGACCTGGCGGAGCTCCTGCGGCTGGCAGCCGTCGGTGGGGTCGACACGCCGCTGCCCGTCAAGCTCACGATCGTTGCGCGACTGCTTGAGGCACTCGACTACGCGCACCGCGCAACCACCGTCGGTGGCGCCAGCATGAACATCATCCACCGCGACGTGTCGCCGGCCAACGTGATGATCTCGCGGGCCGGCGCGGTGAAGCTGCTCGACTTCGGTATCGCTCGAGCCACTGAGCGACTGCATCAGTCCACCTCGGGCGCTATCCGCGGCAAGTACAGCTACATGTCGCCACAGCAGGCGGCCGGACGTGAGCTCGACGCACGCAGCGACCAGTTCTCGGTCGGCGTCGTGGCGTGGGAGCTCTTGGCGGGCAAGCGGCCCTTTGATGGCGAGTCGGATCTCTTGACGCTCGACCGGGTGCGGTTCTTTGAGCCGGGCTCCATCGCCATGTTCTGCCCAGGTCTGCCCGCCGAGATCGCAGCGGTCGTCGACCGGATGCTGATGAAGAAGCCGGAGGACCGCTTCGCGAGCTGCGACGCAGCGATGCGTGAGATCCAGCGCTACCTCAACTCGACCGACGAGCTGCTGACCGCACGCGACGTAGGCGGCTGGGTTGACGCCGTGCTCGAGACCCTGCCCAAGGGCTTGCGGGACGCAGGTGGCGCTGCGATGTCGCTGGACGATGTCCTGGCACTGGGCCTACCGAGCGAGCCGCGTGGGGACGTTGCTACCGGCACAAAGCGGCCAACGCCGGCTCAGCCCAAGACACGGACCATCCACACCGACGGCGACCGCGACCCCAGCGATGCCGGCGCTGTCGATCTAGGGAGCGCTCCAGCCGCTGCTGCAATGACGACCGCCTCTGGCGCGTCGGTTGGCCGCAAGCGCACGTGGTCTTTTGTCCTCTTGGTGCTGATGAATGTTGCGCTTCTCGGCGCTGTGGGCTGGCTCATCTGGAGCGATGGCGACGAGACCGAGCCGAAGGGGGCGTCCAGTGACCAGGTGGTCGCCGACCAAGCGACCTCGGCTGCGACCGCCGCGCCAGCTGCCGACATCGCCGTTGCCGCAACCGCCGAGACCAAGAGTGAGCCGTCGGCACCAGCCAAGCCTGAGCCGACAAGCGCTGGGACCGTGGCGGGTAGCGCCCTCGGTGCAGCGCTGCGCGTGCCAGCAGCGACCGACGTGCCGATCACGTTTGTGAGCGTGCCACCGGGTGCGCTCGTCAGCGTCAATGGCGGACCGCCCTCGCCGACGCCACTGACGCTGCGCGCGTCGCTCGCGTCTGAGCTTGAGATCACGTTTGGCCTCGTCGGGTTTGCGTCCAAGACGCTCCGTCACAAGGTGATGCGGGCGACCGAGGTTGTGGCTGCCCTCGAGCGCGAGCAGGTCGTTGCGAACGCCACCACCACCAGCAACGCCAGTGCGAAGCGGGCGCCGAAGTCCCGTCGGCCCGCTGGGACATCGAGACCGCGAACGAAGCGGTCCGCAAGCGGCAGCCGGACCCCGAGTGGCGGCAGTGGCCGGGTGACCTTCCGCTTCTTTCCTGCGAACGCGGACGTCTTTGTCGACGGGAAGGCGTACCCGACGGCCGGAAGCAACATCGTCAAGGCCACGCTTGCTGCTGGGGAACACCGGCTGAGAGTCGTTGGGGCTGATGGTAAGGTGCTGCGCAAGACGTTTCGGGTCGAGGCCGGAGAGACCACGAACCTGTCGACGTTGACGCTTCGGGCGGGGCCGTAGCGGGCTTTGGTTTCGGCGGTACGGGTACGGGTAGGCGGTACGGGTAGGCGGTACGCGTACGGGTAGGCGTAGGGGTAGGCGGTAGGCGTAGGCGTGGGCGTACGGGTAGGCGTACGGGTAGGCGTAGGCGTGGGCGTACGGGTAGGCGTACGGGTAGGCGTAGGCGTACGGGTAGGCGTAGGCGTACGGGTAGGCGTAGGCGTACGGGTAGGCGTAGGCGTACGGGTAGGCGTGGGCGTAGGCGTACGGGTAGGCGTAGGCGTACGGGTACGCGTTGGCTTAGGCGGGTGGGCGTTGGCCTGCGGTGTCGACTACTCGTCCAGAGGGACGAATGTTACTGTGACTGATGAGGCGTCTGCGGCGTCGATGATGCCGCGGACCCAGCCGTCGCCGCGTGTCTCTAGGACGAAGCCGCGGCCTGCGACTGCGCGTACCAGGGCTTGGTTCTCGTCGAGCTCGGGCTTCGTTGTCGGCACGTCGTTGAGGGTTCCGAAGGTGTCGAAGGTACCGCCGTCGCCCAGAAACCAGTTCACCCGTCGGTTGTCGACGGGGCTGTCGCCGCCTGTCGTGAGCTTCAGGTGGTCGCCGTTGTTGGAGGCGAGTAGGTCGCTGTTGGCGAAGTTGCCGGGGTCGAGCACTGCGCCGGTCCGGAAGTCGATGCCCTGATCTGCCCGGATCGTCAGCGTGCCGGACTTGATGCTGTCGTCCTCTTCACCGCCACTGTCGCAACCTGCGGCAAGCACTGCGGCGGCTAGGGAGAGAGCGGTGATCGAGACGGTAAAGTATGTACGTAGGCTCTGCATCGCCGGACCGTAAACCAGGCCCAGACGTCGCCGCAAGCCTCGTTTACCGAACGCTTGCTGCGACGTTGCGCACGCCTCTGTCGGTCCGAACTTCAGCCGCCGGCTACGGCGCAACCGGCTTGCCGTTGACCTCAAGGATATTGAACTCGACGCGGCGGTTGAGTGCGCGCCCATCCGGGCTCCTGTTGTCGCCGATCGGCGCGCTCTCACCAAAGCCTTCGGAGGTCAGACGCGCGGGGTCGATGCCCTTCTTCGTCAGGTAGGCGAGCACCGACGCGGCGCGTCGCTTGGACAGGTCGAGGTTCTTGTCGTCCTTGCCGTCACTGTCGGTGTGACCGTCAACGCGGATCTTGGTGATGAAGGGCGTCTCGGTCAGCACTTGGGCGACCTCGTTGAGGATCGCGTAGCTCTTCTTCTTGATGGTGTCTTTGCCACGGTTGAAGAAGACCTTCTTGAGGATCCGGATCTTGGTGCCTTCGATCTTGACGTTGTCCGACGACGTGTCCGGGCAGCCGTCATCATCGTCAACGCCGTTCTTCACCTCAGGCTGGAGCGGGCACTTGTCCTTGTCGTCGTTGATACCGTCTTTGTCGTTGTCGGGATCCGGGCAGCCATCGCTGTCCTCGAAGCCGTCCTTGTCTTCGGCTTGGTCGCGGCAAGCACCATCGGCACCATCGACGGCGTCTTCGATACCGTCCTTGTCGTTGTCGGTGTCGGGGCAGCCGTTGCTGTCTTCGAAGCCGTCGATGTCCTCGGCGTCGACCGGGCAGGCGTCGTCGGCGTCGGCCACGCCGTCGTTGTCGTTGTCGGGGTCAGGACAGCCGTCGGTGTCCTCGAAGCCGTCAGCGTCCTCGCCCTGGTCGCGGCACGCGCCAAAGCCGGAGCCGTCGGCTGCGCCATCGTCGACATCGGGGATGCCGTCGTTGTCATTGTCGAGGTCGGGACAGCCGTTGCCGTCTTCTAAGCCGTCCTTGTCCTCCGGCTGGTCGGGGCAGTCGTCATCGCTGTCCATGATGCCGTCTTCGTCACCATCGGCGTTGGTGGGGGTGTAGCCGACGGTCAAGAATGCACGCCACAAGGGTGCGCCGACCTGGCGATTCACGCCAGCGCCGCCACCGATCATCGCCATCACGTCCGAGCTGAAGCGGTAGCGGGCACCCGCGTTGAACTCGATCGGGTTGCCGCTGCTATCGCTTGGATCGTTGGTGGTTGCGAGGCCCTGCAGGGTCGCTGGATCTCGGTTGTCTGAGGTCTGGACAGCACCAAAGATCGTGCCAAGAAGCGTGAGCCCATCCGCCAGCTCAGGCGTCTCAAGGGCAACCCCCCAGTTGATCTGGTCGTCGCTGACGTAGTCGTGGATGGGCTGCTCTGGGCGAATCGTGTAGCCGACGTTCGCCGCAACAACGAAGCCGCCGCCGCTGTGGTAGTCGATGCCAAGGGTCGGGCGCAGACGGAACGCGTCATCGGAGGCGAAGTTGTCGGCATCCCCCGTGGGCAGCCACAAGGGGACGCTGATGTGGAGGCCGAGGCCGCCGTCGTTGTCGGGCTTGAGGAGCTGGACCTTCGGCAAGACGCGGACGTCGCCGAGCGTGAAGCTCGATACCGTCGCATTGGGCCTGCCGGTGAGCGTGAGGTCGGCACCCGACTGAGAGACGGTCATCGGCACCACGACGCCGAGGCTAGCAACGTCGAAGAGGCCGAGAGCGAGCGACAGGTCGGCACCGAGCTGGTGGTCGACGAGCTTGGACACGATCTCGTCGTCGTCGCTGAGCTGCCGGAGCACCAGCGGGTCGTCGGCATAGTGTAGCGTGAGACCGACCGACGGAGCCAAGTGAGACAGCACCTTGCTGGTCCCGATGTTGAGGACGTTGAGGCCCGGTGCGGGCAGCGGCTCAAGCTGCTGGACCTGAAAGGCCGTCGAGGTAGGCGCCTGAGCCCCAGCCGGGGCAGCGATCATGAGTGCAAGCGCAACGCTCGTAAGCTGGGCGCACCAGAATTGTCGCTTCATCGTTAGCCTCCTCATCCACGCGGGTTTCGCCTAGGCTATGCGGGACCGTCCAAACCCGCAACCGGGCCGTTGGCGCAGTGGTCAGGGTGAGCGCAGTGAGCGAACCGACGCTGCTGGCGAGTGCATCGCGGAAGTCGCAGCCGGAAAGGGCTACTCGTCCCAAAACAAGCGCTGTTTTCGAGCGAGGCGAACGCTCCGGTGCTTGCCAGCGGCGTCGGCCGAATGAAGGCCCTGCGAGCATCGTCGAGTTCGGGTGAGCGGAGCGAGCGCACCGACGCTGCTGGCGAGTGCATCGCGGAAGGCGCAGCCGGAAAGGGCTACTAATATCCCTAGAGTCGTCGGATCGCTCGGTCCCATGCGCGCTGCATGTCGCCGGGGTGAAGCTCAAGACGCTGGACGAGCTTGCGGATATGCGTTCGCTCAAGGTCGTTGAACTCCCCATCGGCGCAGGCAAGCTCTACCGCGTCGGTGAAGATGCCGAGACGGGTGTCGTAGTCAGCGACGCGCTTAAGCGTCGACAGCTCCGGCAGCGACTCTTCGCCTCGGAGCATGCGCTTGA
>CALHXW010000114.1 GCA_938040325.1 uncultured bacterium | reverse complement strand
GCCGGGAAATGCGGTTTCTGGGACGAAGTGAGGTGTGCCGCTGAGGTGACAAACGAGAGGAAACCCTGTCGGGACAAGGTGATCTCGAGGTTGTTGCCTCAGTGGTGCGCATCACGAAGTCATCAGGAATTGCATTTCCCGGCAACGCTGCTAGAGCACCGAACGGATGGCTACCGCCTGGATCAACGTCGGTGCCCCAGCGGCACACCTCACGCGCGTCCCAGCACTGCGGACTTCGGATGCAATGAGCCTGGTCGGTGCGCTAGCGCGATTGGCGCCGGCGAGGTGAGACGCGAGCTTTTGCTCGGGACGCCAGCGCGCTTTGCCGGCTAAGGCGTTGCTGGACACATCGAAGACCTTCAACGGAGGCGCGCGCGGTCTGGCGACTCGGACGTGGCCGGAAACGCGCTTTGTCTAGCCGGCCGCGACAGCCCCGAGATCGACGCGAGACCGACTTAGAAGGTCGAGCCTTTGATCTGGGCCGAAGTGGCCTTCAGCTGCCCTTTGAGGTTTGCCTGCGCCGTTTTTAGCGCTGCCACCTGGGTGCTGAGCGTCTTGAGCTCGGCGCTCGTCTTCGCGAGCGCGCCTGTGAGCCGCGCCTCGCTCGACGCAGCTCGCACGGTCTGCTGGACGGTCGTCTTGGCTGCAACCTCGACGTCAGGGAGCACAAGCTTCTGCTTTGGAGCAAGCGCCAGAGCGCCACCGACGCCAAGCGCAAGGCAGCCCAAGACAATCGCCGCGACCAGTGGCCACCCGACGCCGCCAGCGCGGGTCGGCTCCGCAGGCGCTGCCTCAACGACCTTCTCGATGACAGGCTCTGGCTCTGCTTTCACCTCTTCGAGGAGCGTCGCAGCCTCTGGTGAGCGATTCGCAACGTCGTTGCGAGCGATGGCCTCGTTTCGGCGGCGCGTCTCTTCGATGAGCTCTCGCTGCATCTCCTCGCGACGTCGAGCCTCCGCACGGCGCTGCTCTTCTTTGCGCACGTCCTCGCGACTCTGGATCTTTTGGTTGAGCTCCTGCCGCTGCGCCGCAACGTCCTTCTTTGCTTCGCTCAGGAGGTCCGTCAGTAGGCTGCCTACGGACGCCGCTGGTGCGGACGTGTAGACACCGTCATCCTTGTCGCTCATCGATGCACCCTTGAGGACCAGCCGTTCGCTTGTCGCCACCACAGTGGTGACGGGCGCGAGAGTTATTGCCCTACCTCAGAGTACCGGCGCTTTCAGCGGATGGTCAACGCTCTGCGCTGGAACACGCGCCCAGCCTTGCACTGCTCGCACGAAGGGGCGCTTGCAAAGCGCTGACTCGGATCGAGCAGTCCCCCGTCTACCAAAGAGAAACGCCGCGGCCCGAGAGCACGCGGCGTCCTCATGTCGGCCCGGCCGAGTTACTCGGCGCGTGCACCCCAGAAGATCGCGTCGAAAGTCTCCGACGAGTTGCCAATCTGAACGTTCCACACGCAGGGTTGTGCTTGCGTACCGACGCCGTCAATGACGAGGTCCTCGTTGAAGTCCGAGAGCCGGCACGGCGTGAGCGTGCCGAGCTTGAACGCGTTGCCCGTGCCTTGATCCAGACCCGTCAGTGAGCTTCGCAAGAACGCCGGACCCGCCTGCGCGATGGTCGAGCAGGCAGCGTTGATCGCGCCCTCTTGTGCACCCGACAGCTGGCCGTCCTCGTTGCCGGTGTTGTCGGCAAACGTCCCGCAGCAGTCGAGACCGCTGGCCGTCGGCTGCAAGCACTCAACGCCCCCGCCGACCAAGTAGCCGATCAGCTCTTCGTACGAGTCGACCAGCGGCTCACCCGTAACGAGCGGAATCAGGAACTGCTCGAGGAAGTAGCTCACAAGCGCACCGTAGTTCAGGTTCAGTGAGTGCTGCTCGATCGTCAGGTCGAAGTCGTTGGCAACGCTCGCAGCGAACGTTCCCGTGATCGCCTGCTGCTGGAACGCACTCGTGGAGAACTGCATGACGCCGCAGCCCGCGTCCGTGACGGGGTCGCAGTTGGCGCCCAGGGTCCACTTGACGGTGACGGTGTGCCAGTTCTCGGACGTGTCGCCCGCCTCCCAGACCCCCTCGGCGTTCGGCTCTTTGTTGAACTGGAGCGTCGCCTGAATCTCAAAGGCCTTGAGGATGTCAGCCACATCGCCACCGACCTGGAAGATCGTGCCGAACGTCGAGTCCTGCGCGAGGCCTTCGATGATCGCGTCGATGAGGTCGGATGCGAACCCACCGAGTGTCGTCAACGTGAGATCGCCATTGGGCTGCTGGTCAAAGACCAAGTCACAGAACGAGTTCAGGTCTTCACCCTCGCCGGTCAGCAGGTCGCACGCGAGCTGCAGCAGCGTACCGCTGGGGCTCTGGAAGAACCCAACGATGTAGTTGACCCAGGTACGGTAAGGCTCAGGAATGGCCGAGACGAAGTCGAAGCGGCTGGTGATGTTGTAGGCACCGGCGTACTGCGGCGGACGATCGGTCAGCTGCAGCGGTACGGTCTTCGACTGCCCCCACACCACTTGGCCGTCCCACGCTGGGTTGCCTTGCGCATCGACACAGGCCGTGTCGTTGACCCCATCACAGCACCCCCAGGCCTGTATGGCGCCGTTCGCGTTTTCCGACATCGCCAGGATCGTGAAGCGCTGCGTGCCGTCCTGCTCAAGCGCATCGAAGTCGGGGAACTTCGCGGACTGCGCCAGGAGGATGTTGTCGCGCGCTTGAGCCGCGGTCTCGTTGTCGACGAGGTTCATGATGTCGTCGCAGTTCGGCGCGCCACCGTTGTCTTGACGGTAGAGCCGGACGTTGTAGCTGCCGACCGGGCGCGTGCCTTGGTAGCCGCCAACCACGGTCAGCGGAACCTGGCCCTTCGGCGTCACGACGACGTCGAAGTAGAGCGGCGGCAGGTTCGAGTTGTCGATCCACGCTTTGACAGCGAACTGGCCGATCTGCTGCAGCTTGGCTTTGGTCTCAGCCGACGCGACCCCCTGAGGTGTCGTGACCGCCGAGAGCGTGTTGAGAAAGCCGAGTCCGTCGGGGTCGCTCTCAAGCGCGAACTTCACGACCTGGCCAGCCTTCGGTACGCCGTCTTCGGTGTAAACGACGTTGAGGCTGCGGCGCTCGGTGAACGAGATGTAGACGGTGCAGCGGTCGGTCTGGCGGCAGGGCGCTTGATCGTCGCCAAACGCTGCCTCGAAGTCGAGCTTCTTGACGGCGTTGGGGTTGGTGGTGTCTTGGGTCGTGTCGACATCGACGGTCTCGATGTCCTGGAACGACGTGTCGAGGCCAGTGTCGGATCCGCCCGAGTCGTCGTCTCCGCAAGCGATCAACGCGGTCGACCCAACGGTCAGGATCAGCGTCGCGAGGATAGCACCAGTTCGTCGCATCATTATCGACTCCTTCTCGGAGGCTCGCCCCAGCTTGGGCGTGGGATAGGAGGGGCGCTCGTGTCGCCCCAGGTCGCGGCCGCTAGGATGCCGGATTGCAACCCGTAACATCAACCTTATCTTCGAACAAGGCGGCTAGCGGGCGCGGACCGTAGGAAGCCAGCATGGCAGTGTCAAGATCGACGGCGGTCTCCATCCGTGGTCGCCTGCGGGTCTGGATGACCTCTCCGACGACGTCGCCGACGACGTTCCGTCTTGCGGCTCCTCGGCCGTTACTGCGACAGGGCAAGCTGGCTAACGAGGCTGCGCCGAGCGACTCGCGTCGTCCCGCCGCGTGGTCCATGAGGATCGGCACTGAAGAGCACGGGCTATCGCAGGTAGCGATCGATGTTGGCGTCATGCTCTTTGAGCGTCCGGGCAAACGCGTGCCGCCCAGAGCCGTCGCGTCGTGCGGCGAAGAAAATATAGTCGTGACGCGCCGGCACGAGAGCGGCACGAAGGGCGGCTTCCCCTGGGCTCGTGATGGGACCAGGTGGCAACCCGTCATAGGCGTACGTGTTGTAGGGGTTCGAGCGGTCCCGGCGCTCCCGCGGACTCGGCGGTTTCCCAACGCGGTCAGGTCGATACATCAGCGTCGGGTCGGTCTGAAAGCGCATGCCCTCGCGTATCCGATTGAGGAACACACCCGCGATCTTGGGGCCCTCTGTTCGGTCCTGTGCTTCTTTGGCAACCAGCGACGCAAGCGTGACGAGGCCGAGCTCGTCGAGGCCATAGTTGGTCCGCGCCAATGCCATGTCGACACTGAACTGACGCTTGAGTTTGTCCCAGACCCGGCGAAACCGACCGGTGACCCGGGCCACCACTTGCTGCTGCGTCGCTCCGGTGTCGAAGAAGTAGGTGTCCGGATATAGGAATCCCTCAAGGTAAGTAGCCGCCACACCATCGGGGCGCGGCGGACGCTTGGCGCCGACGGGCAGCCCAAGCTTCACCGCTGCACCGCGGTCAGCGGCGAGCGTGATGAAGTCCTTGGCGGTCCCGATGCCCAGTCGCTCCAGTCGCGCGGCCACCTGCCACACGCTCATTCCATCGACAATGGTCAGCCTCACACCAGGCTCGACGGAGCTGTTCGCGGCCAGCAAACCAGCGACCTCCCACGCATGGGCATCGCCAGGCATCCGATGGGTCCCCGCTCTGACCGTGTCGAGCGACCCACGCAGCCGCAGCGCCCAGCTGTTGACCCAAGGTCGAGGCGCCAGCCCGCTGTCGCCGAGGGCATCTACCAGCCCGTCGAGCGTCACGCCGCGCGGAACCGTCACGCGCACCTCCGCGGGGTTGCCCGCCGGCCTCGACAAGCCGAAGCTAGCGATGAGGGCCGCCCCAACCAGACCGCCGACCAGCAACAACGCCAGCCACCACCGACGACGACGGCGCTTAGGCTGCATACCGACCAAGCGCCGCGTGGCACGGCTGGCACTGCTCGTTAACTGCTGCCACGACCGCCTCCTGCGTCGAGCCACTCTTGAAGTAAAATCGCCGCCGCAGCCATGTCGCGGTCTCCCTTCTCTTCGCGAAGCGTTCGCTTCTTGCCACGCCGCCGACCGCCGTGCTCCCTCGCTTCAGCGAGGGCCATGTCGGCCGCGATGCTTGTGAAGCGCTCGTCCCAAAACACAACCTCAGCTTCGACTTGTGTGCGCAGCTTCTTGGCAAACTTCTCGGTTGTGATCGCAATGTCGCCATGCTCGCCGTCGAGCTTCAGCGGAAGGCCAACGACCACAGACGTGACGCCGTGCTCGGCGACGAGCGCCGCGACCTTGCGGGTCTGCTCTCCCTTGTTCTTTTCGTGGAGCGTGAGCAGTGGGGTCGCGAGGGTCCGCGTCGGATCGCTCAGCGCGATGCCGATCCGCGCCTCGCCAAAATCGACGCCCATGGCGCGTCCAGAGTCCGTGTTTGTCTCCGTGTTTGTCATCGAGTCCAAGTTGCCTCCTCGAGCCGGAGCCTACACCGAGTGAACGCTCCAGCATCGCCATTCTTTCCGGAGCTGCCTGCCGTGTCGCCACAGTCGCAACGGCCTCGCCCGACCGGAGCGAGTAGCCAACGTCGGGGCAGGTTATTGCGCCGGTGCTGGACTTCAGCTCTGATCCGCCCAAAGTAGATGCAGCACCTGAGGGAGGGCAGTGTGCGACCGGCCGACGACCACGACAGTCTTGAGGAAACGAGCCGCCCGCGGGCTGACACGGCAGGCCCAGCGCAGCTCCGCGCTGCGGCGTGGACACGTCGCGTCCGCCTCGGCCCGCGCCTCGCGGTGATGACCGTCGTTCCGGTCGCCGCGCTCTTGATGGTGATCGTGCTGCAAGGTCGCATTATCGTCGACCGCTACAACGCGGCTAGCACGTTCGGCGACCACGCCGAGACACTGCGTCGTGGCGGCGAGATCTTGTCGAGCCTTCAGCGGACCCGCGCCACCGCACTCGCTGTCCACCTCAATGCTGCTTACGCCGGGGCCGGTGAGACGGAGAGCGAAGACCGCGACACCTTGGCTCTCGATCGTTTTTTCGCCAGGACGAACCAGTCACCAACCACGCTCCGGAGGCTTGTCGAGCGGGCCGATGCAGCCCGCGGCGCCCCCGGAACCACCAGGCCAGACGCAGGCTACACGCGGGCGATCGACCACTTGTTGAGCTCGCTTCAAGAGCTCGCAGGGACCGCGCCAACCGCCGCCCTCGACGGCGAGTTCAACGCCCTGCTCGCACTCACGTTGGCAGCAGAGCTGCTGCGACGCCAGGACATCGAAGTCAGGGTTGGCTACGACACAGCGAGTCCGGTCCGAGACGCGATCCAGGGACTGGCCGTTGAGGAGCGCTCCGCGATGAAGCGCTTTCGCCACTACGCGAGCGAAGCGCTGGTCAGCTCCTACAACGCTGCGCTGCGTGCGCCAGCGTGGGGAGCCGTCACGCGCGCCCGCAACGACCTGATCGAACCGTGGCGCCCTCGCCGGGTGGACCGTGCCGTCTGGGCGGGTGTTGTTGAGGCGCGTTTGAGTTCGCTCGAGTCGCTCCGTCGGCAACAGTCGGCGGCCCTTGAGACCGCCGTGACAACCGAGCAGCATCGCGCATCCGGACTGCTGTGGCTCATCGTGCTCACGACGTTGCTAGCGACCGCCCTCGTGGTTGTCGCAGGCTGGCTCGTGCGTCGGAGCGTTGTTGACCCGCTGCTTGAGCTCCAGCAGGCTGCCCATGCGCTGACGGCGGGCCGACTCGTGCCGCTGCGGCTCTCCGGAAACGACGAGATGACCGACGTCAGCCATGCGTTTAATGACGTTGGCGCAGCCGTCGCCGACTTGATCGACCAGGTCGATGGCATCGCCAGTGACCTGCGCGCCGGCGAGCTACCGCCCGCGGTAGACACCCGAGAGCTGACCGGCGTCTGGGCGACCCTCGGTGGTGCGATCAACGACGGACTTGATGCCGCGCGTGAGGGGCGCGCCCGCGAGCACGCGGCAAAGCGCTCGGTCCATCACGCAAAGCATCACGACCCGGACACCGGACTTCCCAACCGCCGCGGGCTCAAAGCACTCACGGCGAAGCGTTTCGGCACCGCACTGCCCCTTGGCACGACAACGGCGGTGGTGCAGGTCACCAACATCGCTCAGCTCCGTGGAGCCCACGGGGAGCACACCGCGAGGCGTGCGTTGACAGCGGTCGGTCAGCGCGTCCGCGAGGCCATGTCAGCACAGGCGGTGGTCGGACGACTCTCACCGACGGAGTTTGTGGTCATCGACCACCTCGATGGCGAGGTCCTGTGCCACAGGCTCCGCCACGTGTTTGCGCATCCGGTCGAGGTGAGCGGCACCGAGCTGCTCTTCCCGGCAGCCATCGGCTATTGCGCGAGCGAGCCAGGACTCGCAGCCGACGAGCACCTCTCACGTGCGGTCATCGCCGCTGAGCAAGCGCGCATTCTTCGCCGTCAGGCCCCGCTCTCTTACGCCACGGAGATGAAGGACGCCGCCGTTCGTCGGGAGATGGTTCGGGACTGGCTGAGCAAGAGCATCGCCACGCGCACCCTTCGGCCGGCGTTTCAGCCCATCGTGGACTTCAGCACCGGCAAGATCGCCGGCTACGAAGTGTTGGCCCGCGGTGTCCTCGACGGGCATGCCGTCTTGCCAGCCGAGTTCGTGCCCGCAGCGGAAGAGTCCGGACAGATTGGTCAGCTTGGGTCGATCGTGCGACAGCATGGCCTCGCAGCCTACAGCCGTCTGCCCGGCGAGGCGCCGTATCTGGCAGTGAACTTCGCCGTCGCCCAGCTACGCGACAAGAGCCTAGCGGCACGCTTAGAGAGTGAGCTCACGCTTGCCCGAGTCCCGGTCGACCGCTTCGTCGTCGAGATCACGGAGAGCGCAGTGGTCGCCGATCGCGAGGTCATCCGCACGCTCGCTAGCCTCCGTGAGCTAGGCGTCTCTATCGCCATTGATGACTTCGGCACCGGCTACTCGTCACTGGCCTACCTCGCGCGGCTACCTCTTCAGATCATCAAGCTCGACCGCGGCCTCATCAGTCCAATCGTTACCAACTCCGCGGCGCGGAAAGTCGTCGCGAGAACGCTCGAGCTAGCACACGATCTCGGACTACGCGTCGTCGCCGAGGGCATCGAGAACCGACAGCAAGCGCAGATCTTGCGCGACTTCGCCTGCGGACTTGGTCAGGGCTATTACTTCGCGCCACCCACGAGCGTCGACGAGCTGCAGAGCTTGGATAACCTCCGGTGGCTAGCATGACGCGCACCTCATGGCTCGGGCTGTGGGTCGTGCTCGTGACCGCGGCTGCCTGCACTGGAGAAGGGCCGCGCCGCACGGTCGAGCCGATCACGCTGACGCTCGCATGCTACCCTGGACACGGGTTCGACGAGCTTGTGGCCGAGTGGGAGCGGGAGCACCCGGGGGTACGGGTGGAGCTCAAGGAGCGCGACTACCGCGACCACCATGACGCGCTGGAGCTCGCACTCACAGGGGCGGCCAACTCGTCGCGCATCGATGTGGCGATGGTCGAGGTCTCGATGGCCTCCCACTTCCACACCATGGCGGATCGGTTTGTGGATCTGCGTTCGGTCGGGGCGGGCGCCCTCAAGCCTCACTACCTCGACTGGCGCTGGGCGCATGGTGTCGCACCCACTGGCCAGGTCACCGGAATCCCCACCGACATTGGTGGCCTCGCCGTCGCTTACCGCGCGGATCGATTCGAGGCAGCCGGGCTTCCAGCTGGCCGAGACGAGGTCGGCGCACTCTGGCCGACCTGGACTGACTTTCTTGAGGTCGGCAAGCGCTTCACGAGCGCGAGCGGTCGCTCGTTCATCGACGATGCCGGGAGCCTCTTTGAGGCCAAGCTGAACCAACACTCCCTGCAGTTCTACAGCGTCTCAGGCGACCTCATCGTTGCAGATAACACCGACGTTGTAGATGCGTGGGAGCTCGCGGTCGCTGCTGCGCTCGCCGGCCTAGACCGGGGCGGCTCGCCCGCGTTTTCCGACGGTTGGAACGACCGGATGAAGCGCGGGGACGTGAACGTCCTCTTCGCGCCGGCGTGGATGCTCACGTACATTCAAAATCTTGCGCCCGGTACGGCCGGCCACTGGGACATCACAACGATCCCGGGCCAGGCAGGCAACTGGGGCGGCTCTCAGCTGGCGATCCCCGCCAACACTCAAGAGCGAGAGCTCAGCTGGAGCCTTGTCCAGCACCTCACGAGCCACCGCGGACAGCGCGCTATCTTCGACGCTCATGGCAATTTCCCCGCGATTCCGAGCCTCTTCGATCATCCAGCCTTGGTCGCTACAACGAAACCCTTCTTTCGAGATGCGCCGGTGGGGCGCATCTATGCGGCTGCCGCCCTCGCCTCGCGGCCGGTTGTCGTAGGGCGGCACCAGCGGGCCTTCATGGACACCTTCCGGCAGCACATTCGCAAGGTCTCGAGTGGCAAACTGACCGCAGCATCGGCGTGGCGTGAAGCCGTCGCGCGGATCGAGCGCCGCCACGTCGCCTCGATTACCAGTGAGCCACCGGATCAGTCGCCGAAGTAGATGACGTGACCCTTGTTGAGGACGGCGAGCAGGTCCATCGACAATGCCACCGCATAGTGGAGAACGACGCCAAGCCATACGTTGCGGTGACGTAGCGCGAGCACGCCAAGCACAACGCCGGTCGCAATGGCGCCAAGAGTCTCAGCGAGCGGCTTGCCAAAGTGCCCCGTCACGTACGGCACCAGCATGATCGCGACGGCGTAAAGCCCGAGGTCCCGCTCGCCCGAGAACGTGAGGTAGCCACGCCAGAACGCCTCGCCTGAGACGAAGATGAGGAGGTACGCGCACTCGAAGGCGAAAAACGATGCGAATGGAATGCCACCTTCTGGGCTGACAATGCCTTTGCACATTGGGTACTTCGCGAGAAAGGGTGCCGTCGTCGACACGTAGATGACGACCGGCAACACGAAGAGAAAGAGGGCGAGGTAGATCCATCGGAAGTGGGCGCCCTTGCTGCCAGAGCGACCGAGCCCAAGGTCGGACGGGCGCAGCCCGAACGCGTACCGAGCAAACGCGTAGGGAATGATCAGCCGCAGCAGGAGCGCCATCGCCGAGAAGTAGAAGAACCCGTAGAGGGGCTCGAGGCCCTCGGTGCCCATGGGCCCAAAGAACCGACGGTACCCGTTGACGCGACCGTAGTACCAAAAGATCGCAAAGCAGCCGACGCCTACACCGAGCAGCACCCAAGTCCGGGTCGAGATACGACGGAGTATGCCGAGACCATGAAACGCAACCAACACGACGAGGACCCAGGCAACACCGATACCGATGTGGGCAAGCTGCCACTCGTTGGCCTTGAGAAACCCCCACTCGTACCGCGCGACGACCTGGAGTGCGAGCCCAAGACAGATGATGAGCAGCGGGGTGAGGCGAACTGGCGGAGCTGCGGGGCCAGCGCCCTCGCTTGTCGGTGCTAAGAGCTCTGACACGAGCCGACGAAAGCGACCAGCTGGTTGGGGGGTACTCACCGACAGGCCTCTCGTGTGCGACCGAATCGTCGACGGTTCAAACCCACAGACGCGCTCTCAGAGCGACCGGGCCCTAACAGCACGCGGACTCGATCAGACGTTGATGGTCTTGATCGTATCAGCAACCTCAAAGGCGGCGCCTGTCCGCTCCCTCACGCTCTCAACCGTCTCGCCGGGTGCGAGCTCAGTCAGGATAAGGCGACGCTTTCCGTCGACCTCTTCGACATCGAACCAGCCGAGATCCGTGAGGACGTGGTTGACGCAGCCGCGCCCTGTGAGAGGCAGAGTGCACGCTTCGAGGAGCTTTGGAGCGCCGCTCTTAGCGTTGTGAGTCATGATGACGATCACGCGCTTTGCGCCCGCGACGAGGTCCATCGCCCCGCCCATCCCTTTGACCATCTTGCCTGGGATCATCCAGTTCGCGAGGTCCCCTTCCTGGCTGACCTGCATTGCGCCAAGGATCGCGAGGTCGATGTGGCCACCGCGGATCATCGCGAAAGACGTCGCACTCGAAAAGAACGACGAGCCGGGCTGAGTGGTGACCGTCTGCTTGCCTGCGTTGATAAGGTCGGCGTCTTCGTCACCCTCAAAGGGGAACGGGCCGATTCCCAGCAGTCCGTTCTCGGAGTGCAGCACGACCTCGACGCCGTCGGGAATGTGATTGGCGACCAGGGTTGGCATGCCGATCCCGAGGTTGACGTAGAACCCGTCTTGAAGCTCTCGGGCGACGCGTTTGACGATGTCGTTTCGGCTTAGCGGCATGGGAGTCTCCTATCGCGCGAGTGTGGGTAGCTCACGATTGCGCACGCGCTCGGGTGGTTCGCTGTTCGATCGGCTTTTCGTAGTTCGAGCCAGCAATGATGCGCTGGACGAAGATACCGGACGTGTGGATCTGATCGGGGTCAAGCTCGCCGGCCGGGACGAGTTCCTCCACTTCGGCGATCGTGACTCGAGCAGCGGTCGCCATCATCGGGTTGAAGTTTCGTGCCGTCGCGCGGAAGACCAGGTTGCCATGGGTGTCGCCGCGCCAAGCCTTCACAAAGGCGAAGTCGGCATTCAGTGCAGCCTCAAGCACGCACATGCGACCACCGAACTCGCGCGTCTCTTTCCCCTCGGCAACGACGGTGCCGTAGCCGGTCGGCGTATAGAACGCCGGAACCCCTGCCCCACCGGCGCGGATGCGCTCGGCGAGAGTGCCCTGAGGAACCAGCTCGACCTCGAGCTCGCCGCTGAGAAACTGGGACTCGAAGACCTTGTTCTCGCCCACGTAGCTTGAGATCATCTTGTTGATCTGGCGCGCCTGAAGGAGCACGCCGAGCCCCTTGTCGTCGACGCCACAGTTGTTGGAGATGATGGTGAGCCCACCCGTGCCGCGAGCATGCAGCGCCGTGATGAGGTTCTCGGGATTGCCGCACAACCCAAAGCCGCCGCTCATGATGGTGGCACCCTCGGGGATGTCGGCGATGGCAGCCGCTGCGCTCTCGATCACTTTGTTCAACATGACCTCCAGTCCTCCGCTGGATTAGCACGTGCCGACCCAACGCTCAATCCGTCGAGGCGGCGTCCGGAACTCAGCAAGATCGGTCCCTACCGCGACCGCTGCTAGCTCGCCGACGGCGGTGGTAGGCGAAGGCGTGGCGGATCCCGCGCATGTGGCTCATGGAAGCGACGACGCCGCCCGGCTCACCCGTGGGGCTGCAGGTCCTCCATGCTGCTCGGTCGCATGGCCTTCACCCTCAGCTGCAGGCGCGCCTCGCCTCGGTAGATGTTGTACTCGGGCACATAGGCGACGTCGATGAAGCTCCCCAGCGTCGGCATCTGAGCAACCTGAGAGAACGCAATCGCATCGATGGTCCCCCAGCCAGCATCGAGACGTAGCTTCACGTGGATCTGGTCTTTGCCAACCGTCCGTGCGTCAAACACGCGCACGTGCTTGGCCATAAGGACAGGCTCGGGGTTGCCCTGGCCAAAAGGCGCCAGCGTCTCCAGGTCACTGATGAGCGCGCTGCCAACCCACTGCAAGGGGACCTCGGCGTCGATCCGAAGCCGCTTTCGGAGGTGGCGGGGCTCAAGCGCTTCGCGCGCACGGGCCTCAAAAGCTTCGGTAAACGCGGCGAGCTTTGAGACTGGTAGCGTCATGCCTGCCGCGTAGTCGTGGCCGCCGTATTTATCGAGGTACTCGTCGAGCGCGCGCAGGTGCTCGACCAGCTTGAAGCCTGGAATCGAGCGCGCAGAGCCCTTGGCCACGTCACCGTCGATCGCGAGCAAGATCGCGGGGCGGTGGTAGCGCTCCACAACCTTGGACGCCACGATGCCAACCACGCCCGTGTGCCAACCTTCGGCGGCCAGCACCAACGAGCGACGCTCAGCGGGCTCAGGATGCTCGTCAGCGATCACGCAGGCGGCCTCAAAGATCGACTGCTGGACCTCACGCCGGGCGAGGTTGTGCTCGTCAACTCCGTTGGCAACCTCGAGCGCATAGGCCGAGTCCTCGGTAGTCATCAGCTCAACCCCCGCGCTTGCATGCGCCATGCGGCCAGCCGCGTTGATTCGCGGACCGAGCTGAAAGCCGACCGAGCCAGCGCGGACGCGTTGCGGCTGCAGGCGTGAAACCTCGCAGAGCGCGCGAACGCCTGGCCGCGGCGTCGTCCACAGGGTCTCCAGGCCGTAGGTGACGATGATTCGGTTCACGCCTGTGAGGGGGACCATATCGGCGATGGTCCCAATCGCCGTCAGGTCGAGGAACTCGCGCAGGTCTGGCTCGGGACGAGAAGCGAAGAAGCCCCGCTCGCGTAGCCGGGCCCGCAGCGCGATCAAGAGCTGAAACGTCACGCCGCAGGCTGCAAGTCCCTTGTAGGGGTACGGGCAGTCGTCCTGATGTGGATCGAGGATGGCCAACGCGGGCGGCAAGACGGGAGGCAGCTGGTGGTGGTCGACGATGATGACGTCCGTCCCAAGCGCGTTCGCAACAGCCACTTCCGATACGTTCGACACACCGCAGTCCACGGTGATGATGAGCTGGACACCGCGCGCGCAGAGCTCGCGGATCCCGGCCTCGTTCAGCCCATAGCCGTCAGCGAATCGGTCAGGCACGAGGTACTCAAGCTGCAGACCAAGGGTCCGGAAAAACCAGATCAGCTGCGACGACGACGTCACGCCGTCCACATCGTAGTCGCCCCAGACGCAGACGCGCTCGCCAGCCTCGATCGCTGCCACGATGCGCACGACCGCCTCCTCCATCCCCTTCATCGAGAAGGGGTCAGGCAGGCCGCTCAAGCGCGGTTTGAGAAAGCGCTCAGCCGCCTCCACCGAGTCAACGCCACGGTGGAGAAGCAACGTCGCTATGAGCTCGGAACGCGAGAGCCCCTGAGCGAGCTCGCGGACCTCGGCGGCGTCGGCCTCCTTCATGATCCAAACAAGCTTGGGCGCGGCGGCGGAACCACTCAATGGCGCGCCCCTTCGACAGCCGCTCTTATGCGCGCGGTGCTGGCTCGCGGCGGCTCGCAGCAGTGGGCACAAGGTCTGTGGGTGGGACGATCAGTACTCATCGGTTGCCTCAACAAAAAAACGGGGCGCGAACGCGTCGCACCCCGTTGGGATAGTAGCCGAAGTTTTCGTTTGGACGCTACGCGGTCGCCTTTGCCGGCTTGTTGTTTCCGCTCTTGCGGTTGCCGCCCGACGAGTCCTTGTCGCGCGAGACCTGGTCCGCTTCGCGTTTCGCGAGGTACTGGTCCATGTAGTAGACGAGCGGGCTTGCGATGAAGACCGACGAGTACGTACCGATGACAACACCAATGAGCAACGCGAGTGCGAAGTCGCGGATCTGACCACCACCGAAGAGGAAGATCGCCATGACCACCATCAACGTGGTCAACGACGTCAGGACCGTCCGGCTCAGGGTGTTGTTGATGGCGGAGTTCAGCAGGTCGGTCATCGTTCGACCGCGCAGGGCCTCAAAGGTCTCACGCACGCGGTCGAGCACAACGATGGTGTCGTTGAGCGAATAACCAACGATCGTGAGTAGCGCGGCAATGATGGGGAGCGAGAACTTCACCTGCAGGATAGCGAAGATGCCGAGCGTCACGATGACGTCGTGCACCAACGCGACGACCGCGCCGGGAGCGAAGCGGAAGTCGAACCGGATGGTGATGTACATCAGGATGCCGATGAGGGCGTAGATGATCGCCAGCAAGCCGTTGCTGAAGAGGTCCTTACCGACCGACGGCGAGATGCTCGTGGAGCTCTGGACCTTCAGAAAGCGCGCCCCGAAGTCTTGCGCCAGCCGGGCCTCGGCCTTGCTGCGCATCTCTTGGATACGAACGGTGAAGCGTCGGTCGGTCTTGCCGACCATCGCAGCAGCCTTCTTCGCTTCGTACTCGGCCATGCTGCCGCTGTCGTCGGCACCCTCGACCTCGGCGTCGCCAGCTTTCTCGTTGGCGTCGAGATCGATGAGGGCTTGCTCGTTGAGGAGCTCGATCTCAAGGAGGTTCTCAACGTCGGACGTGATCGAGATGTTCTCGTAGCCCAGCTCGGCGAAGGTCTTGCGCAGGTCGGTGTCGCGAGCCTTGATGTCGACCGCGTCCTTGAAGGTGATCGTGAAGGTGTCGGACTCAAGCGAGGGACGAAGGAAGGCGGTTCCCTCCCCGTACTTCGCGATGACCGCAGCCGCGATCGACTCGCCCTTTGCCTCGTCGACCAGGGTTGAGACCTCGAGCTGGATGAGGAAACGGTCGACGTTCTTGCCGTCGAGCACGTCGCCTGCACCTGCCGAGAACCCCTGGACCGTGACCTGGCTGTCTTCGCGCCCAAGCTCCTCTGCGAGGAACTTCTGCATCGACGCCACGATCTCGTCCTGGTCGGTGACCTGGTCCTTCTCGAAGGCAGCAATAACGGCGTTTCCGCCCTTAAAGTCGATGCCCTGGTTGAGCCCCATGAAGAGCAGGGCTGCCAGGCAAAGCGTGCACAGGACGCCGGAGAAGATGAACGCCTTTTTGCGGGCGCCCATAAAGTCGAAACTAAAATCGTCGGGTATGAACTTCATCATAGCGGGCGCCTCAGATGGACAGCTGGGTGGGCTTCTTGGTGGTGAGCCACCAGTTGAAGATCATGCGGGCGACAATGACCGCGGTGAAGACCGAGCAGACAATGCCCATCAGGAGGGTCACTGCGAAGTTGCGGATCGTCCCACTCGTGTAGTTGAGCAGAATGAAGCCAGCGAGTGCGGTGGTGATGTTGGCGTCGAGGATGGCTGAGAGCGCCTTCGCGTAGCCGGCGTCGACCGCGGCTCGGACCGACTTCCCGGCCCCGACTTCTTCACGGATCCGCTCAAAGACAATGATGTTGGCGTCTACCGCCATACCAATGGTCAGGATGATGCCCGCGATGCCCGGCAGCGTGAGCGCTGCGTTGAAGCTGATGAGCAACATCAAAATGAGCAACAGGTTGAACGCCAGCACCGAGACGGCGATGATCCCGGAGACCTTGTAGTAGAGGATCATGAAGGCGACGACGAGCGCGAAGCCTAGCACCATCGCCGTCGTGCCTGCCGACACCGAGTCAGCACCGAGGCTCGCGTCGATGACGTTGTCCTGCACCTTGTAGACCGGAGCCTGGTAGGCGCCCTGGTTGAGGACCTGAGCGAGCGCGCGTGCCTCTCGGAGCACGCCGCCGACGGTGATTCGAGCGCGACCACCAGAGATCTTCTCTTCGATCTGCGGTGCCGACGCCACATCGTTGTCGAGCATGATGGCCATGTACTCGCCGACGTTGTCGCCGGTCGCGTCGCCAAAGAGACGCGCACCCTCGGAGTTGAGGTCGAGGTACACAACGGGCTTGTTCTTGTCGTCGTAGCTGGCGCGGGCTCGCGCGAGCTGCTTACCCGTGAGCTCCACCTTGCTATGGAGGTAGTGGGTGCGCCAGTACTTGTCTTCGATCGAGCGATCCTTGCCGATGCGCTCGACCTGCTCGTAGCCGATGAGGTGGTTCTTCGGAATCTCGAGGGTGCGCACGAAGCGAACGAGGTCGCTCTTGCCGTTGCCGCGCACGTACCAGCCAGAGACACCCTGCGCGAGCTCAAGGCTTGCGCCTCGCTCTGGGTTGGATGCCTTGAACGCCTCCAGCTTCGACGCTTGCTGCTGGAAGAAAGGCTGGTCGTTGTCGACAAAGCGCAGCGTCAGCTGAGCAGCACGACCGAGGTTCTTACGAACGATGTCGGTCTCTTCGTCACCCACACCTGGAATCTGCGCCGAGATGTCGGCATCGCCGGCAACACGAACGTCGGGGTCGATGAGACCCATCGCGGCAATCCGCTTCTCGAAGTTGTCGCGCGTCTCGCGGACGATCTCCTTGCGGATCTTGGCGACTTCCTTGTCCGGCAAGATGATGCGGTAGACCTTGTCACCCTCAGAGACGACCTCGAAGCGCTCGTCGATGAGCTCGAGCATGTCGGCATCGAAGTGACTCTCCGCCGCCTCGTCAGCGAAGACGATCTGGACCACGTTGGAGTCGACGGACTCAAACGAGACGCGGTCGGCGTACTCGGTCCACTTCTCGCGCGGCAGGTCTGCGGCGTTGACGTTGTCGACCTTCGCCAGCTCCTCGACGACGCGAGTTCGAACGGAGTCAGCGGCCTTGAGACCGGTGTCTTCGATCGCCTTCTGCCACGCAACGGTGTAGCGCAGCTCGATACCACCACGGAGGTCGAGACCGCCGTGCAGTGTCTTTTGGAAGGGATACCAACTCGGCATGTTCACGAAGGTCGGCAGCGTGTAGGCGACTGCAAAGATCAGCAGCAGCCAGGTCAATACCACGCGCCAGTTGCGCTTCTGTTTCATTTACTTAGGCTCCTTGGCCTTAGCGACGAGAACGTCTGGATGTCAGACGCCCTGAGGGGTCTCTGCGAGCTTGGTCTCAGTGTCCGCGTTGGCAATGCCACCGACGTACTGTTTCAAGACCTTGATACGTGTGTTCTTGGCGATCTCGAGCACGATGACGTTGCCGTCGATCTCGTGTATTCGACCGTAGATGCCGCTCGACGTGATGACGTTGTCGCCTCGCTTGAGGGACGTGATCAGCTCACGATGCTGCTTCGCGCGCTTCTGCTGCGGCCGGATCAGCATGAAGTAGAAGAGAACGAACATCAGCACGATGAAGAGCAGCTGTTCGGGTCCGCCAGCGCAGCCGGGTTGCCGTGCTGCTGCCTCACCACCGGCCGCGGTTGCGCCTGCGGCGCCGCCTCCTCCTGCTCCGCCGAGGTTTTCCTGAGCGAAGAAGATGAGCTGGTAGAAATGGTCCAAAGCGGTCTCTCCGGCGGGCGGCCAATTTCGGCAACCCATTGAAATCACTATAAATTCCCGGATGAGCATGGCTCAGCGGGCTCGTACGGATAACAGATGGCTTGCTCGCGGTCAACAAGCGTCGGCGGTCGACGCGAGGCGCAGCAAGCTCGTAGACACAGCTAACGCGGGGCTTCCGCTTCCACTTGGTCGAGCAGCTCGAGACAGCCTCGCTTGGCGAGGAGGTCGCGGCGCAGCTCGACAAAGGTGCCATCTTCGATCGCCGACCGCAGGCGGCCCATCATCGCGATGAGGAACCCGAGGTTGTGGATGCTGGTCAACGTACTGAAGAGCAGCTCCTTCGCCTTGTGGAGGTGGCGGAGGTACCCGCGCGAGAAGTTCGTGCAGGTGTAGCAGTCGCACGTGTCCGAGATCGGTCGGTCGTCGAGTCGAAACGCTGCGTTGCGCAAGTTGAGGTCACCAGCAAACGTGAACACGCGCGCGTTGCGCGCGTTACGGGTGGGCAGCACGCAGTCGAACATGTCGATGCCGTGGCCGACCGAAAAGAGCAGGTCCTCGGGCGTTCCAACCCCCATCAAATAGCGTGGTGACCCTGTTGGAAGCAGCGGTGCCGCATGCCGGACGGAGCGCCACATGTCGTAGCGGCCCTCACCCACGCTGAGCCCACCGAGGGCATAGCCATCGAAGCCGATCTCGGTGATCGCGCGCGCGGAGACCTCTCGAAGCTGAGGGTCAACGCCGCCCTGAACGATCCCGAACAGCGCGTTGTCGTCACGCGTGCGTGCCTCCAGACAGCGCTTTGCCCAGCGGGTCGTCCGCTCCATCGCCGCGCGCACGCGTTGGGCTGACGCGTCTGCAGGTGGGCACTCGTCAAAGACCATCATGATGTCGCTGCCAAGGGTCTCCTGGATCGCGATGGCGGACTCCGGCGTGAGGACGTGCCTCGAACCGTCAAGGTGCGACGAGAACGTCACGCCGCTCTCTCGTATGGTCGAGCGATCCCGCAGACTGAACACCTGAAACCCGCCGCTGTCGGTCAAGATGGGCCGGTCCCAGCCGGCCATGCGGTGCAGACCGCCTAGCGCCTCAACCACCTCCATCCCGGGTCGGAGGTAGAGGTGGTAGGTGTTGCCGAGGATCACCTGAGCGCCCAGAGCCTTGAGCTGAGCAGGCGTCACTCCCTTAACGGTCCCCAGGGTGCCAACAGGCATGAAGGTCGGGGTCTCAATGACCCCATGCAGCGTCTGCAGCCGCCCACGACGTGCTGCAGAGCCGGCGTCGTCTCCGAGTAAGGTGAAGGCGTAGCTCATCGGATCCACATTGCGTCGCCGTAACTATAGAACCTGTAGCGCTCAGCGACTGCGTGAGCGTACGTTCGGAGGAGTCGCTGTCGGCCGACGAGCGCGCCGACCATGACGAGAAGGCTTGAGCGCGGCAGGTGAAAGTTCGTGATGAGCTGATCCACAGCGCGGAAGGCGTGGCCGTTGCGGATAAAGAGCGTGGTCGCCCCGGCACCCGACGCGACCACTCCATTGCCGTCGACGACCGACTCCAGGGTCCGCACGACGGTGGTCCCAACCGCGACGACCGGGCGTCCAGCGCGGCGGGCGGCGTTGATCTTTGACGCCGCCGCGCTGCTGACCTCGTAGCGCTCGCTGTGCATCTCGTGGTTGTCGAGTGCGTCAGCCCGAATCGGTTGAAACGTGCCAATCCCAACGTGGAGCGTCACCTCGGCAACGTCGCAACCACGGGCGCGGAGTGCGTCGAAGAGCCCGGGCGTAAAGTGAAGCCCTGCGGTCGGGGCAGCTACCGCGCCGGGATGACGCGCAAAGACCGTCTGGTACCTCACGCGGTCTGACGCTGAGGGTCCGTCGGGGCGTGCGATGTAGGGCGGCAGCGGCAGCTCACCGTGAGCTTCAAGCCAAGACCAGAGCTCTTGTCTCGGCGGAAGCTTGAAGCGAAAACGACCGTGGCCCAGCGCCTGCTCAACCACGAGGTCTTCGCCGCGGATCGACAGCGTCGAGCCCTCGCGCACAGGCTTGGAGCTCCGCGCGAGGCCGATGAACGCGTCTCCCTCGCCAGCTGGCTCAAGCGCTAGCAGCTCAACAGCTCCGCCCGTGGGCTTGTGGCCCCTCAACCGAGCCGGCACCACCTTTGTGTTGTTGACGATGAAGAGCTCGTCGCCGGTGACCATGGTCGGCAGCTCCGCAAACATGCGGTCGCGCACCTCACCTTCTCGACGTGGCAACACGAGCAGACGCGACGCTTCTCGCTCAGACGCCGGGCGCTGAGCGATGAGCTCGTCTGGGAGCTGAAAGTCGTAGTCGCTGAGTCTGTCGCCATCCACCATGCGGGCCTACTACCGTCGCGGGGAGCGGTTGCCAACCCCCGCGTTGAGGCGCTCCAGTATCGATGCCCCGTTCCGGGCGATCCGTTCATGAAGGTCCCTTCGCGCGGCCATTGGGCGGAGGTTTTTGGCGGTCGCTGTCGCTGACCAAGCGCTTGGTTGCGGCCGCGCAAGATGCTCGCTCCCTGCCATCCACACCGTCGCGGCGTTTGCGTCTCGTGGTCGCCGCGCGACAGCGCTGCGCTTTGGGAGCGAGTGCGGTCGGTATTCAGCAGCCTGTTAGCGCCGTTGCCGGGAAACGAGGATTCTGGGACGCGCGTGAGGTGTGCCGCTTGGGTGACGACCGACGGGAAACCTCAACGCGGGCTGCAGGGCCGCAGTCCCTGAGTGATCCTGAGATCGACAGGAGCTGCGCCCCCTGGACCCGCGTTGAGCACATCACGCGCGTCAAC
>CALHXW010000113.1 GCA_938040325.1 uncultured bacterium | reverse complement strand
CGGCGCGCGCATCGTGTGGAAGGACGACGCGAACAACCGGAACTTCTTCAACCCCGACATCCGCGTGACCTACGCGGCGACCGACCTGCTGCAGTCGACGACCGCGGTGATCGACATCCACAGCGGGCGCTTGCTCAGCGTCGGCAACTTCTACCCGAACGGCGGGCGGGAGAACTTGTGGACGAACGAGGACGTCGACGAGTTCGAGATCGAGCCGCTCGGGTTTACCGGGAAGGAGGCCGATGATGAGGTGGGGCTGGTTTACTTTGGGGAGCGGTATTTGATCCCGCGCGTCGGGCGGTGGGCGTCGCCGGATCCGCTGGAGATTCATCAGCCTGGGGAGGGTGGGGAGTTTGCGAACGCGTATCACTACGTGAGCGGGAACCTGTTGCAAGTGCGGGATCCACTCGGCCTTTGCGGAGAAGGTCACGATGGATCCCTCCGCTCTTGGTTTCGTTGCGCAGGCCCATTCGCACCAATCGGCTGGTTGGTTGAGGGAACGTTTGGCGCGGTTGCGGAACTCTCGAGTGAAACGGAGCAGCGGGTAAGAAATCACGGCGGTTCAGATGAGCTAGCGAGGCTTGCCGGAGCCGGAGTAGCAATTGTAGGTGTCTTCGGATACGACGAGTTCCCTGAGCTGGCGAATGCCGCTGATGCGACGGCAGCAGGAACACCCGGAGGTAGCTTTCGTCTTGCACTGGCGGTCGTCCTTGGGTCGTCTGGTGGGCGTCTTGCTCGAGCAAGTCTCAAAGTCACTCGACGTGGACAGCGTGCGATTGATCGTGCAACACAACGTCTTCATCGCCACCTCGATGAACTAGGATTTCCAAGGGAATCGACCCCACGAACGTTGCCGCGGCATCGCGGCGGCCAGTCCCGAGGAAGCGCTCTGTCTCGCCTTGTTTGGCAGTCTCGACGCGGTCAACCACGCAGGACGTTCGCGGCGGCGATCGGTGTGGATGGCAGGGGCAAAGTGATTCTATATGCCGGAGGGAACGCTGGACGTACCCTACGCCAAGCGGAGGTCGAGAAGCTTCAGAGCGCAGCGGCCGAAATGGGCGCAGAGCTCAGAGTTTTGGGTGGTGTAGACGGCGTTGATGACGTGCTTCACCGAAATCGCGCATCAATTCCATCACATCGCCATGCTGAGTTGAGGGTCTCAACTCGCGCGGCGTCGGACGGTGTTGCTCTTCGTGAAATCGCCACGGACACAATTGGATGCACGAACTGCTCCCGAGAGGTGCGTGAAGGAGCTGTCAAGGACCTTCACGCGGATGTAGAATTCGTTTCCCCCCACAGAAGCGAGTAGTAGTTGTCTAGCATCATATCCCCAACGAAACATGCCGGAATCGTTCAACGCCTGGACCATGACCGAGGCTTAGCCTTCGTGAATTGTGGCCAGGAGTGGGTCGAAATCGGAGCAGGCGGCATTTTACAAGAGTACCGACATTTTAGTCCGTTTTCTCGTCTCCTTTGTGTGACGAGCGATGCCCGAATCTTTCGCGATGGACCCTCGGATTTCAGTGTCCGAAATCTAAACGGTGCATTCTATCGATTGAAGATTCCCGAAGTTGCGTATCAATCGACCGTAGCATGCCCTGATGGATTCCTTGCAGTTGATGAATCTGGACGGGTTTTCAAATACCGAGTCTCAAGAGATGAAATCGCGAAGCCAGCGATTCAATACGAATGCGAGACGCTAGAGGAGTTCCATGAATCGATGCTTGGCATAGAATGGTTCGGTGAGAGTGTTTCAGTTCACGGGATTAACGATCGGGATGGATGGCTACGCACTCGTGGCGTTGCGATCGATTACGCTCCCGAAGATGTAGAGATTGTCTCGAAATCAATCGGAATTCGCCGTGTACAACATTCCTGGAACGATTGGCGGTGGGAATTAGTTACCTTAGGCGAAACGGTAGAAGTAGTCGCAAGCGGTAGTGAGAATAGTGTTGAAGCGTTCAGTTTAGGCGATGATCCGAGTCGCATTATTTTGGAAACCAACAATAACCAGAGCCTACTGCTCGTTTATTTAAACGGAAGTCGCGCTGAAGAGTCGCCTCGTACAAATAAAGTGGACGCACATTTTGTTCTGTTTTGGGGAGGCGCAGAATACTTGGTTGATAACGGTTTGCGACATGTCGAGTCTTTCTGGGAGCGCTCTGTTTAAGAGTACGAGTGCTCTTAGAGCGCGATCCATAAAACACGGGCGTCGACCGTTGCAGCGCGTGATCGAATGTGATCGAGTTTAGGGATGCCGATCCTGTCACTCGACCTGAAGCAACGAATCATCGACTGCGTCCTCAACCAAGGTCTCTCGCAAGCAGCGACAGCCCGTCGGCTGATGGTGTCGGACAGCACGGTGAGCCGCATCATCCTCGACTACAAAGAGCGAGGCACGCTCGAGCCACGCCAGGGTCGTCGAGGTCCGAAGCCGCTGCTGAAGGAGGAGCACCTGGAGTGGATCCGCCTTCGCATGAAGGACTCGCCCTTCCTCAGTGACGTTCCTCTGGACCAATAGGGGACACGTCAACACTTGTGCCGTCCGCTTTCACACGCGCTCGTTCATGCGAGACATCTTGCTCCCGCTCACGAGCTCTGCTTCACCCATTACGACGTTCTCGTCGAGCTGCTCCTGTCAGGTCTCTCAACGGACACCCACGTTAGAGGCAACCACGCGCTCATGATCCCGAGAAGCGGGCATGGCCATGGAAGTCAAGTCGACTTCGTCTCTCAAGGGACATCCACTTTAGAGGCAACCACCCACGCGAACTGACGAGGAGCGGGCATGACCGCATCCCGCTCCAGCATCGTGTGCCCGGCAACCACGCCCTACTACCACTGCATCACGCGCGTCGTTCGGCGCGCGTTTCTCCTTGGCGACGACAAGGTGTTCCTGCGGAACAAAAAGGGACACCTCAATACTTGACACACCAAGCCCCAAAACCTAAGCTCAAGCCCAAGGGGAACCAAAAGCCATGACGAGAGCGCGCTACACACGAGTCGATTACGCGACGACGACGCACTATCACTGCATCAACCGGTGCGTTCGACGCGCGTTTTTGTGTGGGAAGGACTTGGTGACGGGGAAGTCGTTTGAGCATCGGCGGGGGTGGATCGAGACGCGTCTTACGGAGCTGGTGGAGGTGTTTTCGATCGAACTCGCGGCGTACGCGGTGATGAGCAACCACTTGCAC
>CALHXW010000112.1 GCA_938040325.1 uncultured bacterium | reverse complement strand
AAGGCAGCGTGCTTGAGGGTCGATGCCGGTGGTTGGTTCGTCGGGATGGTGCAGGGCTGGCGGGTCAGCTCAAGCCCGAGGAACCCGAGAAGCTCGTTGGACGCCGGCGCGCCGGCGGGCCGGCGCTTCAAGGGACTGCGTGCCGCTATCGCACTACTCAGCCTTTTCCATGAGCAGCTCCCAGCGTTCATAGCGGGCTGCGAGGTGAGCGGCCTGTTCGTCACGCTCCTGCTGCAGCGCAAGCGCTCGGTCGGCGTCCTGCCAGACGTCGCCATCGGCCAGCTTGAGATCGAGCGCAGCCAGCTTGGCCTCGAGCTGCTCGACCTCTGGCTCGAGCGCCTCGAGCTCGAGCCGCTCGGCATACGTCAACGCTGTGCTGACCTGAGACTTCGCCTGACGCGTCGGCGCCGCTGCCGCTCGCTGCGCCTTGTCACGAGCTTCGGCCTCTCGCTTCAGCTCGGTCAAGCGCGCTAGCCGCAGCCGGCGGTAGGTCGTGTAGTCGCCGTCCTGAAGCGTGATCTCGCGTGTGCCGCCAGGCAGCTCCTCAAAAGCGAGGACTGAGGTCGCGACACGGTCGAGAAACCAACGATCGTGGCTGACCACCATCACGCATCCCGGAAAGCCGATGAGCGCCTCCTCCAGGGTGTGCATGGTCCTGAGGTCGAGGTCGTTGGTAGGCTCATCCAAGATGAGGAAGTTGGCGTCCGTTAACAGAAACCGAGCGAGCGCGAGCCGGTTGCGCTCCCCGCCGCTGAGGCGACCCACCGGCATGCGGTGCGCATCGGTGTGAAAGCCGAAGCGCTTGAGCCAGCTGGCCACATGGATCGCCTGCTCACCGACAAAGACTTTGTCACCGCCATCCGGGCAGATCGTCTGGCGCAGCGACTTGTCGGGGTCGAGGACACGGCGGTGCTGGTCAAAGTAGGCGAACTTTGTCTGAGTCCCCCGCCGTATCGTCCCGCCGTCGGGTTTGAGCTCGTCGAGGATCATGCGCATCAAGGTCGTCTTGCCGCAGCCGTTCTTGCCGAGCACGCCGATGCGATCGCCCTTTCGCATCATCAGCGAGAGTGAGCGAATCAGGGGTGGGGCGCCCTCCGGCAGTGACTTGGAGACGTCGATCAGCTCCAACACGGTCTTGCCGAGGCGCGGCGCGGCATCGAACGCGAAGTCCGCGATCGTGTGCTCGCGGTTGAGCCGCTTCACATCGGCCTCGATGTTGTCGATTCGGCCGAGCCGCGCTCGCGACTTGGTCGTCCGCGCCTTCGGGCTTCGACGCGCCCACTCAAGCTCGGTCTTGAGCATCTTCAGCCGCCGAGCGCCTGTGCGCTTATCGAGCGCTTCCTCTTCGGCGCGAGCCTCCAAGTAGGCACTGTAAGGACCGCTGTAGATCCTGAGCTGACCGTCACGGAGTTCCGCCATGTGGCTGGTGACACGCTCAAGGAAGTAGCGGTCGTGGGTCACGAGAATGCATGCCGCACCACAGCTTGCGAGCCAGCCCTCGAGCCACTCGACGGTCTCGGCGTCAAGGTGGTTGGTCGGCTCATCGAGCAGCATGAGGTCGGGCTGCTCGAGCACGAGTCGCGCCAGGGCAACGCGCTTGGCTTGGCCACCGCTCATGGTGCCGATCGTCTGCGACAGGTCCCCGAGTCCAACACGGGTGGCTGCTTCCTCGAGGCGATGCTGCCAGTCCCATCCGCCGAGGCGCTCGATGGTGTCGAGCCAGCCATCGGCCGCGTCGTCACCGTTCTTCGCGGCCGTCTCATAAGAGGAAATCGCAGACTCTAGCTTGGCAAACGGCGCGGCCAGCACCTCACGAGCTGTCGCGTGCGCCGGGAGCGTCGGAACCTGCTCGAGGTAGCTGAGCTTCGCGCCAGCTCGAATGCTCACGATGCCGTCGTCTTCGGGCTCGTCGCCGACAAGGATCTTCATCAGTGTCGACTTGCCGGTGCCGTTGTCGCCGATGAGACCGACGACTTCTCCGCGGGCAATCCCGAAGGTGACGTTGTCGAGAATGACCTTTGGCCCAAAGGCCTTTTGAAGGTCGGTTGCGCTTAGAAGGTTCATCAGCCGAGCGCCTTGTCACGCCACGAACACTCATCAAGCGCGGCTTGAACGAGGTCGTTGACTCCCATCCCGTGGAGCGCGTCGACCTCGTCGAGTGCGCCGGCTTCCCCGTTGGTTCGCGGGCCAAGAAACCGTGCGCCTCGAACGCGCTGGAGCGCATTCGGTAGCCACTCACACACACTCGGCACGTGGTCTCCGGTCATGATGAGGGGAGCGTTCAGCTCTTCGTTGGAGAAGAGCTCATGGAGGTAGTAGGTACGGGCAGGGTCATCCCACGCGCCGGGGTCGCTCGCAAACGCGTCCCAGTCTCGCCACAGTGCCTCGTAGCTCGTGACATTGAGGATGCGGCTGCCGATCCCATGGTCCGCCTGCAGCCCGGCAGCGGCCAGGCGCACCTCTCGGAGTTTGCGTCCACTGGCTACGAACACGACGGTGCGCTTGCCGCCGACTGCGGGTCGGTCGTCCGCGCCCTCCAACCAGTAGGCTCCCGCAATGGCGCGGCGTGCATGGTCAGGGGGCAGGTCGGCTGGCTGCTGGAGCGGCTGCGTCGTCAACCGGAGGTAGACAGCCTCACCCGAGGGCTCCCACAGCTGCGCCATCGCGTGGAGATAGATGGCGTGAACGTCGGCCTGAAATGCAGGTTCGTAGGCGAGGATGCCGGGCAAGTCCATCAGCATCCGCAGCGTCTGAATGCTCTGGTGGGTCGCGGTCTCGCGCGAGAGCCCGGTTCCAGAAGGCGTCCCAACGGCAATAAAGCGCCCGCCACTGTAGGCGGCGTAGTCGAGCTGGTTAAACGCTCGCTCGAAGAACTTGTCGTAGACGGTGACCACGGGCAGCACGGGCAGCTTGCGCTCGACAGCCTTCTTCTGACGCCCGAACGCATAGGCCCATAGCATCGCGTTCCCCTCCGCGATGCCGAACGCGTGGAACTGGCCTTCGTTGGAGGGTCGCCAGTCAAAGGTGAGCTTTCGCTCTTCGCGCAGCCAGGCAAACGTGTCGGGAAGATCGCGTGGTGAGAACACGCCGGTCGACTTGATGATGGGCCCAAGGTGCGTGGTCTGGCCGACGTCGGGTGCGCCAAACTGGAGGTATGGGGCGAGCTCGGTTCGCAAGAGCGCCAGGTTCAAACTCTGGAACGCTTCACCCGTCGACAGCTTTTTCCGCGGTTTCAGTGCAATCGCGTCGACCACCGCCCGGATCGCTGGAACGGGCGGCTCCGCGTAGACATGGTCAGCCGGGGTGTAGAGCTCTGTCGCCCGTTGTTCCAGCAGCTTGGACGCGGCTGTGCCTCGTGTTGGCGTCGGGTATCGAGTGTCGGCAGGGAGTCCGCGCTCGAGTCCCCAGGCGGCCACTTCCTCGCTCGACAACAACATGCCGTGGTTTTCGGGGTGGCCGGCCGCGCTCGTTTCGTAGCCTTTGACCGTGTGCGCGATGAGCACGACTGGCCGATCGGCCGACCGTGCGTCTTTGTAGGCCTCTGAGAGCGCGCCGAGGTCGTGCCCGCCCAAATGAGAGATGGCTGCGGCCAGGTCAGTGTCCGACACCCCGTGCAGCGCGCGACGCATCCCGGCGCGCTGAGTGGCGGTCACCTGAAGCCGGGTTGCGTAGTCCTGGAGCAACCGACCGAACGCGGGTCGGTCATCGTCGGTCTCACCCAACAGAGCGCGGCGGACGGTGCCGCCATCAAGGATGAAGAAGGGATGAAAGAGTGCATCGGAGAGCCCGTCGAGCACCTCTCGCAGCTCGCGTCCGCCTGTGCGTGCGAAGAGGGCCTCTGCACGGCGACCCCACCTCAGAGGGCGAACATCCCAGTCGTGGCTTGCGAACTTGGCGGCGACCCAGTCCTCGAGACGGCCTGAGTCTTCCATTACCCGGTCGAGACTCTGGCGGTTCAAGTCGACGATCCAGATGAGGTTATCGAGGCGCCAGCGGCCAGCATCGTAAAGGCTCTCGTCGATCTGCCCTTCGGTCAGCTCACCGTCGCCCGAGTGGGCCCAGTAGGTGGCGGTGACCTCCTCGGCATCGACCTTCGCGCGCAGCGCCCGGTTCTGAACCTTTGCGCCGTAGGCATCGTAGATGGTGGTGGCAACGCCGAGCGCTTCGCTTGAGGTGGTGTAGTCGACGAAGCCAGGGTTTTTGAGCTTGGTCGGGTAGGGCTGGGGGCCCTTGAACTCTCGAAGTCGATCCATCTGCTCGACGGGAAGCTGCCCGAAGAGGTGCATCAACGCGTACACAATGGGCGCCGCGTGTGGCTTGACCGCAAGCCGGTCGCCGGCCGCGAGCGCGTCGAGGTAAAGGGCGCAGAGTAGGTCCACCGACGACATGCTGGAGGCCTGGTGGCCTCCAACCTTCGGCTTCTTGCCGGCGTTCGCGGGCTTGTTGTTCGCCCAGTCGATCATTGACAGTGCACCCTTGGCCACATGGTCGCGGACAACCTGCATGGCGCTCAACCGCTCGGTGCGTGTCATAGGCGTTCTCCTCTCAATGGGCCCGTTGCCGCTCCGTTTCCCCACACCCGCGCAGTTTGCGCAAGGGCTGTGGTGGTTGCGTTCCGGTGTGCAGCGAGGCGCCGAAGAGCTTTGTCGTCGTTAGGCCAAGCGCCCACAGCCGTGGCAGCGCCACCGGTGCTTACTGGCCTTGCCGTCGGGCCCCTTGAGTCCGCCTGGCGGAATGAACACCATCCCGCGACCGCAGGTTCCGCAGAGATTGGGCATCACTTGCCCCTTGAGGTGAGCCACCCACAGCGCGCGCGCCAAGAGTGCATAGGTCACAAGCCCGCCGATGACGACGAGGAGCCCACGCGAGCTGCCCATGTCGGTCGTCACCAAAAGCCAGATGAGCGGGGCCAAGAGCGCGACCAGGACGATGTGGATACCGTAGCGTTTGTGCATGTTTCGGTGATTCGAACGAGTTCCGCTAAGCGCGGAATGTAGTTTTGGCGCACAATCCTGCCTAGCCATTGCACGCTGCTGTGAAGTGGCACAGAGTCTGCTGCCCCGAGGCGGAGTCCGCAAGCGGGCAGGTACCGATGGAGTTGACGATGAAACGGATGAATTCGGCCCTTCGCGCCCGCACGGCGGCCCTTGCTACCCTGATGGGACTGACGTTCGCGTCGGCGGGGATGGTTGCTTGTGGAGACTCGGGTAGCAACGATGACGGCGACGACCCCATCGACATCGCGGAGGACACAACGGTCGAGGCAGACACGACGCCGGAGGATGACACGAGCGAGCCCGACATCGCCGTGGTCGACACGACGCCTGCACCACCGGCCTACCCAGAAGGCCCCTACGGCACTACCTACCTCGAAACCATGCAGGACCTGTCGTTCTATGACCCGTGGTCAGGCCTCGACATCAAGCTGAGCGACTACTACGGCTCCGACGAGACGAAGATCATCTTGATCTCAGGCGCGGCTGGCTGGTGCACCGCATGCCGCTATGAGGGATGGGACCTGACGCACGTCTACGAGGACTACAAGGAAGACGGGCTCGAGATCCTCTACGTCATGTACGAGGACTTCCAAGGCAAAGCGCTCTGGCGCGACGAAGCAGAGATCGACGCTGACTTCACGTTCATGAACCTCTGGAAGGACCTCATCGAGAGCGGCCCGTTCCCAGACCTCGGACCGACCACGGTTGTTTACCCCCTCCTTGTCGACATCGGCTTTCATCTCGACGAGTACTTCGACAAGAGCGCTACGCCGGTCACGATCATGGTCCGAACAAGCGACATGAAGATCGTCTACAAAGAGGTCGGCTACGCCAGCGGTGTGATCGAGACACACGTAAAGACAGCCCTCTACGCCCAGTAGGCGGACCACAAGGTCACGACGAGGTCGACGCGGCGAGAGCCACTGACCGGCCGCTCAAGGAGCGACAGCGACCTCGTCTCCGCAACGGAGCTCGAGCGCACTAGAAGAGCTCAAGCTGGCGGCCACTGGCTGCTCGGCGCGGACGCTGCTTCGCTGACGCCTTTGAGGCTTTGCGTGACGCGCGGTCTCTCTGCGGCTGTGCTGGGCCAAAGACCGACATTCCGCCGTAGCGGGGGCTGCGCGTGCGCTCGCGCATGACGAGCTCGGACCAGGTTGGCCCGTCGCCGCTGACGGTTGCCTCCAAGGCGCGCGCTTGCCGGTCGAGACGCTTGAGCGCGTCGAGTCGCTCCCGGTGCTCAAGACTCGCACTGTCAATCGCTCGCCGCAGGACACTGATTGTGCGGTCGTACACCTTGAGAGGCACCGGGAAGGGGTGGCCGTCCTTGCCGCCATGCGCATAGGAAAAGCGTCCGGGATCATCGAAGCGTGCCGGGGTGCCGTGGACAACCTCGGCGACGAGGGCCAGCGCTTCCACCGTGCGGGCACCCACACCAGGTGTGAGGAGCAGGTCGCTGAAGTCTCGTGGGCCAGCATCTGACGCTGCCGCGAGCGTGCCACGGAGTCGACGCATGAAGACATCGCTGTGTCGGACATCGTGATGATGGGGCATGTGGAGGTGCGGTGCTGTCACGCGGCGAAGCGTCTCGAGCGCGCGGTCGGGGCCACGTGCGATAACGTCGAGCTGAGCCTTTCGTGAGGGTTTCGCGCGGCGGTCGGTCAGGTTGATGATCGTGTCACGCCCCGGGCGGCCGCTCTGCTGCTCGATCGCAGCGTGCGGGGCGTCGACAAAGCTCTCCAACCCCTCTGAGAGCCAGTGATAGCGTCGTGCGGTTCCGGCATCCGGCCGCATACCTTGTTGGACAACGCACCAGCTCCCGTCGGCGGCGACGACGAAGCTATGGAGGTAGATCTGGTGGCCGTCTTGGATCGCTGCGCTATCGACTTTCGCCGTCAGGCGACTCGTTCGCACCAGGCGGTCGCCGTCCAGCCCCGTCCGCTCCGCAAGCTCGGTGAGCTCAGTCGGTGTCTTGCGCGAGTGCCGACCACGGCCCCCGCAGACCCAGAGTCCCAAGTCATCCGCAACGGGCGCCAGACCGCGCTTGAGCGCACCCATCACGCTGGTTGTGATGCCTGACGAGTGCCAGTCCATCCCCATGACCGCGCCAAACGACTGAAACCAAAACGGGTGGGAGAGCCGCCTCAGTACTTCGGGCCGGCCGTACTCGATGATGAGAGCCTCAACGATCAGCCGACCGAGCACCGCCATTCGCTTGGCGAGCCATGCCGGGACCCGACCGCCGTGGAGCGGCAACGACGCTGAGCCTGTGCGCTGCATTCCCATGCGTGTTCAGTATCGCGTTCAGTGCCCGGTTTCAAGCGCCTGGCCCCAAACAAGCGCTCTGTCCGGCTGCGACTTCCGCTCCGGCACTCGTGAGCAGCGTCGATTCGCTCGCTTCGCTCACCCGAACTCGATGATGCGCGTAGGGCCTTCGTTCAGCCGATGCCGCCGGCAGGCACCGGGGCGTTTGCCTCGCTCGAAACTAGCCCCAAAACAAGCGCTCTTTCCGGCTGCGGCTTAGGCGATGCCCTCGCCAGCGACGTCCGTGCGCTCGCTTCGCTCACCTGAACTCGACGATGCACGCATCGCCTTCGTCCAGCGGACGCCGCTGGCAAGCACATCGCCTTCGCCTCGCTCGAAAACAGCGCTTGATTTGGGACTAGC
>CALHXW010000111.1 GCA_938040325.1 uncultured bacterium | reverse complement strand
ATTGGACGCCTCACCCGAACGCCTCACCGAACGCGCCACCCATCACCCATCACCCGCCACGCATCACCCATCACCCGCCGCCCATCACCCATCACCCATCACCCGCACGCCACCACCATCGCCCTGCAGAACACGCAGCACCGATCGCGCTGAGCCCTGTGGCCGCAGACGTGAGCGTGCCGGCGCGGGTTCGTGGCTGCCAACTGTTGGCGATAGCGCTTTGCCCTCGCGCACGTGCGTGCAAGGCTGCGGGACCACTTCGACCCATCGGATGTTGCGTGACAGGACTTGCCCCTCGAATCATCCCCTGCCTTGACGTGCGTGATGGCCGCGTCGTTAAGGGCATTCAGTTTCAAGGACTGCGCGACGCCGGCGATCCGGCTGGACTGGCTGCCGCGTATGAAGCTCAGGGCGGTGATGAGCTTGTGGTGCTGGATGTCTCCGCGACGCCCGAGGGGCGCGCGAACGCCGCTGACACCGTGCGTGCCGTCCGGGCCGTGCTCTCGATCCCACTCACCGTGGGCGGCGGCGTCCGCGCCGTGGACGACGCCCGCCGGCTGCTCGACGCCGGTGCCGACAAGGTGGCCGCCAACACCGCTGCCGTTGCCGACCCCAGCCTCGTCGACGCGATGGCTGCTGAGTTTGGCAGCCAGTGTACGGTCATCTCGATCGACGCTCGGGCGTTTGATGACCGCCCGGGCTGGGAGGTCGTCACACGCTCGGGCAAAAACCGCACCGGGCTGGACGCGATCGCTTGGGCTCGAGAGGTCGAACGGCGCGGCGCGGGCGAGATCTTGCTGACCAGCTGGGACCGTGACGGGACCCGCTCTGGCTACGATGTGGACCTGCTGGCCGCGATCAGCAGCGCGGTGAACGTGCCGGTGATTGCCTCCGGTGGCGCCGCCAGTGCTGCCCACTGCGCTGCTGCCCTCAACGCCGGCGCAAGTGCGGTCCTCGCGGCCTCGATCTTTCACGATGGCGACATGACGGTCGCTGACCTCAAGCGCGAGCTGTTGACGCTTGGGATCGCGACTCGACCCGTAGACAACGAGACGCAGCCATGATCGTACCCAGCATCGATCTCATGGGCGGCAACGCCGTACAGCTCATCGGCGGCAAAGAGATGTCGATGGATGCCGGCGATCCGATGCCGATCGCCGAGCGCTTCAAGCTAGCGGGCGAGCTGGCCGTCATCGACCTCGACGCGGCGCTCAACCAAGGCGACAACGGCGACGCGATCGAGCGGCTGCTCAAGGTTGCGCAATGCCGAGTGGGTGGCGGCATCCGAAGCGTCGACGCCGCGATTCGCTGGCTCGACGCCGGCGCTGCGAAGGTGATCATCGGCACGGCTGCCCGTCCAGACGTCCTCAAGCACCTGCCGCGCGAGCGCGTGATCGCAGCCCTCGACGCGGTCGATGGGGAGGTTGTCGTCGATGGCTGGCGAACGAAGACCGGCCGCGGCATTCGCGAGCGGATGGACGAGCTCAATCCCTACGTAGGCGGCTACCTGGTCACCTTCGTCGAGCGTGAAGGCCGGCTGGGCGGAACCGCGCTTGAGCGGGTCGCGGACCTCGTGAAGGCCGCCGGCGACGCCCGGGTGACAATTGCCGGCGGGGTCACGACCGCCAAAGAAGTTGGGGATCTCGACAGACTGGGCGCGGACGCCCAGGTCGGTATGGCGCTCTACCGACGACGAATGGACCTGGGTGACGCGATCGCTGCGCCCCTGCGCTCAGACCGACCGGACGGGCTGTGGCCCACAGTCATCTGCGACCGTCACGAGCGCGCCCTCGGCCTTGCCTACTCAAGCGCCGCGAGCCTTCGCAAGGCGGTAGCAATGCGTCGCGGCGTCTACTGGAGCCGCTCGCGCGACGCGCTCTGGGTCAAAGGCGAGACATCAGGCGCCATGCAGGAGCTGCTGCGGGTGGACCTCGACTGCGACCGCGACGCCATTCGCTTCATCGTCGACCAGGCGGAACCTGGCTTCTGTCACGAGGACACGTGGACCTGCTGGGGGGCAGACCGGGGCGTCGCCGGGCTCGCCCGTCGCCTTGCTGCCCGCACGCGCCAGGCGCCAGCCGGCAGCTACACCCAGCGTTTGCTCAGCGACCCCGAGCTCTTGCGCAGCAAGCTCGTAGAAGAAGCCAACGAGCTCTGCGACGCGCGCACGCCGGCCGATGTTGCGTGGGAAGCCGCCGACGTCATCTACTTCGCGCTCGTCGCGGCAGCGCGGTCTGACGTCCCGCTGTCCGCGGTCGAGGCCGAGCTCAACAGACGTGCCGGCAAGGTGACGCGTCGCAAGGGGGACGCGAAGTCATGAGTCCGCTTCGTCGCATCGAGCCCAGCGAGCTGCCGAGCCTTCGGCGCGATCCGGTGGACCCCGAGACCCTGGCCGGCGCGGCAGCCATCGTCGCCGACGTCCGCGACGGCGGTGTCGAGGCGCTCCGACGCTATGGGATCCAGTTTGGTGATCTGCCCAGCGCTGATGCGCCGGTGATGCTGGGACCGGCCGCGCTCAAGGCGGCGTTCGACGGGCTCGCCGTCGCCGATCAGCAGCTTCTCGAGCGCGTCGCCACGCGCATTCGGACGTTTGCGCGCGCCCAGCGCAATGCCTTGTCCGAGACCTCGATTCCGCTCCCAGGTGGCGCCGCAGGACACACGCTCGCGCCGATGGAGCGCGCGGGCTGCTACGCGCCGGGTGGGCGCTTTCCGCTGCCCTCGTCGGTCCTCATGACGGCGGTCACCGCCCGAGTGGCCGGCGTCGAGCAGGTCTGGGTCGCCTCTCCGAAGCCCACAACGATGACCCTCGCCGCGGCCCACGTCGCGGGCGCCGATGCCGTCGTCCCGGTCGGCGGTGCTCAAGCGATTGCGGCTCTTGCGTACGGCGCGGGCCCCATTCCGGCCTGCGACGTGATCGTGGGACCTGGCAACCGCTGGGTCACTGCAGCCAAGCAGCTCGTCAGCGGGCGGGTCGCCATCGACATGCTCGCCGGACCGTCGGAGCTTGTCGTGTTCGCCGACGCGTCCGCCGACCCGGCCACCGTGGCGGCCGATCTGCTTGGACAGGCCGAGCACGACGTGGACGCCGTGCCCATCCTGGTCTCGCTCGACGTGGCGCTTGTCGATGCCGTCAACGACGAGCTTGCGCGCCAGGTCGCGACGCTCTCGACCAACGCCACCGCGTCCGAGGCCCTCAAGAACGGATTCGCGGTCGTGGCGGCGAGTGTCGATGAGGGTGTAGCCATCTGCGATCAGCTCGCACCCGAGCACCTGGAGCTCGACCTCGACGACGCGGAGGGCGTCGCGAGCCGGCTGAGGCACTACGGAGCGCTCTTCATCGGCCACGCCGCTGCCGAGGTGCTCGGCGACTATGGTGCCGGGCCCAACCATGTGCTGCCAACGGGCGGCACGGCGCGTTTCTCAGGCGGGCTGAGCGTCTTCGACTTTCTGCGGGTCCGCAGCTGGCTTCGGATCGACGACCCGAGCCTCGCCGTCGGCATGATCGAGGACGCCGTGGCGCTCGCGGGTCACGAAGGGCTCGAGGCCCACGCCCGATCGGCTGCCCGTCGCCTGGTCCGCGCGCCGGACGAGGAGAGCAGCTGATGCGCGGCATCGTCCTGGTGCTGCGCTCGATCTGGATTGGCTTGGTCCTCTTCGGCGGGCTGCTGAGCTACGGCGGCCGGCGCGTGGTCCGTGGTCGGATGACCCAGCACGACAAGGAGCACCTGCGCGGTCAGGTCTTGGCGACGACCTTCGAGCGCCTCGGCGCCACGTTCATCAAGTTCGGCCAGATCCTATCGACCCGTCCCGATCTCCTTGGCCCTGGCTACATCGAGCCGCTCTCGAAGCTGCAAGACCAGGTCAAGCCAGCCCCGACGAAAGCGATCATGGGGGTGCTCGATGGGTCGCTCTCGGCCGCTGCCCGTGCGCGGCTCGTGTCCATCGAGCCCGAGCCTGTCGCCGCGGCGTCGGTCGCTCAGGTCCATCGTGCCCAGCTCGACACGGGTGAGACCGTGGCGCTCAAGATCCAGCGTCCAAACGTCGCGCGGCGCATCACCGGTGACCTCACGATCTTGGGCTTTTGGGCCCGCGTGGCGAATGTCCTCCCAAGCGTGAAGCCGCTCTCCGTGCCGGGTGCTGTTGCTGAGTTCGGCGTCTCGCTCCGCGGCCAGCTCGACTTCACCCAGGAAGCCGACAACAACGAGCGCTTCGCGGAAGCCTTTGCTGACACTGACGGTGTCGAGGTGCCGGCGCTCTACCGGGAGCTCTGCACCGACAAGGTGCTGACGATGGCGTTCATCGATGGGGTGAAAGGCTCGGAGCCCGACAAGGTAGGCGGCGACCGACGTCGGCTGGCCCTGCTCGGCGCCAAGTGCATCCTGCAGATGGTCTTCGAAGACGGGTTCGTCCACGCCGATCTCCACCCAGGCAACATCATCCTCACCGATGACGGCCGCGTTGTGATGATCGACCTCGGGATGGTCGCGTCGATCCGCAGCGAGCTCATGCGACCGTGGCTCCAGACGTTCACCGCGCTTGGGCAGCAGGACGGCGCCGAGGTCGCACGGCTGCTCTATGTGCACGCGCCAGACGTCGCCGCCAAGTTCGACTACTTCGAGTACGAAGCCGCCCTCTGCGCGCACTTCGCGCGCTTCCATGGCAAGTCCATGGGGGAGGTGGAGATCGCCGACATCGTTGGCGGCGTCATGAATATCTTGCGGCGCTATCGGGTTCGAGTCGATCCAAGCTTCACGGTTGTAAACATCTCGCTCCTTGTTGCCGAAGGACTCGGAAAGCAGCTCGATCCCTCATTGGACCTTGTCCAGCTGGCGCTGCCTGTCTTGCTCAAGGCTGGTGCAACGGCCCCGCCCGGGATCGAGCCAAAGCGAACCATTCCGACGCGACCTGGGTTAGAAAGAGACGCGGACCGAGATAACGCCGCAGCATAACGTAGCAAAGGAAGACCTCACGCAATGGCCGGGACGGCGCACGCAGCGACGACACGACGACCCACGCGCAACGTGGTCGCCGGTCTGTTGCGCTGCTTGCTGCTGACGAGCCTTCCGGTCGTCGGGTCGCCTGCCGATGCTGCCGAGCCAGCCCACCGCGCCCAGATCGACTGGCGCGCGTGGACGCCAGCGAGTGTCGCGAGCGCGAAGGCCGCCAACAAGCCGATCCTCCTGGAGCTCGGCGTCGAGAACTCGCTTCCCTGTGCGGCGCTGGACCAGCACACCTTCGGCGATCCTGCGCTGGCCGCCCTGATCGCGAAGGCCGTCGTGCCGATCCGCGTCGACGCCGAGGCTGAGCCCGACGTGGCCGAGCGCTACCGGCACCTCGACTGGCCCGCGATTGTGGTGCTCGCTCCTTCGGGCGAAGAGCTGATGTCTCACTCGGGTCCCGCCGATCCGATCCGGTTGCATGCGGCCTTGGCGCAGGTGTTCAGCGAGCGCGAGCCGAGCGCTGCGCCGGCGTCTCAAGGCCGACCAGCAGCCGGTGTCCTGCCGCTCGTGCGCGACCGCGTCGCGATCGAGCTGGAGTCGAGCTGGCTGGGCCAACCCACACCGACCAGTGCGCTCGTGGACTACGCGCTCCTCCGCGCACACTGGCGTGGCTCAGCAGAGCGCTGGCGCCGCCGAGTGCTAGCGTTTGCCGAAGACTTCCGGCAGCGCTTGGACCCCGAGTGGGGCGGTGTCTATCGCCTCAAGCCCAGCAGCAACACCCCCCGCGCGTTTGAAAAGCGCTTGAGCGACCAGGCAGCTGCGCTGCGTGCGTTCGTGGGCGCCTACCGGGTCACAGGCAACGACCAGTGGCTCAAGCACAGCGGCGAAGTTCGCACCTTCATCGAGCAGGATGCGATGGCCACCAGCGACGGGCTCTACGCCGCGAGCGTCGGAGAGCGTGCGTCGCATGCGCCTTTGGCCCTGACGCCCGCAGAGTACTTCGCGGCCGACAACAAGACCCGTCGCGAGCACGGTCAACCGCGAGTGGATGCTGCATCCTATACCGACACCGTTGCTGAGCTGATCAGCGCCTACATCGACCTGTTTGAGGCAACCGGCGATCGCGATGCGCTTGGGCAGGCGACGAACGCTGCGCGCGTGCTGGTTCGTCAGCGCCTCCAAGCCAACGGGACGGTCCTTCACCACATGCGCCCCGCGACCGACACGCGGCGTCTGAGACCGCTCGCCAGCCGGCCCCCCGTGCTGTTGCGGTCCCAAGGGCTGCTGGGTATCGCCATGCTCGACGTCTACCGGGCCACCGGCGCGCCCGAGTGGCTCGGTCTGGCCGAGACGATCGCCCGTGGACTGGGCGCGTTTGGTGAGCTGCAAGGTGGCGGCTTGGTCGGTCGGCTTGTGGCGTCCGACCGTCCGCTAGGGCAGCTGCGCCAGGCGCCAGCGATCGCAGCCAACGCTATTGCGGCTCGGTTCCTGTGGTCCCTGGGGCGCTACACGCACAGGTCAGGCTTTTGGCGCCGCGCCGAGCGTGTGGTGCGCTCTGTCGGTGGCGGCGACACGATCCGAGACGCGGGCGAGCTGGTGGCGGAGCTCGCGCTGACGCTTGAGCGTATGACGGCTGGCTACGTCGACTTCAGCATCGTCGGGACGCCTGGCGATGCTGCCGCCGAGGCCCTCTTCAACGCGGCCCGCGAGGTCTACGAGCCACGAAAGCTGTTGCACTACGAGCAGCTTGGTCGCTACCCGGTCCGCGACGTCGCCACCCTCTTCATCTGCAACGAGCGCTCGTGCTCGCGGCCGATCGACAAGCCCTCCGACGTGCGCGAGGCGGCCAGGCCTTACGTTGGCCGCCGTCAGGTCAGCGACAGCGAGCTGCGCTGAGGCTGTCTACTTGCCCGTCGCTTTCTTGAAGCGCGCCAGCTCCATCGCGCGCATCTTGTTGACCTGGGTCAGCAGCGCCTTGTCATTGTTGTCTTTGGCGACCTCAGCGAGCCGGTCGAGCTGGACGAGACGGGTTGCGTGCTTGCGGTTTTCGATCGCCACGCGCATCTGACTCTGCTTCGCGAGGTCCACCCGTGAGAGGCCCTTGCTGTTGGTCACCAGGGCGTTGCGCTTGAACGTCACACCACCGCTCGCCTTCTTGCTTCGGATCGGGCGCTTGGGAATCGCCACACCCCCGCCGCGAACCCGCGGCAGGGACTTCGGCAGCGGCTGGATCTTGCTCGGAAGCTTTGGACGTAGCTTCACGCGACCGGGCAGCGGCTGCTTCAGGGTCGGAACGGCCTTCGTCGGCCGCATCCGGCCCTCACGCTCGCCCTCGAAGTCTCGCTTGGAGGGTTTCTTCACGCCCGGCAGTGGATTCAGCTTCGGGCCTTTGCGCGCGGCACTCTTGTAGTCCTCTTTGGCCTTCTGCTGGGCACGCTTGATCTTTTCGTCGATCACACGGCCTTGGCGTCGGGCCTCAAGCTGGGCGTCATGGGCGGCCTTGATGCCTTCAAGGCGCTTTGCCTTCGAGATGGTCGCCTTGCCGGCCTTGGGCGCCTCTGTCGGGGCGGGGACCGGCTCTTGAGCCGTCGCGACGCCCGCGCTCAGCGAGAGAGCGATGAGTCCAGTCATGAGAGTCTTGATGCGCATCCGGTCTCCTTAGGCTTCGGCGTTCGGAGCATCGACGACTAGCACACCGCCGATGTTCATCACAAAGTGCAACCCTGTCGCGTTGCCTAACAAACCCCGCCAGGCGCCGAAGCCCTCAGCCGCCCGCCGCGCTCAACGTGCGAGGGCCTTTCGGTGACGCGCAAGCTCTTTGGCAGCGAGCTCCCTCGCTTGCTTCACAACATCCGCGTTCTTCATCTCCTCGCCAACCTGCCCGAGTCGGGTGATACGCGCCATGCGCTCGGTGTGCTTGCGCTTCTCGGCTAGCACATCTGCTCGGCTGGGCGCTGGTGGGGCGCTCTTGGTGCTGCCCGCACGCGTCTTTTCGATCGGAGTTGTCCGCGTGTTCGTGTCGGTGCCCAGCGTCGGCGTGCCGCGCTTGCTTGGAGCACGTGTGGCCTCACCTCGCGGGTCAGCGGTCTTCGGGACGCGTGTCGTCTCGCCTCGTGGATCGGTGGTCTTTGGGGCGCGTGTCGTCTCGCCTCGTGGGTCTGTCTTGGTGGGAGGCTTGTCGGCGCGGGTCTTGGGAAACGTGAGGCGTCCGTCGCTTGGACGATCCCCGCGGTCTGACCGTCGGTCGGGTACCGGCAGCGGGGCAGGTCGCGGGTCGCGCTTGTCCACGTGCTCACCACGACGCTCATCGTCGTCGTCCTGGCGCTTGTTGGCCTTCTTGTGAGCCTTCCAACGTGCCTTGTCCGCCTTGCGAGCAGCCTTGTCGGCGTGTTTGCGCGCTTTACGTTCGGCCTTGTCGGCGTTTTTGTAGGCTTTGCGTTCGGCCTTGTCGGCACTCTTCTGAGCTTTCCACTGCTCTTTGGAGATCCCCTGGCGCGCCCAGGGCGGTTCGGCCATCGCGGGGGACGTCGCGAGCAAGATCGCAGCCAGTGCGGCGAGAACGAGTGTCAGTCGGGGGTGTGCCATGGTGGCTCCTAGCGAGCGTTGAAGAGGATAAAACAGTACGAGTATTCCCGGGGAATACGGCGCAGCTGGCGCGCGCCGGCGTAACCGCTTCGCGCCGGGTGGTGCCGCCGATCAGGTTGCGCACGGCTCGCGGCCAATTGCGGTTGCGCCTCGGTGCGATGCATCCGATAGTCCGGGCGTGACAAAGAAAACGAGCACCAGAGGGCAGCAAAAGCGGGAGCAGCTTCGCGAAGCGGCGTACCGGTGTTTCCGCGACAACGGCTACCACCAGACCACGGTCGACGGGATCTGCGAGGCGGCGAAGACGTCCAAGGGCAGCTTCTACTGGCACTACCCGTCCAAAGACGACGTGTTTGTCGACATCATCGAGACGTGGAGCCGCGAGGTCATGGACCAGCTCTACGAGCAGTTCGAAGACGCTGTGCTGGACGCCAATGCGGTCGCCGCTGTCTCGGAAGCGCTCGAGCGTGAGGTCCGCCGGGGCTTGGCGATCGTGCCGCTCTGGCTCGAGTTCATCGTCCACGCGCGCAACCAGCCCGAGCTTCGCCACGCGCTCGGCAAGTTCTTTCAGCGCGCGCGCTCCGCTCTCACGGAGATCTTGCGTCCCCAGCTCGGCGCCGTGTGCACGGAAGACGAAGTGCGGGGCACAGCGGCCATCGCGTTCGGGGCGTTTGCCGGCGTGATCATCCAGCACCTCAGCGACCCAGACCGCGTCGACGCGACGGTCTTCGTCCGTGACTTCATGGCCGCCTTCGCCAAGCTGATCGCGTTGCGACCCAGCGCGTAGGTGACCTGCTTCCGCCGGGCGCTCTGAGTCGACCGGGCGTTCGCTCGGTCGAGAACGCTCGCCGACCCGCTTGTCGCCTAGACTTGACGCGACTCTGCCCACCTATCATGGTCTCGCCCATGCAACGCCCGTCACCTCGCTCGCAACGGCTCCTTGTGGCCCTCGCGGCCACGTTCGGTTCGCTGGTCGCTGGTCCCGCCTTCGCGTCTCCGGCGCTCGAGACCCTCGGTGGGCTCGACGGCTCCAACGCGCTGACAGCGCGCGCGCTGGCGAACGGCGCGGAGGCCACGTACTTCAACCCTGCCCTTCTACCCGGCATCCCCGACGGCTTCGGGGTGGGCTTCTTTGTCGTTAGCGAGCAGCTCGACATCTCGCTCAACCGCCGTCCGGCCGGGTCCGACATCTCCAGCGACATCTACGACGCGTGGGTGCCTGACGCCGATGGCGACCTGCAGCCGCTCAGCGATCGTCCGCTGCCGACCTCCGACCTCGCGCCACGCGGAGCTGCCGACACCACCGAGGACCTCCGGTCGTACCTCACGATCGGCTTCGTCAAAGCGCTGGTTGAGCGCCGTCTCTCGGTCGGCTTCTACGGTGTCCTGCCCACGTCAACGTTTCAGTCGCAGACCTCGCGCTTTGCCGACGAGCGCGAGCAGTTCTTCTCCAACAGCCTCCAGCACGAGCTCTACGGCGACCGGCTCGGCCAGATGACGATGACGCTGGGTCTCGGCGGCGAGATCACCGACTGGTTCTCTTGGGGGCTTGGCTTCACGCTGGGTCTCTCGACCACGACCGTCAACCCGGTCTACATCCCGGATGCCGCCGACCAGAGCGAGCTCTTCATCACCAGCGACACCGCGGTCAACACGACGTTCTCCCCGCATCTCGCGCTCGCGTTCAAGCCGCTGGAAGCGCTGAGCGCATCGCTGACGTTTCATGCTGCCGCCAAGTCGCAGACGACCGGTACCAACCGGATCAAGTTCTGGAAGTACGACTACGAAGAGGGCGAGGACGCCGTCACCCAGACCTTCAAGTTCACCAACGGGTACGACCCGATGAGCATCGGGCTCGGCGTCAGCGCCGTGCTCGACGACGACCCCACCAACACGTGGACCGTTGGCCTCAATCTTCAGTGGAAGCGCTGGTCCGACTACCTCGACCGTCAAACCGCCAAGCCTGAGCAGGCTTGGGACGACACGCTGACGGTTTCGACCGGCGTGCGCTGGACCACCGAGAGCAACACCACCGTCCACATGGACCTCGCATGGCTGCCGACGCCGGTCCCCGACCAAGACGGCCGCAGCAACTACGTCGACAATGACCGCCTCGCCATCAGTGGGGGCCTCGAGACCCGCTTCGACATCTTCGGCGTCATCGTGGACGGCTCGATCGGCGTTCAGCTCCACCGCTTGCTTCCCCGCTCGGTGACCAAGCGCACGACCGGAGACTACGCCGTCGTCGATGAGTTCCCCGACGACGCGGTCAACATCTTTACCGGCGATAGCTACCCGGATGCCGCAGGCCTGCAGTCCAACAACCCCGGATTTCCGGGCTTCTCGAGCTCTGGCTGGCTCTTGGGCGCGGGCGTGACGCTCAAGACCCCACTCTGATCGCCTCCACCTCACGACCGAGGAGCACAAAACCATGAACCTGCGACGCTTTTTGATCTCGTTGAGTGCGCTCGCGCTGTTTCCGCTGGTGGCTTGTGGCGATGACGATGGTGGTGGCGAGACCGACACCAGCGTCGACAACGACACCGCGCTGCCCGACGACACCAACGTGGCGGACACGGACTCCGGGTTCGACGGGTCCGTGTCGGGCATGTGGGTGATACGCGAGGTCCAGACCGTGCTGGCAACACTTCCTACCGGTGGACAGACCGAGCAAGAGTCGGTCTCCGTCTACCTCGCCGACCACGGCACGGACGGCAGCACCGTCAGCGTTGAGATCTGCGCTTGGCGCACCGAGGGGGCTGGCGTGACGACCATCATGCCGTCCGAGGTCTTCGATGTCCTCGGCGTTTGGACCCGTGACGCATCGGTCACCGCTGAGGACTCGGGCCACACCTACCATGTCGCCCGCGGCTACCAGCTACGCGGCGTGACGCTCGACGATCCAGCGGCAGACGCAATGCCCCTTAGCGGTGATGACGCTGCTGTCATCGACATTGACGACGATGGCAACCCCGGCATGACCTTAGTGATCCAGGGCATCGTGTCGGGCGAGCTCTACGTCGGTCAGCGCCACCACGCCGAGCTCACCGGCACGTTCGTCTCGCCAACGCGTGTGGAAGGCCTGACCGACTTTGCGACCGATCAGGTCATCTACGGCGGAAGCCCGGAGTCGGTCGCCAACTTCGATCCGATGCCTGTGACGCACCCCGACGCGTCCAAGAGCACGTTCGTGATGGTCGCCACCCCCGAGCTGACCGACTGCGACGGCGTGCGTGCCGCGCTAGACGACCTCTTCTAGCAGCGTTGCCGGGAAATGCGGATTCTGGGACGAAGCGCAACAGGAGTTGCGCCCCTGGGGCCCACGCGCGTCGCAAAGTCACCAGATGTTGCATTTCCGGCGACGCTGCGAGACTCGACTTTAGCCATTTTGAACGTGCCGCCGCTGACGTCGTCCGTGCACAGCTGGGTGAGGCAAACACGTTGCGGCCTTCTAAGACCGCGCCGGCCTCACCCACCTCCACACCGCCGACTGGATAACGTTCGCAAACCTCACGTTGTCCACGAGCGG
>CALHXW010000110.1 GCA_938040325.1 uncultured bacterium | reverse complement strand
CGAGCGCCTACGCATCACCCCGCACCCATCACCCGCCCACCAAGCGGGCCCCGAAGTCGCGCACGTTTGGGTGGCGCGTAGAGGGTGCTGGGTTGCGCGTGATGGGTACTGTGTGCCGCGTGCCGCGTGAGGCGTGATGCGTACCGGGTGAGGCGTGAGGCGTGCCGGGTGGCGCGTGATGGGTACTGGGTCGCGCGTGCCGGGTGAGGCGTGCCGCATGAGGCGTGCCGGGTGAGGCGTGCCGGGTGGCGCGTGCCGGGTGATGCGTGCCGGGTGAGGCGTGCCGGGTGCCGCGTGATGCGTACCGGGTGAGGCGTGAGGCGTGCCGGGTAATGCGTGAGCGCCGGCGCGGGCCTGAGCGCCGGCGCGGGCCTGAGCGCTTGCGCGACCGCAAGGCGACGCGCGTGAGCGCTAGCGCTCCGCAGTCACCTTCAGCTGGAGGCCGTCCTTGTTGTAGTGCTTCCAGTCGTCGCGCTTTTCGCCATGGGCGTAGCTGCCCTCGGCCCACTTCTCGCCGGTCGGGTAGTAGTAGACCCAGGCGCCGTGGCGAGCGTCGTTTGCGTACGGGCCTTCGCCCTTTGAGCCGTCCTTGCTGTTCACCTCGACCCACACGCCGTGCCGCTTGCCGCGGACGTACGTGCCCTTCGACATCAGCGAACCATCCACGTTGAAGTAGCGCCACTTGCCGTGCGGCTGGTCGAACGCGTACTCGCCGACCGCTAGGCGCTTGGTCTTTTCGCCTTTGCGAAAGAGCGTCCACTCGCCGCTGCGTTTCGCCTTGGTGTAGCTTCCTTCCATGCGCACGCCATCGGTGCGCCACTCGACCCACTTGCCCGCGCGGTCATGACCGTTGAGGCGTCCGTAGCCGACCTTCTTGCCGGCGGCGTCATAGAGCTTCCAGCGCCCCCGCCGCACGCCTCCGAAGTACTCGCCTTCGGCCACCAGCCGGCCCTTCTTGTTGAACTCGCGCCACTCGCCGGTGCGCTCGTCGCCTTTGAAGGTCCCTTCGGCGCGGCGCTTGCCGTTGGGCCACGAGGCGGTCCAGTTGCCGGTGCGAATGTCTTTGTAGAAGCGCCCCTCGAACCTGCCGCCGTCTTCGTCCATCAGGACCCACTTGCCGTGACGCTTGTCTGCGCGGAACGGTCCCTCCGCCGACAGCGCGCCGCCCGCATCGAAGAAGCGCCAGCGGCCCTCACGCCGGCCACTGGCGTACTCGCCAACGTTTCTGCCGCCGTCCGCGCCAGCGCCGTCGAACTCGCCATGGAGCTTACCCGCGCGATAGTTCGCGAGCAGGACGCGCTTGCCTCGTGTGTTGTACTCGACGAGTCGGCCGTGTTCTTTGCCGTGCTCAAACGTGGCCTCGACCTTGAGCTGTCTGCCACCCGGATGCCACTCGGCCATCGGCCCATGCATCACGTAACCGCCATCGTCGCCAAGGTAAACACACCACTGCTTGGTCCCGCTCGGCGGGGCATCCCCGACCACGTGGGAACCGCTCGGGCACGACAGCTTCTTCGTCCCCGCATGCGCTGTAGGCGTGGAGAACACGCACAGCGCAACGATCGCAATCGCGTGGTTCCAGGGCATCGGCAACCTCCCGGCGTGGGCCCACCGCCCACGTACACATCAACATACACCATCGGACGCACCTGAAAAAGCGTCGACGGCAGGTCCATTTTGCAGCGCACGCTGCTTCCCGCTGCTAGGAACGCTCGGAGAAATGCAGACTCTGGGACGAAGCGAGGTGTGCCGCTGGGGTGATGAGCGAGAGGAGACCCTGTCGGGACAAGGTGATCTCGAGCTCATCGCTCCAGTGGTGCGCATCGCAAAGTCACCAGATTTTGCATTTCTTCGAACGTTCCTAAGAAAACATCGGCAGGATGTCGCTTGGCTTGAGCAAGATTATCCACGTCGACATGGATGCTTTTTACGCGTCCATCGAACAGCGCGATAACGCTGAACTTCGGGGCCGGCCGGTCGTGGTTGGCGGGCAGCCCGATAGTCGCGGCGTTGTCGCCGCTGCGTCCTATGAAGCGCGGGTGTTTGGCATTCGCTCGGCGATGCCATGCGCTGAGGCCTATCGACGTTGTCGGCATGCGGTCTTCGTCGCTCCGAGGATGCAGCACTACGTCGACGTCGGCCGTCAGCTCCGGGAGATCTTCCGACGTGTCACGCCGCTGGTCGAGCCGCTAAGCCTCGACGAGGCTTACTTGGACGTCACCGAGAACTATCTGGAGATGCCGCTCGCCCGCGACGTGGCGCGCTGGCTGAAGGCGACGATTCGCCAAGAGACCGGCCTGGTCGCGTCCGCGGGTGTGGGCCCGTCGAAGCTCATCGCCAAGATCGCCAGCGACCTCGACAAGCCCGACGGCCTTGCAATCATCCCCCCCGAGAACGTCGCAGGCTTCCTCGAGACCCTGCCGGTCGAGAAGCTCTGGAGTGTGGGACCCGCGACCGCCAAGAAGCTCCACGCCCTCGGGATACGCACTGCCGGCCAGCTACGGGAGCTCAAGCCCGAGGTGCTGGCCCGTCGTTTCGGAAAGCACGGACTCTTTTTGCACGGGCTCGCCAGTGGCCGCGACGACCGCCGCGTCACGCCCCACCGCGAGCCCAAGAGCAAGGGCTCTGAGCGGACGTTTGCCGGCGATGTGGTCGATGTCGATGTGCTCATCGAGTCGCTGACGCAGCAGGCCGAGCGCGTTGCTGGCTCACTTCGTCGAATCGACCGAAAAGCCCGGACGGTGACGCTGAAGGTTCGCTACAGCGACTTCACGACGCTGACACGGTCACAGACGCTGGCGTCACCCACGGATAGCGCGCGGGTCCTCACGTCCGTGGCGGCCGAGCTTCTCGTGACCGCCACGAAGGCGGGCGTGAGGCCGGTGCGATTGATCGGGCTGAGCGCGAGCGGCTTTGCCAGCGAGGACGAGCCGCGACAGCTTGAGCTGCCTTTGTGAGCGTCGAAGGCGGCTAGATTCGTGCGGGCGTGGGCGCCAGCGCGGGCGTGGGCGTGGGCGTGAGCGCGAGCTCGGGCGTGGGCTCGGGCGTGGGCTCGGGCACGAGCGCGGCCCGAAGGTAAACGCGGCCGCGTCATTGCGCGGCCGCGAGGCATTCGTCAGGTCGCGAGCTTCGTCAGCGTCGCGAGGACGCGGCCGAGCCCGTCCTTGGTGCGGTCGCTGACAGCGTCGATGTAGCCCAGCGCTGCCGCGACGTCGAGGCAGGCGCGAACCTCATAGGCGGAGCCGAGCGCGGTCTGATAGCGCACCCGTCGGTTGCCGCCGCTGACCCCCGCTCCCTCAGCGATGTTGAGGGGCACCGAAGCCGCCGCGCGCCGCAGCTGACGCGCGAGGTCGCGGTCAAACTTGGCAATGGCGACGGCTGCTTTGCCGGCGTCGGCGACGATGGAGATGGCGAGGGAATAGATGCGAAGCATTCGTGGACTCCTTGAGATGAGATTGAGCGTCTGCCCCGACGTCCGGAGAGACGCCCACCCCACCGCATTGCGGTTCGTTGCTCCGCAAGGCTCGCCGAAGGCGACCGCGCGCAGCCACGCGCAACGCAGTGAGCATGGCGAGCACGGCCCCGGCCTTGCGGAGCAACGAACCCCAATGCGAAAATCGGCGACCGCGCAGGACAGCCACCTGACGGCTAAGGCCATCGACGACAACGTCGGCGACGGCCTTCAGGCGTCACTTGGCCCTAACGCGATGACCAACTCAAGCCCATTACGCCTCACCCAGCACCCATCACGCCTCACCCAGCACGCATCGCGCTTCACCCGACACCCGGCACGCGTACCCATCACGCGTCACTCGGCACGCGTACCCATCACGCATCACGCATCACCCGGCACGCGTACCCAGCACGCATCACGCGTACCCAGCACCCATCGCGCTTCACCCGACACCCGGCACGCGTACCCATCAC
>CALHXW010000109.1 GCA_938040325.1 uncultured bacterium | reverse complement strand
GGCGATGCGTGCATCGTCGAGTCCAGGTGAGCGAAGCGAACGCACGGACGTCGCTGGCGAGGGCATCCGCCAAAGCCGCAGCCGGAAAGAGCGCTTGTTTTGGGACTAGTCCCAGACCTCCGCGTCACGTCGGGCGCGTGTCTCGTCTCAAGATTGCCGGCGAGCATCGCGGGCGTCTTGGGTCGATGTCGGTGTCACTTCCTCCTCAAGTTGGCCCCGCCAGGCCTTTCGATGCCGCCCTCAAGCTCGGCCCAGAGGCGCGCTCGCGCGCCATCGCGTGACGCCTTCGGGCCAGCGCCTCGTCTCAACACGATGAAACGGGCATCCGCGGGGTTTGAGAGAGCGGCCTTGAACTTGCGCCGAAGCTGACGGAAAGTCCCCGCCGTAGGAGCTGAGGGCGTTGCTTGAGACCTGGAACCGTGTGCATGAGAACACTGTTGGCGAGCCTGTTGATGTTGGTTTTGGGCCTGGGCTTAGTCCAGGCGAGTGAGCCTCATCACGTGACGATCGTGAGCCCGGGCAGCGACAGTGGTCCAGTGTTTGGGACAGAGCGGATGGTCAGCGTCAAGGAGGCCGGCAGCTGGTTCGGACAGGCGCCTCTCGACGGGCTCGATGCGGCCGACGGGCTTCCCGGCGTGTTTGTGCAGCGGACCAACCGTGGCGCAGGGGCGCCGCTCTTCCGCGGTCTCATTGGGCCTCAGAACGTGGTGCTCTTGGACGGGATGCGCTTTAACCTGAGCACCTTCCGGACCGGACCCAACCAGTACGCTGCACTGGTCGACCCCTTGGTGCTCGGTAGCGTCGAGGTGCTTGTGGGGCCGAGCTCGTTGCTCTACGGCAGCGAGGGCATGGGCGGCGCGCTCAACTACCTGACGCGCCCTGTCAGCGACGAGGAGGGCTGGCACGCCGAGGTTCAGGTCAGCGGCGCCTCAGCGGACACCGGGCTGCACGCGACAGGCTTGGTCGGAGGCCGCTCCGGCGACTGGGCCGGCTGGGCACAGGTTGGCTACCGCAAGCGCCACACGCTCCGCGTGGGAGGGGGCGACACGGTGCCGCTCTCTGGGTTTGAGCAGCTGGACTTCGCGGCAAAGCTTCAGTGGCGTCCAAGCGCGACCCTGCGGTTCGACTTGGTGCTTGTCGGAACACAGCTGCCGGACGCCCGGCGCATCGACAACATCGGAAAGGGTGACATTCGTCGCTACGACAACGGGTCGGAGCTCGGCTACCTGCGGCTGGTTCATCGGCCGACGCGGTCGGTCGGGCTGACGCGCGCTGAGGTTAGGGTGGGGCTGCACCGCCTCGACGAGACGGTGGACCGCCGCCGTTGCGAGCGAGACGACGACGGTGCTGTCGTCGACCGGATCGGCTGTATCGCCGCGAGCGACGCGGCCGTGACGTCGACCACACAGCATCGCGACGACACGCTCGCTGTGCTCGCCGAGGCTCACGCGCGGCTGGAGTGGCTGTCGGGCAGGCTGGTGGTCGACCTCGGCATCGACGGAAGGTTCGAGAGCGTTGGTAGCGAAGCGAGTGAAGGGACCAACAGCACATTCCCAGACGGCGCCAGCGCCTTCACAGCGGGTGGCTTTGTCCATGGGAAGTGGTGGCCTTATGTGGACCCAGGTACCTTCGAGTTGAAGCTCACCGGTGGCGTGCGGGGGACCTACGGGCGCGCCGACGCCAGCGGCGTGACTGGGCTGGGTGACGTCGCCTATGACCATGCGGGTTTCGCAGGCAGCGCGTCGGTGTCGGCGATTATCTCCGAGCGCCTGAACCTCTACGGAAGCTGGGTGCAGGGCTTTCGCGCACCAAACCTGCAGGAGACGACTGCGCTCGGCGACACTGGCTCCACGTTCGAGGTGCCTAACCCGGACCTCCAGCAGGAGACGAGCGATACGTTCGAGGCAGGGTTCAAGTGGGGGCTTCCCGAAGCACATATTGCGGTCGGCTACTTCCGGTCGGTCGTTGAAGACGCGGTTGTACGCGAGGCCTCGACGTTCAACGGCGAGTCGTCAGTGGATGGCAAGGATGTCTTCAAGCGCGTCAACGCGAGTCGAAGCCGCTTTGATGGGATCGAGTTTGGGGCGGTGGTGTCGCCCCTGCCGGAGCTACGGCTGGAGGGTTCGTTCAGCATCATTGACGGCGTCGTCTACCGCACTTCGGGAGCAGCCGGCGAGCTACCGCGACGGCTGCCGCCCCTGAACGGGAGTGTGGCTGTGGTCGGGTCGATTCCGTCGCTTGCCGGGCTTCAGCTCGGCGCGCGGCTACGCTTTGCTGCGGCACAACCGAACCTTGCGCCAGCCGACCGCAGAGACCTTCGGATCTGCGGAGATCCTGCCGCTGACCATCAGGTACTCGACGACTGCGCGGGCACGCCGGGCTGGCAACGCTTCGGGCTGAGCGCCCGCATCACGCCGATGTCGGGCTTGGACGTCGGACTCGCCGTCGACAACCTCTTCGACACCAACTACCGCTGGCACGGGTCCGGGTTTGACGCTCCGGGACGCGACTTCAAGCTCACTTTGCGCTACCGCCTCTAAGGCGGGCGGCGAGTCGCGACCGAGTCATTGACTCAGACGCGCCACGCCGCCGTGCGCTAAGGCGCGGGCGCAAAGTCGATGATGCGTTCTTTCGCAGCGACCACGTCCGCTGGAGCGAACGGAACTCGCGGCGCTTCGTTGGCGACCCACAGCGCCATCTCGTCGGCGTAGTGAGGCTGGCTGGGCCCTTCCTGCTGGCCGCCGGGGATGACGCCATTGAAGGTCGGGGGACTCGACAGCTCGAAGACGTTGCGGATGGCCGCGCCGCCGCTAAAGCGGAAGTCGGTGTCGGACAGGCCAGGGTGACTCGCGTCGACACAGAAGTTGTCGCAGTGGCGGGGGAAGCCATCAGGCAGCGACGTCGATGGGGGGATCGAGAAGTTCGGCGCGATGTTGCTGCGCAAGGTGATGGTGTGGAGCGCACCCCAGCGCCACTCGTCGATGTTGGTGGTACCGAAGCCTCCGGCGTTGCGGGGGCCCACGGCGTCGGTGTCGGCGAGGAAGTCGAGGGCCTTGGCGAGAGCACCAACCATGATGAACGCACGCGTCTCGGTCGTGTCGGGCGTGTCTTGGTTATCCCAGAGGAGGCTGTCGCCGAGCGACGGGTCGAAGGTGTTCATCTCTTCGGGACGGCTCACGAGGCGCGCCATGACCCGGCTTGTGACCGAGGTCCCAAGCTCGTCCATGCCCTCGTCGCCGATGGCGTCCTTGATCACAAAGATGAGCCAGCTGTTAAAGACGGCCGTGGCTGCTGCGTCGAGCGCTTCGTCGCTGCCGTTGGCGGCACCGACACCGTTCGCAGCGAGGTGACCGCGTGTTGCCCAGCCTGCGAGCAGGGAGCGAATCTCGCCCATGCGCGCGTTGTAGAGGGGCGCAGCGCTCGGATCGGCGCCAGACTCGGCCGCGTCGATTGCCTCTAGCAATGCGGTCGACATCTGGGCTCCGACGTTCGAGCGATGGTCTCCCTGGATGGCTTGCATGTCAGCGACCGTGACGTCTCCGGCAGCGACGGTCTCGGCCAACCGCTCTTGGATTCGGCCCAGACGGTAGCCTGGTGCCCAGATGGGGCTCAAGTAGACGCCATCGTTGAACGCGTCGTTGTCAAAGGTCGTGCCTGTAGGGTCGGCGTTCGCGGTCACGAGGTAGCCGCTGGCCGGGTTGGTGACCTGGGGAAGTTCCGAGCGGGGCACGAAGCCGTCCCACTCGGTGGCGCCGGTGTGGCCAGGCATTGGAAGGAAGGGCGGATACGTCGTGTCGCCGGCAGCGATGTGTTTGCGGACCGGTAGAAGGTGCGAGGGGTACCAGGCGATGTCACCGGTCACGTCGCCCCAGATCCAGTTCTGGGCGCCCACGCCGAAGTTATCGAGAGCGCTCTTGAACGAGCTGACGTCGGTGGCGCGGTTGAGGCCCCAGACCGCAACGAGGTCATCGGTGGGCTCAAAGCCCGTCCACTTCCAAGAGACCGCAATCGGAGCGCCGTTCTTGTCGTCCTGAAAGCTCCACGGGATGATCGGACCGTGGTGGGGGACGTCGAGGAACGTCACGGTCAACACGCACGTGCCGCCCTCGACAACGACCTCATGAGGCAGGTTGGTCACCCAGGTGGGGGCCACGTCCAAGCAACCCTGACTTGCAGACTTCGGGTAACGGAAGACCTCGGGACGGCGCGTCAGTAGAATCGACTTACCCTCGAAGTTGACCGCGTCCCCAGCGTTGTTGAGCTGCTCGATGTAGAAGTCGGTGACGTCGGAATAGAAGACCGTACCACCCCAGGCGCCGAAGTCGTTGTGGCCCAAGACGATGCCGGGAGCGCCCGCAAAGTTCACGCCGGCCACGTTGAGGTCGCCGCCCGCGAGGGTGTTGGAGAGGTGGACCTGGTAGAACACGGCTGGGTTTCGCAGGGCTAGGTGCGTGTCGTTGGCAACGATGGCCTTACCGCTCTGGGTGTGAGCGCCGCTGACCAACCAGTTGTTGCTGCCGAACTCGACCTTGTCGCCTCGGAAGGCGTGGTGAGGGATGTTGTCGAGCGCCTTGAGAGGTGCAATCACGCGCTTGGCGACGTCGCTCTTGAGGGTGTTGACGAAGCTGTCGGCAAAGAAGGCGTCGAGGTCGTATGCTCCGACAGTGTTCGCGCCGCCTTCGGGCTCGATGCTGGAGGCCTGATAGGCCGGGCGGAAGTCCGCCATGTCCTTGACCGCGCCGGCGAGCGGCGTCTCTCCAAAGCGTTCCCGCAGCTCCATCAGCTTGTTGAGGAGCTCGAGCTTGTCGACTTGGCCGCCAAACCCGAGGTCCCAGGTCTGGAGTCGGACGATGACGAGCGTGTCGACGGGCGTCCAGTCGGTGAGAACCTCGGGGCCGAAGATGTTGATCTCGAGGGCGCCGCCCTGAACCTCACCGGCTCGGAGCCTGGCGAGGTAGCGATTGACGCCATCGGCATAGCGGGTCAACGCGAGCCAGAGCTCCGGATGGTTGGCCTCGATCCGGTCGGTCATGCCTTCAGCGGCGTCACGCAGCTTGAGCATCCTTAACAAGAGGTCGCCGCCCAGCGCGCCAGAGCCGCTGAGCTGCGCGAGGGTACCGCGCGCCGCGCTGCGCAGGGTGTGCATCTGGAAGATGCGGTCGCGAGCGGTGATGTAGCCTTGCACGTAGGCTAGGTCGCCGATGCTCTCGCCGTAGATATGAGGAATGCCGCGCGTGTCATAGACGACGCGAACCGGGCCGCTGAGGTCGTCCGCGCCGACCACTTCGTCGGCTGGGGTCTCAGGGTTGGGGACGTAGTCCGGCACCTCGTAGACGATCTCGGCCGTGTCCGTGCCGGTGTCGGTGTCGGTGTCGGCCACCGCGTCTTCTATGGTGTCCGGTGCCGTGTTCGGGTCGTCCGAGCACGCGGCACCGGCGAAGGCCGCGAGCGTCGCTGCAAGCGCGAGATGTCTTAGGTGTCCAGCAATCCGAGTCATGGTCTACCTCCAAGTCGCGAGACAATACCGCAGCATCGTGGTCCGTGCAGCTGCACGCGCGCTAGAGCTGCTGGCGGTAGCTCCCATGGACCAAGAGGGCAGATGATTGGGTGGACGTTTCGCGTCCGTCTGCGGCATCCGGGGAGCCGACCCAACGAACTCTCGTCGCCGGCACGCTCTCACGCCGCCGCGAGGTCGTTGCTCGCACGTTGGAGACGCAGGCCGCTGCCGGAGATTCCCCGAGCGCCGCTAGATCACCGAACGGGTGGTTACCGCCTGGATCGACGTGGAATTGAGCCGGTGCTCAAGGACGCGAGGACAGAGCATATCGGGATACGTGACCGACGAAGCGACGCCCAGCGTCGGTCCAAAACCGCGCCGATCCGCACGCTACCCACCCGTTCGGTGCTCTAGCTGCCCTCGGGAAATTTTCGTTTTGAGGACGCGCGT
>CALHXW010000108.1 GCA_938040325.1 uncultured bacterium | reverse complement strand
CGAAGCTTCAAGGGCCACGTCGGAGAGCTTGTGACGGTCGTTGGCCGAGTCTCACTCGAAGCGGGAAAGCCCTTCATCGGCACCGCCGCAGTGTGCCCTGGCCGCGTCGAAACCTGCGGCGCCCGGTGACGTCAGATCACTTGCAGCGTGCGTGCCTCCAGAGCGCCGACCAACTCAGGCGCACAGTCGCTGGTTCTTCGGTTCGACCGAGGCATCTTTTGCCAAACTGCGAGGTTTTTTCGCCTCCTCATGCCGCTATTTCGCACGCACGAGATTGCCATCCTACCTAGTCTGTTGAATGGGTCAGCGCCAGAGTGGCGCCGACCCCAATTTGCCGTCAATGAGGAGGAAAGGATGAGAGGGATCGGTCTATGGGCTGCGTGTGCAGTGCTAGGCACAGCAGCAGCCGGCTGTGCGGATGGAGAGGAACGTGCACACGACTTCGGCGTCGAGATCGCCATGCACGACGAGCTGGTTCGGGTGGTTCCTGTGGCCCCCCAACGCTCGGGGACAGAGCACGAGGTGCATGTCGACTTGCGACAGAACAACAGCATTTTTCTGGTGGCCTCAGGGGTGGACGCCAACCATGTGACGCTGACGTGCCCTGACGGGGTGACGTGGACACTCGCGGAGTGGGCGCGCGCGCGCAATGTGCCACCGCCGACCCCACAGCAGGGGTTTGTCGTGATTGCCGCCGGCGAGCGCTACGACCTGCTGCGGGGAACAGTCACACGGCTTGCCGACACGCTGCGCGAGGATGACCCGCGCCTCACCGATGACGACCCACGCTTGGACGACGACGAGGAGGAAGGCAGCTCGCCCTTCATCGTCACCAATCCTGACCCGAATGAGCTCGTGATGCGGTCCCGCTGCGTCTGTGTCGCCCAGCCGATCTGGCGTTGGCTCATGAAGTGGTCGAACCACTCGGTCGACGAGGGCATGTCGACCTTCCAAGCTGACGCGATTCCTTACGACGCGCCCTTCGACCCGACCCCGCATGACAGCGGAGACGACGGGCTGAGCGACTGGCCGCCGAGGGGTGACGACACCGGTCCTGAAGGCCTCGACGAGGCCAGCGGCGATCCGTGGCCGGGCGGCTGGGGGCCACCGAGTGGCGACCCGACCCCCTTCGGATCGGGGGACCCGAGCCCTGGCGGCAACGATCCAAGCGGGCCATCGAGCGGCAGCGAGTCCGGCAGCGGCGCCTTTGAAGGCTCGTCTGGCGGTAGCTCGTCAGGCAGCAGCGGCTCGTTTGGCAGCGCGTCCGGCGGCGGCTCGTTCGGCAACTCAGGTGGCTCAGGCGGCTCAGGCGGCTCAGGCGGCTCCTCGGACCCCTGGTAGTCTCAAGACCACCGAGCGGTTGGCTTCCAACCTGCCCAGGAGCTGGACTCGGTGCTCGACGTCCGTCGTCGGTCACCGAGTCCCATCGGGTCGGTGCTCGGTTTACTGAGCTCGTGCCCGACAGGTTGCCCATCCGACCGACACGCAAGTGCGGCAGAGCACGGGATAGCGCCATGGTTGCGCCGGCGACAGCCCAAGCGTGCTCCGAGTAAGCCGCTGAGGTGTCGTGATTAGGACAAGGCCGCCGCGGCATCACATGCCAGCGCGCAGCCGTGCACCCTACGAGGGCAGCCGCCATGACAAAACGACAGACGATCGCCACCGCCTACGGCTTAGAGCTTGCTCATATGGTGTCGGAGATCGAGCGCGAACGACGGGTTCAGCTGGTTGTCGTCGAGGGTCCCGCGATGGGTCGGACCGTGCCGCTTGGCGACGGTCCGATCGTCATCGGAGCGAGCCCCGACTGCGACCTGGTCATCGACGACCCGCGCATCTCCGACCGCCACGTCCGCGTCGCCCGCGATGGCAACGGCTTTGAGGTCCGAAACCTCAGCAGCACCAACGGCATCCTCTTTCGGAGCGCCCAGGTAGGCTCGGCGAGCCTCAACCTCGGCGATACCTTCACCATCGGCCGGACGCCGCTGAGCATTCAGGCCACCAGCCGCTACGTGGATGTGCGACCAGCCGACGCACGACGCGTGGGCGAGCTGGTCGCTGAGAGCGTGTCGATGCGCCGGCTCTTCACGATGATCGAGCTGGCCGCGATGTCCGACGCCACCTGCCTCATCGAAGGCGAGACCGGCGTAGGCAAAGAGCTCGTGGCACGCGAGCTCCACGCCAACAGCCCTCGTCGCAAGCAAGCGTTCGTGGCCATCGACTGCGGGGCGCTGCCAGAGGCTCTGCTTGAGAGCGCGCTCTTTGGTCATGTCCGAGGCGCCTTCACCGGCGCTGAGCGGCCCCGCAAGGGCGCGTTCGTTCAGGCGTCGGGCGGAACGCTCTTTCTCGACGAGGTCGCCAACCTCTCGCTCGCCGCCCAGGCCCGTCTGCTGCGGGTGCTCGAGAGTCGCACCGTCCAGCCCGTTGGTGCTGACGCCCAGACGTCCGTCGACGTCCGTGTCGTCGCCGCTGCCAACGCAAACCTTGAAGAGCGCGTCGCCGGTGGGTCGTTTCGTCCGGACCTCTTCTATCGCCTCGCGGTCGTCCGGCTCGAGGTCCCGCCACTCCGCGCGCGCCCTGAGGATATCGCGCCTATCGCCCGAGCGATCCTGCGCCGAGGCGGGCTGGACCCATGCGAGGTCGGTGGGGCGAACCTTGCCAAGCTCACCAGCCACACCTGGCCGGGAAACGTCCGCGAGCTGCGGAACGTCCTTGAGCGTGCGCTGGTCCTGTCGCCGGGCGCCGACAGCTTCGACGCTCTTCGCATCAGCCTCCGCGAGCAGAGCACCGAGACCCTCGCCGTGCGCACCGACCTCGACTTTAAGAGCGCCCGAGCGCTGGTCGTCGAGGCGTTCGAGGCGAGCTATCTCACGCAGCTCCGCGATCGCTTCCCGGCGAACCTAAGCGCCATGGCTCGGGCTGCGGGGATCGATCGCAAGACCTTGCGCGGGCTGCTCACACGCCACTCCCTACGCCGCGGAGACGCCCACGACGACGACGGTGATGTTGTCGGTTGAGCCGTGTTCGAGTGCGGCATGCACCAGACGCTCTGCCGCTCCCAGGCGTGACGGAAAGGCCAAGTGGGCTGCCATCGTGGACGCGGAGACCACCGCCGACAGACCATCGGAACACAGAAGGTAGCGGTCGCCATGCTGCGGCGTGTCGACGCCGGTGGTCGCGTAGGACCAACCATCGACGCCGAGCGCCCGCGTGATGAGGTGCCCGAAGCGCGCCGGGCAGTCATCGTCGTCGAGCACACCCTTGGCTCGAAGCTCTTCGACGACCGAGTGGTCACGCGTCAGCTGCGTCAGCTCGCCGTTGCGCCACCGATAGATTCGACTGTCGCCCACGTGTGCCAGCGAGAGTGTCTCCCCATCGACGAGCAGTGCGGCGATGGTCGTGCCCATCTTGGCGTTCGGCGACGGGCGCGCGCCAACGACGAAGCGATGCGCCAAGCGGATCGCCTGGTCGAGCGTGTTCTCACCCTCACTGATGTCGCAGCGTCTGCCAAAGGGCCAGGTCTGCTCGTCGTCGCGCTGCACGCCGCGGACAAAGTCGGCCAGGGTCGCCACGGCGAGCGCACTGGCGACCTCGCCGCCCTGATAGCCGCCCATACCGTCAGCAACGGCGAAGACGCCGGCGTGTTCATCGACGAGATAGGCGTCTTGATTGCTCTCACGGCGCCCGGTGTTGGTGAGGGCTGTTGCACTGAGTCTCATTAGGGTCCTCCAACGAAAAGGTGGACCTCTGTCTCAAGCACGCGCCATGCCGCTCTAAGTGGCTGAAATCACGAGCCCCGGCGGGGAGATGTCGCCCCACTCTGGCGATGGACAGGGGCACCTGGCCCCACCCACTGGCCGCCGCCGATACACGCAGCTCAAACGACAAAGGGCATGCCTTCAACGAGAAGGCATGCCCTTTGTCGGTTGCGACCCGCTTGGGGGTTAGACGCGAGCGTCTGCCACGTCGAAACGGTCGAGGTTCATGACCTTGTTCCAGGCGGCGACGAAGGCGTTGACGAAGATGTCTTGCCCATCGCTGCCGGCGTAGACCTCGGCCAGAGCGCGAAGCTGCGAGTTCGAGCCGAAGATGAGGTCGACGCGCGTGCCGGTCCAGACGACCTCACCAGCAGCGTTGCGGCCTTCAAAGACGCCGGGCGTTGCCGACTCTTTCCATGTCGTGCCCATGTCGAGCAGGTTGAGGAAGAAGTCGTTGCTCAGCGTGCCTGGACGCTTCGTGAACACGCCGTGCTTTGCGCCGCCGGTGTTGGCGTCGAGCGCCCGCAAGCCGCCGACCAGCACCGTCATCTCGGGTGCCGTCAGGGTCAAGAGCGCTGCCTTGTCGACCAGCGCTTCCTCGGCGGCCAAGCGGTGCTTGCCCTCGGCGCGGTAGTTGCGGAAGCCATCGGCCTTCGGCTCGAGCACCGCAAACGCCTCGACGTCGGTGTGAGCGTCTGTCGCGTCGGTCCGGCCCGGCGTGAACGGCACCGTGACGTTGCTGCCGGCCTTCTTGGCGGCGGCTTCGACAGCCGCGCAGCCACCGAGCACGATGAGGTCGGCAAGCGAGACCGTTCCGCTGAAGCCGCTCTGAATGCCCTTGAGGGTCTCGAGGACCTTGGCGAGCCCAGCGGGGTTGTTCGCCGGCCAGTCCTTCTGAGGCGCCAGCTGGATGCGGGCGCCGTTCGCGCCGCCGCGCATGTCGCTGCCGCGGAACGTCGAGGCCGACGCCCATGCGGTGCTGACGAGCTCGCTGATCGACAGGCCGGAGGCCAAGATCTTGGCCTTGAGCGCGTCGATCTCGGACGCGCCGATGAGGGCGTGGTCCACGGCCGGCACGGGATCTTGCCAGATCAGGACCTCTTCCGGCACATCCGCGCCGAGGTAGCGCGAGCGCGGACCCATGTCGCGATGGGTCAGCTTGTACCAAGCGCGGGCGAACGCGTCGGCGAACTGATCGGGGTTCTCGTGGAAACGCTTGGAGATCTTGAGGTACGCCGGGTCTTTCTTCAGCGCCATGTCTGCCGTCGTCATCATCGGCGCATGGGTCTTCGTCGGGTCGTGGGCGTCGGGGACGGTCGTCTTGGCCGCCGGGTCCGTCGGCGTCCACTGCTGGGCACCTGCCGGGCTCTTGGTCAGCTCCCACTCGTAGCCGAAGAGCACGTCGAAGTAGCCGTTGTCCCACTGGGTCGGGTTGGTCGTCCACGCGCCTTCCACACCGCTGGTGATGGTGTGGTAGCCGTTGCCGGTGCCCAGGGTGTTCTTCCAGCCAAGGCCTTGCTCCTCGATGCTGGCGCCTTCTGGCTCGCGCCCAACATGGGCGTCGGGGTCGCCGGCTCCGTGGGCCTTACCGAAGGTGTGTCCACCCGCGACGAGAGCAACGGTCTCCTCGTCGTTCATGGCCATGCGGCGGAAGGTCTCGCGGATGTCGCGCGCCGAGGCGAGCGGGTCGGGGTTGCCGTTAGGCCCCTCCGGGTTGACGTAGATGAGTCCCATCTGAACGGCGCCAAGCGGGTCGGCTAGCTCGCGATCGCCGCTGTAGCGGGCGTCGCCGAGCCACTCGGCCTCGGGGCCCCAGTAGATGTCTTCCTCGGGCTCGTAGACATCCGCGCGTCCGCCAGCGAATCCGAAGGTCTTAAAGCCCATCGACTCAAGCGCCACGTTGCCCGCAAGGATCATCAGATCGGCCCAGGAGATCTTCTTGCCGTACTTCTGCTTGAGCGGCCAGATGAGGCGGCGTGCCTTGTCGAGGTTGCCGTTGTCGGGCCAGCTGTTGAGCGGCGCGAAGCGGTGGGTTCCCGTGCCTGCACCACCTCGGCCGTCCTGGATGCGGTACGTACCGGCGCTGTGCCAGGCCATGCGGATGAAGAGGCCGCCGTAGTGGCCGTAGTCCGCTGGCCACCAGTCCTGAGACGTCGTCATCAGCGTCGTGAGATCGGCTTTGAGGGCCGCGAGATCCAGGCTCTTGAACTCTTCGGCGTAGTCGAAGTCGCCGCCCAGCGGGTCAATCTGGGGCGCGTTCTGGTTGAGGATCTTGAGACTGAGCTGGTTGGGCCACCAGTGCTGATTGGCTGTGCTTCCCGTTGCGGCCTGCCGGTTGCCGCCATGCATCACTGGGCACTTTCCTTCTGGATTCGCCATGTTCTGTCTCCGTTGTTGTTGTTGGGTTCGGGTGGCCTAGCCAGTTCCTGCTGGCTCGCACGGGGGACCCTAGCCGCTCAGTGGATATTCGCGAAATCGATTGTTCGGATGACTGTGATAGGGTGGGCCTATGCAAGCGAGCGGCAGCGGGCGCCGGTCATTGCAGAACCCAAGGAAACCAGCGTGTCTCGCCGCGAGACCGCCAGCGCGCTCCGCGTCGCGGCGTTGGCGGAGTGGCTCCGCATGCCGAGCCGCGCAGCGACGGCGGGCGCCGCACATCAGCGCGGAGCACGGTTGCGTCGCCCCGCTCGCCGAGCAGTCCGTCCAACCGCCGCCAAGACCGATCGCGACGCGGCAGCGCACCACCGTCGTCGTGACGCACGCCTCCCGAAGGGTGCTTTAGCGGCGACTTTAGCCGTTTTGATAATCCGAGGCCGCCAAGCGAAAAACGCACAAAATCAAGCGTCTGTGGACATGCCGGGCTGGCGCCGTCCGTGCACAGCTTGGTGAGACGAAGATGTTGCTGCCAATTCGCCTCTCGCGGCCTCACCAACCTGCACACCGCCGGCTTGGACAACCGAGCGGATGACTCAAGGATCGCTGACAGCACGAGGTTGTCCACAAGCCCTTGGAAGTCGGTACGGACGGAGTCCGACACGGCTCCCACATCCCCACAAGCCGCGGCGGCGGCGACGATGATCCCCGGGAATCATCAGGTGATCTGCAGCAGTCGTCGTGGCTCGTGTGGGCAACGTGAGTCTTGCGAACGTTGTCCAAGCCGCTCGTGGACAACGTGAGGTTTGCGAACGTTATCCAGTCGGCGGTGTGGAGGTGGGTGAGGCCGGAGTGGTCTTAGAAGGCCGCAACGTGTTCGCCTCACCCAGCTGTGCACGGACGACGTCAGCGGCGGCACGTTCAAAATGGCTAAAGTCGAGGCTAGCAGCGTTCGGGGAAATGCGAAGTCTGATGACTTCGTGATGCGCTCAACGCGGGTCCAGGGGCGCAGCTCCTGTTGATCTCGAGATCACTTCAGCGACGGCCCAAAACCGCGCCGATCCGCACGCTACCCACCCGTTCGGTGCTCTAGCGACACGCGTCAGCCCTTCGACGCCCGCTTGCCCTTCGTCGCCTGGGAGGCCCGAAACTCGACCGCTGCCTTCACGAAGGTGGAAAAGAGCGGATGCGGCGCCAGCGGACGGGACTTGTACTCGGGATGGAACTGCACCCCGACGAAGTAGGGATGGGCACCGATCTCGACGGTCTCGACGAGGTCGAGCTCCGTGTGAACGCCGGTGGCCTTCAGCCCATGCTCGTGGAGCTGCTCGCGGTAGGCGTTGTTGAACTCGTAGCGGTGACGGTGCCGCTCGCTGATCAGGCGCTTCCCGTAGGCTTGGTGCACCAACGTCTCGGGCAAGATGGTGCAGGGGTAGGCGCCAAGCCGCATGGTCGCGCCCTTGTCGAGCACCTTCTTCTGCGCATCCATGAGGTGGATGACCGGGTGGGCCGTGTCCTCATCAAACTCCGTCGAGTTCGCCGCTGGCAGCCCCGCCACGTGCCGAGCGAACTCGATCACAGCGCACTGCATGCCTAGGCAGATCCCAAAGAAGGGAATCTCGCGTTCGCGCGCGAACTTGATGGCGGCGATCTTGCCCTCGATGCCTCGGTGTCCGAAACCGCCCGGGACCAGCAAGCCGTCGACGTTGGCGAGCGCGGCCTCCACGTGGGCAGGGTCCTCGAACTTCTCGCTGTCGAGGTAGTGGAGCTCCACCTTGCACTTGTTGCTGAGGCCGCCGTGCTTGAGGGCCTCGTTGAGAGACTTGTAGCTCTCGACGAGGTCGACGTACTTGCCGACAACCGCGATGTCGACCTGCTCGGTCGGGCGCAGGGTGGTCGCGACCACCTCCTCCCAAGGCGTCAGGTCAGGCTTTCGGCACCAGATGTTGAGCTGCTCGACCACTTGGTCGTCGAGCCCCTCGGCGTGCAGGGCGCCCGGCAACGCGTAGATCGTCTTCTGGTCTTCGGCCGTGATGACGCGGTTGGTGCGCACGTTGCAGAAGAGGCTGATCTTCTTTTTGATCTCGAGCGTGAGCGGTCGATCGGTCCGACACACAATGATGTGCGGCTGGATACCGATCTCAAGCAGCGACTTCACGGAGTGCTGAGTCGGCTTGGTCTTGAGCTCGCCGGCCGCTGCGATGAACGGCACGAGCGTGAGGTGGATGAACACTGAGTTCTCGTGGCCCACGTCAAATGAGAGCTGACGAACGGCCTCAAGAAAGGGCAGCGACTCGATGTCCCCGACCGTGCCACCGACCTCAACGATCGCGACGTCGCGCCCCTCGGAGGCGTCGACCATCCGCTGTTTGATCTCGTTGGTGACGTGGGGAATCACCTGCACGGTCCCGCCGAGGTAGTCGCCGCGGCGCTCCTTGCTGATGACGGTGTCGTAGATCTGGCCGGACGTGAAGTTGTTGCGACGCGTCGTAGTCACGGAGATGAAGCGCTCGTAGTGCCCGAGGTCGAGATCGGTCTCGGCGCCATCATCGGTCACGAAGACCTCACCGTGCTGGAACGGGTTCATCGTCCCGGGGTCCACGTTGAGGTAGGGATCCATCTTCAGGATCGTGACGTTCAGCCCTCGCGACTCGAGCAAGGCTCCGAGCGCTGCCGCGGTGAGTCCCTTGCCGAGGGACGACGCTACGCCGCCCGTCACAAAGATGAACTTGGTGTGTTTGTACGCTGCCATCAGCTGTTCCCCTCGCGCGCCTGCATCTCACGTGCCTCCGCTGATAGCTCTGCGTCGCTCTTTCGTAAATAGCTAGGATCAACCAGAGGTGCGGCTTCGGCCGCCCTTCCCGCCTTCTCCCATGCCAACGCTGCGACCCAGCCAAGGTGGGCTGCACTCGCAACGTGCCAGCTGGGTGGCACCTCCGACGCCACGTCGTAAACCACAGCCCCCGAACCAAAGACCAGCGGCTGCGTCACACCAGCGTCTCGGGTGGCAGCCATGACGGCATCGCACGTCCCAATCATCGGCGGCATGAGCTGACGCCCTACCCGTCCGTCTTTGACCTCGAACGCAGCGCCATACACCTCGCCGCGCCGGGCGTCGATCAGCGGCACGACGACGCCGTTGCGAATACCGGCGCCTGGCTGCGCCAGGGCTCGAAGGCTGCAGACGGGCCAGACGACCGCGCCCGTGCCGACCGAGAGCCCAATCGCCGTCGCAAGACCCACGCGGATCCCCGTGAAGCCGCCCGGACCGCTGCCGGCGGCCACCACGGCGATGTCCGACGGCGCAAGCTCATGACGCGCAAGCCCGTTGTGGACGAACTGCAGCAGGCTGTCGGCATGCCTGTGACCGCGATGCGCGGTGACGGACTCAAGCAGTCGCCAAGCGGTCGCAGGCTGTCCGGTCTCCTTCGGCAGCCGCCACAGCGCAGCACTGAGATGTCCGCCGCCCAGCTCGAAGCCGACCACGACTGGCCCCTGCGGGCCCGATCGCCCCTTGAGGCGCTTGCGCCGCCCGATCCGGTGAACGGAGCGCCGGTCGCGACCCTCTACCACCACAACATCGCGGGCGCGAAGCAGCGCTGCAGGTCGTTGCGTAAGACGACGATCATCAAGACCACGATGAAGGCGAGACCCGCGTACGTCGCGATCATGCGGATGCGCATCGACACAGGCTTGCGGCGAATACCTTCGATCGCCAAAAAGAGGATGTGGCCGCCGTCGAGCATCGGAATCGGCAGCAGGTTGATGAGCCCAAGGCTGATCGAGAGCATCGCCATCAGCGTGAGGAAGTAGCCCACGCCCTCTTCCGCGGCGCGTGCCGTCAGCTGGCCGATCATCACCGGTCCGCCCAGGCCGTCTTTGACGCCGATCTGGCCGGTGAGGAGCCCGCCAAGGACCGCGGCGGTGCGCTCGATGGCACCGACCCACTCCGTCACCATGAGGTTGGTCGCGTAGTCGAAGCGGCTGGTCGTCGGTATCGCCAGCGGCGCCTCGCTGGGGGCGTAGATCTCGATGCCGTGCATCCATGCCTTCGCCTCGGCGTCGAACTCGTGGGGTGCGGCAACCTCGACCTGGTTGAGGTCGATGCTGCCGGCATCGCCGCCGCGCGTGTAGGCGATGGCGATGGTCTTCTGCCGGTGCTCGTGGAGGTAGGTGGACGCGAAGATCCACGACACACACGGCGTCTCGTCGAGCTTGCTGATCCGGTCGCCGCGCTTGAGCCCAGCGAGTGCCGCCGGCGAGCCCGGAACGACGCGGTGGACCAAGCACTCAGATGAGAACAGCCCGCGCGTTCCCTCAGCCGCCGGCAGGGTGATCTTGAGTGGGCGTGCGAGGTCGGAGGTCAGTCCGCCGGTCTCCACACGCTGATCAAAGCGCAGGACGCCGAGCTCGACGGGCCCATCGGCACGGTCCACGCGCGCCAGCAGTCGGTCCAGGTAGTTCACGGGTTTGCCGTCGACGCTCACAACCAAGTCCCAGCTCGTCAGCCCAGCCTCAGCTGCGACCGAGCCCTCCTCGACGCCCACGACCGGCGTGACGTAGCCCAGACCGATGCCGATGCGGCCACGCTCAGACGTCATCACGTCGGGGATGACCTCCTGCTCGACGAGTGCGATCGACATCTGGGAGGTCAGCACCTCACCGAGTCGATCATACCTGACCTCGACGGTGTCACCGCCACGGTCGTCGACAGCCTCGACCACCTCCCAGAAGTGGTGAATCTCGTCGTCGCCGATCCCAACGATCGTGTCGCCTGGGCGAATCCCCGCCTCCCAGGCGGGCCCACCGAAGTCGACGGTGCCGGCGGTGCTAGGCGACAGCTCAGACGTTCCCATGCCGACGGCAAAGAAGAGGATGAAAGGCAGGATGAGGTTGAAGGCGGGCCCCGCGAACATGATCAGGAAGCGGCGCCACACAGGTTTGTGGCGATACGAGATCGCCGCCGCGCTCTCGGCAACCGCGTCGGCAGGGTCGTGGCCGTACATGCGGACGTAGCCGCCGATCGGCAAGGCGGCGATGATGTACTCGGTCGGCGGCACATCGGGGTGTTCTTGCTTGCCCTTCCAGCTGTAGACCTTGGGACCGAATCCCACAGAGAACTCGATGACGTGGACGCCCATCCAGCGAGCGACCAGATAGTGACCGAGCTCGTGGAAGAAGATGAGCCCGCCGATCATCAGCGCAATGTACAAGACGACCATGAACACCCTTTCGCGAGTCGTGAACGACGCCAAGCATAGGCGCGGCCCCATTGCCAACCAAGCACTTCCGTGCGACGCGGAGCTTGACACGCCGCCTGCCGAAACAAAACCATCGTGGCCGTCATGATCTGCCCCATTTGCGACAAAGCGTTCGAAAAAGACGAGAGCACGCATCTGCCGTTCTGCTCGAAGCGGTGCCGGTGGGTCGATCTGTCCAAGTGGCTGGGCGGCGAGTACGTGGTGCCCGGTCGGTCAGCCACGCTGCCGGACGATGACGTCGACGACCTGCACTGATGAGCGCACCTGAGATTCTGTTGCTCGATCGCGACCGGGGCGTCGTGGTCGTCAACAAACCCAGCGGACTGGCGTCTACCGGTCGCAGCCTCGATGATCCTGACTGCGTGCAGGGGTGGCTGATGGCCACGTTGCGGCGACGCCGCGTGTGGGCGGTTCACCAGCTCGACAAGGACACGACCGGCACCAACCTGTTTGTGCTGCGTAAGGCGCTGGTGGCTGAGCTCAGCGGACGCATGACGTCGGCGAAGAAGCGCTACCTTGGTGTGTGTCACGGCGCACTCGACGAGGCGCAGGACGTCGATGCCGCGGTTGGAACCCGCAGAGACGCCACGGGCCGGACGTTTCCGTGCCTCAGCCGTGCCGGCCGGCCGGCGCACACGCGTTTTGTGCCACTCGCCACCAGCCCAACGGCCACGCTGATCGAGGCGCGACCCACGACCGGCCGAACCCATCAGATACGGCTGCATCTCCACGCGCTTGGCCACCCTCTCATCGGCGAGCGGCTGCATCGCGCGACGCCCTGCGACGCACACCCGCGCCACGCCCTACACTGCGTGACACTTGGGCTTGGGCTCGACGGCGGTCACAACGTCACCGCGCCGCTGCCCGGCGACCTCAGCGCATTGCTGGCGCGTGAAGCGCTGAGCCTACCGCGCGCCGCTGGTTGACCGCTGCAGGCCGCGCGGAGTAATCGTGCGCGGCGCTAGCGCGATGACGCCGACGCTGGCCTCAAAACACGACCCGGGAGACTTCATGCAGCTCGCCAACACCATCGCTCTCATCACCGGCGGCGCCTCGGGCCTGGGCCTGGCGACAGCAAAACGCTTCGTCAAGCACGGGGCCAAGGTCACCATCTGCGACCTTCCGTCGAGCGCCGGCGACGACATCGCTGCTGAGCTTGGCGACAGCTGCATCTTCTGCCCGACCGACGTCACCAGCGAGGACGGCGTCAGCGAGGCCATCGCCAAGACGAAAGAAGCGTTCGGCGGCCTCAACGCCGTCGTCAACTGCGCCGGCATTGCGGTGGCCATCAAGACGATCTCGCGCAAGGGACCGCACCCGCTTCACCTCTTTGAGCGGGTCCTCAACGTCAACGTGGGCGGCACGTTCAACGTCATCCGGCTAGCGTCTGAGCTCATGAGCGCCAACGAGCCGAACGCCGGCGGCGAGCGCGGAGTCATCATCAACACGGCGAGCGTTGCTGCCTACGACGGCCAGATCGGCCAAGCCGCGTACGCGGCATCGAAAGGTGCGGTCGTTGGCATGACGCTGCCAATCGCACGCGACCTGGCCCGCTTCGGGATCCGCGTCTGCACCATCGCCCCAGGACTCTTCAAGACCCCGATGCTGGCGGGTCTGCCCGACAAGGTGCAGAACGAGCTCGCGGCGACCGTGCCCTTCCCGAACCGCCTCGGCGACCCCGACGAGTATGGCCAGCTGGCCCAGAGCATCGTCGAAAATGCCATGCTGAACGGCGAGGTTATTCGCCTCGACGGCGCCATCCGCATGGCACCGAAGTAGGCGGCAGCTGGACCTGAGACCTGAGCGCCGCCATGCTTGCCCTCGTGAACACCACACTCACCCGACGCCCGAGGCGTCGCTCCGTCACGCCGTGGCTGGCTGCGGTTGTCTTTGCACTCACGTCGCTGGCGACGCCTGACGCCGACGCGCGGGCGCCTCGTGGACGTTACTGGCAGGCAAAGTCCGGCGTTGTGATCGGCCCCAAGGTCCGTGCCAAGCTCAACACCCTGGGAAAACACTACTACAAGAAGACCCGCCGGAAGCTGGTTGTCACGAGCGGCACGCGCTCGCCACGACGCCAAGCGAGGGCCATGTACTCCAAGCTTCGAGCGGGGAGCCGCCTCATGGTCTACCGGAACCAGGACGCGATCACGCCCATTCGCCGTGCGTACAACAAAGGCCGGCGAAAACGGTGGAGTCGTGCGCGAATCGTGCGCGCCATGACCAAGATCATCGCAGGCCAGGTCAACCGTGGCGTCTACATCTCGCGCCACCTCAAGGCTGGGGCGTTCGACATCCGGGTTCGCGGGATGCGCACCAAACACAAGCGGGCGTTTCGCCGTGCCGTCGAGCAGACCGGAGGGCTGACCGTGGTCGAAGAACGCCGTCCGCCCCACTGGCACCTTGAGCTGCGCTGACGGCGCAGCCCGCACCTCAAACCGCTGCGGGATCAGGTCGATGGGCGACCGCGCCCTACCATCGGTTGTTCGCCGAATAGAGTGCTCACCCTAACCCGCACTTCTCACAGGAATTCGGCTGCGGACGTCGGTGCTGCAGCACCTGTGCGGCCGGGCTCCTTGCGGAAAACTCAAGGGGTCTCGACACATCGACAGGAGCTGCGCCCCTGAACCCGCGTTGTGGTCCGCGCCAGCCGCACCTGTGCTGCAGCTCCTTGTCCTCGCTCGAATTCTTGTGAGTCGTGCGGGTCAACGACCAAGGAAGCCGGCTTTCATCCATACTCCGCCACCACCCCGGCGTCGTGAGCGAGCGCTGTTCGACCTCGAAGCACCGCTGCAACGATGTTGGGCTCGGCCCTCAGAGCTCGAGTTTGGCGGCGTTGAGAGTGCTCAACGCTGCGGCGATGTCCTCGATGTAGCCGTCGACGGCTGCTGCTGCCTTCGCAGGATCCGTGGCGTAGCGGTCGACGAGATCGAACATCTGCCTTGGATGCTCGACGATAGCGCTAAACCGGTCATCTGAAACAAGGAGCGAAGCTGTGACACCGCTCGCTACCTGGGACGACCCCAATCGCGTCGCAGCCACAAAAAAAGGCGCCCGAGGGCGCCTTTCGTGTCGCAAGCGCGAGCCCTAGTTAAAGGCTGCGCTGATCTTGGCGACGATCGGAGCGAGCTTCTCGTTCTTCATGAAGCCCATGGTCTTCTCCATCACGCCCTTGGCCTTGTCGGCGAAGGAAGCGGCGTCCTTCATGAGGTCGGCAGCCTTGCTCGGGTCAGCCTTGATCTCTTCTTGGAGCTTCTTGTTGGCGTCCTTGATCTTGCTGATCGCGTCGGCGTTGTCCTTGAGGTAGGCGTCAACGGCCTCACCAGCCTTGGCAGGATCCGACTCGTTGTCACCGATGAGAGCCAGGAGCTTGCCCTGGTGCTCAAGCATGTCGCCCATGGGGTTGCTGCTTCCGCCACAGGCGAAAAGCATGGACGAGATGGCGATTGCGATAGCGGTCTTAATGGCAGTCTTCATTTGAGTCTCCTCGAATTCATGTCTTGGTGCTACGCACCTAGCGGTGTCCGGCCGAAACCGGCGTATGTCGGTGACGAGCACCAAAAACGCGCCGAGCATACCTATGCGGCAAAGTTCCGCAAGCGCGACGCGCACCTAATCACCCGTGAGCGAGCGAACGAGGGCAACGACGATGAAAGATCTTGCTGAGCCTGAGCGCGACAACCTGCGTGCACCGATTTATCTCGCTCACTCAGCGATCTCGCCGCCGAGTGCCGCGGTCGCTGACGCGGTGAGTCGCTGCGTTGCCGACTTTGCCCAGCGCGGAGCGGCCGCGTTCGGCGATTGGCTCGCAGTCAAAGAAGCCACGCGCAGCAACATCGCGGCGCTGATCGGCGCGGAGGCGGGTGACGTCGCGTTGACCCAAGGAACCACCGCGTCGATCGTCGCGATCGCCCAGTCGATCGCGTGGAAGCGCGGCGACCGGGTCATCACGTTCGAGGGCGAGTTTCCCACCAACGTCACTCCATGGCAGCAAGCCGCAGAGCGCTATGAGCTCGACCACGTTCAGCTGCGCACCTCAGACTTCGCCGGCGACGCCCAGCGTGGCCTGGACTCGCTCGAAGCCGCCTTGCGGTCCGGCCGGCCGCGGCTGGTCGCCGTCTCAGCGGTTCAGTTCGCCACCGGACTCGCCATGCCGATCGCGGCGATGACGCGGCTCGCACACGCTCATGGAGCTGAGATCTTTGTCGACGCGATTCAGGCGGTGGGTGTGATGCCCTTCGACGTGGTTGAGCTCGACGTCGACTACGCCGCCGGCGGCTCGCACAAGTGGCTGATGGCGCTCGAGGGCGTGGGTTGGCTCTATGCGCGCCGGCGGTGCGCTGAGGCACTCCATCGGACGAGCGCAGGCTGGCTGAGCCACGACGAGCCGGTCTCGTTCCTCTTCGGAGGCCCAGACGATCTCCGCTACGATCGACCGATCGTCGAGTCGATCCGCTTCGTCGAGGGCGGCACCATGTCGACCGTTGGGATCGCTGCGCTCCACACGTCCACATCCCTGCTGCTCGAACGCGGAATCGACGCGATCTGGACCCACGTCCAGAGCTACCACGACGCGCTTGCCGTCGGTCTGCACGAGCGCGGCTACACCACGCTACGCGACAGCGTCCCAGCGCGTCGCTCGGGCATCGTCAGCTACCGACCGCCCGCACCGCTGACCACACCCGACGTTGTCGCTCACCTCGCGAGCCACCGAGTCGCCGTCACCGGCCCGATCGGCGTGATTCGGATTGCACCACACCTCAGTAACGGCCTCCACGAGGTCGCGTCAGTCCTCGCGGCCCTGCCTATGCAGACCGGTCGCTAAGGCACGACATCGACGCGACCTATGCGCCTCCCGAGCTGTCGACCTCAGCAGCTTGCTGAGCCTCGTCCTGAGGCGCAGGCAGCCTCGGCGCTTCGCCAGCGACCGCCACCACGCCGTCGCCCCGAACCTGGGCGGCGAGCACCTCGATCGGATGCCGCGCATGCACGTCTGCAAAGCGCTTCGCCTGGCTGCGGCAGCTGTAGCCGCTCATGACGACCGGTCCACGCGCGGCCGCGGGCCCGAGCTTGGGCGCCCAGCTCAGCTCGAAGATCCCCTTCGACTCGTCGACATGGGCAACCTCATGCCCGAAGGCGCCACTCATGCCGCAGCACCCAGCAGCCGCCACGCGACAGTCGAGGCCCAGCGCTTCGAATGCCTCGCGCCACTGGCGGTCTGACGACGCGAACGCGGTGCGCTCGGTGCAGTGAGGAAAGAGCTGCGCCTGCTGACCACTCGGCCCCAGCGTCGGCGCCTCAGACGCGTGAGCGGCGAGCCACTCGTGCAGCATCGCGACCGGCGGGACCGCCTCAGGCCCCAAAGCACGCGGGTACTCGTCCCGGTAGGTCAACACGACCGCCGGCTCGATGCCGACGATGTCGGCCCCGGTCTCGGCGATCGCCCTCAGTGTCCTCGCGTTCTTGGCGGCGAGGGCCTCAAAGCGTCGCCGGAACCCTTTGACGTGTAGCCCCTTGCCGTTGACGAAGAAGGGCGCCACAAACACCGGCCGACCGAACGCGCGCAGCACCTCGACCGCGCTGGCGACCACCTGCGGCTCGTAGAAGCTGGTGAACGCGTCCTGCAGAATCACCACCGCCTGGCGTTGGTCCGCTGGCGCAAGCGCGTGGAGTCCGTCGAGCCCGACCTCGGCGCCGACGTCCGCGAGGACCGTCTTGAGCGAACGCGTCGCCACCGGAGGGGTATCGACGAGCCGCCCGACCGCGCGTGTCAGCCACTTGACCACCCCGCGCCGGAGCATCCAGTTGGTCACGCGTGGAGCGCGCGCGAGCCAGGGGAGCATCGGCTCAAGCGCGGCAACGAAGTGGTCACGCGGAGAGCGGAGGTAGCGCCGGTGATAGATGTCGATGAAGTCGCTGCGGAATGCGGGCACGTCGACTTTCACAGGGCAGTGCGTTGCGCACGCTTTGCACGAGAGACAGCCCTCCATCGCGGCGTAGACCTCGGTGGAGTAGTCGTAGCGTCCAAAGCGCTTCGCGAGCGTGTGCCAGAGCCGGACTGGCGACGTGAGCCAAGACTTCGCTCTACCCCACGGCGCGCGCACGAGCGGGTCGTAGCCGCTGGCCGTGAGCTGCCGCAGCCACTCGCGCATCACCCCTGCCCGCCCCTTTGGCGAGTGCACCCGGTCGCGAGTGATCTTCGATGACGGGCACATGACGTGGTCGGGGTGGTAGTCGTAGCAGGCCCCGTTGCCGTTGCAGACCATGGCCTCGTGGAACGCGTCGCGCACGGCCACAGGAATCGCGCGGTCGCGTGCTCCCCGGGTGGGACTAGCGATGGACATGAGCTCGGCGTCGCTGCCAGTAGGTACCGCGACCTTGCCAGGGTTGAGCCGGTTGTCTGGGTCAAACGCCAGCTTGATGTCGCGCACGGCCGCATAGAGTCGGGGGCCGAAGATCTCGGGGCTATACTGAGCGCGAACGCCCTTTCCGTGCTCGCCCCAGATGACCCCGCCGTGGCGCAGCACGGCGGCATGGACCTTGTCGGAGATGCGCTGGAGACGCGCTTCGTCTTCCGGATCGGTCAGATCGAGCGCGGGCCGCACATGGAGACAGCCCACATCGATGTGGCCAAACATCCCGTAGAACACGCCCTCGGCGTCGAGAATGGCGCGGAACTCGGCCACGTACGCAGGCAGGTTCTCGGGTGGCACCACCGTGTCTTCCACAAACGCGACAGGCTTGCGGCGGCCAGGCTTCTTTCCCAAGAGCCCGACGCCCTTCTTGCGCAAGCTCCAAAGCGCGATGCGGGCCGTCTCATCCGGCGCAACCACGATCCCCGTCGGCCCGCCCTCGGCCCCCTGTCGGCGCTCAACGTCGGCCACAAGGGCTGCGACCTGGGCGTCGACTTGCCCGACGTCATCGCCCTCGAACTCGACCAGGTTGACCGTCCGCGTTGGAACCGCATCTGGCGCATCGACGAGGTACGGACCGACCGCGTCGAAGATGATGTCGTCGCGAGCGAGCTCAAGGACGGTCTCGTCGATGGTCTCGATCGCACCAGGGTCGCTCTTGACGATCTCGGCAGCCGACGCAAGCGCGTCTTCAAAGCGACCGTACTTGAGCACGACCAAGCGTCGAACGGTCGGTATCTTCGTCAGCCTCACGCGCGCAGCCGTCACGAGCCCAAGGGTGCCCTCCGAGCCTGTCACGAGACGCGCGAGGTTGAGCGCGCCATCTGGCTCCCGCGCGTGGACGAGGTCATAGCCCGTCAAGAACCGCCGGAGCTTCGGCCACTCCGTCGCGATCGCAGGCCCCGCCTCATCGAGGACCGCCGCCACCTCTCGGGCGATGCGTGCGATCGTGTCGTCAGGCGACGCCGCGTCCGTGTCTAACGACGGCCCCAGCGTTGCGGCGCTGCCGTCCGCAAGCACCACGTCGAGCGAGAGCACGTGCTCGCTGGTCTTGCCGTAGACCCGCGAGCCCTTGCCGCTGGCATCGGTCGCGATCATGCCGCCGACGGTCGCGCGTGAGGAGGGCGAAAGGTTGGGCGCAAAGAACACGCCATGCGGCTTGAGGTGGTCGTTGAGCTGGTCGAGCACGACGCCGGGCTCGACCACCGCTTCCATCGCGTCGAGATCGACGCTGACGATCCGATTGAGATAGCGCGAGACGTCGACAATGACGCCAACGTTGAGGGACTGGGCGTTGGTGCCGGTGCCGCCTCCCCGGGCGGTGAACGTCAGCTCGGCGAACGAACGCTTGGCAAGCGAGACTGCAAGCGCCACGTCGCTGGCGACCTTGGGGTAGATCACAAGCTGGGGAAGGAGCTGATAGACCGAGTTGTCGGTGCCGGCGACCAGGCGGGTGGCAGCGTCGCGCGCTATGTCGCCGGCGAAGCCAGCAGCGCTCAGCGCGTCGGCGAACTCTCCATAGCGGCCCGCAACCGGAGCCAGCGCGTTCAGTCGAGGGAGCATGTCTTAGCTACCGCCTGCGCCGAAGCAACCGCCGAGGTGCTCCACCATGAAGCCGCCTGCGTAGGCCCACGTGAGGTACCAGCAAAAGCGCGTGGGCAGGGCGATTAAGAAGAGGGTCCGCGGACGCTCGACGTCGGCGGAGCCATAGACCGCAAAGAGCGCCAGCAGCGGTGGAATCCCCACCAGCCCGCCGGTCGCGAACGCTGCGTAGCTCGCCGGGCCCGCCTCCCGAAGCTCGAACCGGCGCACCGCGCGCGCGACCGTCGGCACCCGTGCAAGCCAGGTCGACGCGCCGAAAAAGAGGCAGGCGTAGCCCACGAACTGACCGAGGGTCACCGCCAGGGCGACCACCCAAGGGACCACATCCGGTTGCGAGACCTGGAGCACCACGAGTGCCTCGCCGTTGACCAGCCAGATGAGCCCAGACGGTAGCGCGAGGACGAAGGTAAGCAGGTAGATCAACCCGGGGACTCGACCTGAGCGCTGGTGACGATCGCGATCCCAGCGGCGCGCATCTCGTCGACCGCGGCTTGCACATCGCCAGCGGAGAGCTCCACGCCTCGGCAGCCATCTTCCACAAGCGTGGTGTCGAATCCACAAGAGGCGGCATCGAGGGCTGTGAATCGGACGCAGTAGTCGGTCGCGAGCCCCATCACGAAGACGCTGTCGACGCCCTTTCCACGAAGGAACTCGGCGAGTCCTGTCGCGTGCCGGCGGCCGTTGTCGAAGAAACCGCTGTAGCTGTCGACGCGCTGGTCGGTGCCCTTCTGAAAGACCGCGTCGGGCGTCACGGTCAGCGCGGCTGCAAACTCGGCGCCAGACGAGCCCTGCACGCAGTGGTCGGGCCAGAGCACCTGGGGCAGGCCGTGGAGGTCGATCACCTCGCCGGGCGACCGGTCAGCGTGCTGGCTGGCGAAGGACTCGTGACCCGCTGGATGCCAGTCTTGCGTCGCGACGACCAGCGAGAACGCTGGCGCAAGCGCGTTGGCGACTGCAATCACTGCATCACCGTCAGTGACCGCAAGGGCGCCGCCAGGCAGGAAGTCGTTTTGGATGTCGACAAGAATGAGCGCTCTCATGGCGTCAGTGTCGACAAATCGGTCGCTCCCGACAATCACCAATCACCCCACGTCCGCGCTTCATCGCTGATGGGGCCAGGCGACGCCTAGCAACGCGCCGTCTGTGTTCGTCCTCGACCCGCCCAGGCATGGCGTCGCGGGTGCGCCCAGAGCGCTACCGGCCGCTCGGTCCGTGTCTCGATCAGCTCCCGAGCGACCGAGCAGCGCTGCAGAGGCTGTGCGCTTGAGATCGAGGGGCTCGGTGAACTACTGTGCTGGGGCACTGGAGGGACACATGAAGACGCGAGCACAGGCGATGGCAAGCGGTTTGAGGGTCATGGCCGGGCGAGTCGTGTGGCTGTTGGCTGTTGGCGCGCTGGCCGCGTGTGGCAGCGACGACGGCGCCGAGCCAGGCGACGGCAACACCACGGACGAGCCGACCGTGCCGGGAGCGCCCTGCGGCGGGTCTTGCGAAGCCGGAACCTACTGCAGCGCTGGCGCATGCGTGGCGGCTGACGAGTGCGACATCGTGGGCTTCTCGGCGACCAATCAAGCAGCGATCGCTCGCTTTGGGGGTGGTCAGACCAAGGTCCGCTACATCGCGTCCAACGTCGAGATCGAGCCGCCCTTCGACAAGCTCCTCATGGAGGTCACCCACGAGACCTTCTTTGACGGCGAGCCTGGCCCCGGCAGCTTTGACCTGACCGGCATCGACACCTCAGAGCGCGGTGCGCCGCTGTACCTGCGCGGCCATACGTACTGCAATGACTTCGACTGCGCGTTCACCTACGTCGTCGAGGCAGGAACGCTGAAGATCGATGCGCCTGGTACACCCGGCGGGATGCTGACAGGAACGATCGAGGGCCTTCGCCTCAAGCAGGTCCGAGTCGACACCAACACTGGCGACATCATCCCGTTCAGCAAGGGCAAGGTCTGGTGCATCGGCGACTACAACTTCGACCGCGAGGTGCCCGAGCTATCGCAGGCCCAAGGAAGCTGCGTTGCGGACGGGACGGGCAACAACGTTGGCGACAACATCCGCAACTTCGCGCTCCAGAACTGCATGGGCGACTTCGTCGACCTCCACGAGCGGTGCGGCAAGACCAAAGCGGTCTGGATGGTCGCGAGCGCAGGCTGGTGCGGCGCTTGCGAGTCGTTTGTACCGGTCGCGGCTGAACGGTATCGCGAGCTGCAGGGCGATGGGCTCGACCTGATGGTCATCATCGGCGAGAACACCGCGGGCACGCAGCCGTCGCTAGAGTACTGCATGGACTATGCACTCGCGAAGGGGGTCGACCCCGCCAACGTCTATGTCGACCATGACGGGACGCGCTCATGGCCCGAGGTCTTCCAGTGGGTCAACACCTACAGCGGGAACTCCATCGGGCTCCCGTGGAACGCGGTCCTCGACGGCCGAAGCATGGAGTACGTCTGGAGCAGCAACGCAGGTAGTGGTGACCTCTACAGCGTCCAGCAGGAGCTGCTTGATCGGGAGTAGGCAGTCTCGCCGCTGGAGGTGGGCGCCGCTCGTGGCGCTTGGACTGGTGGGTTGCGCGTCGTCGTCGACGAGCCCCGCTCCCACGAGCCACAGCGAACGCCCCACCATGCAGGCGACTCTGAAGCCGGACCCGTCACTGTCGCGCTTTGAGGTGGAGGTCTGCTTTCCCGGCGGCTTGCCGGCTCGCATCAAGGCCGGCGTCCCGGAGGCGGCGCGCTTTCTGTCTCGCCCCGCGGCCCACGACGACGAGGGCGATGTCGCGCTGACCCGCAACGCCAGCGGCCATCTGGTCTTCGACCGCACAGGCCGCCCCGGATGCGTGCGCTACGACGTCGATGTGCACGCCGTGCTCGTGAGCCACGGCGGAACCCACGCGCTACGGACGGCGCAAGCACTGATGATATCGACGGATTTCTGGTTGTGGCGCCCCGCCGAGACCGACGCCTCCACCACGACGGAGCTTCATATCGTCGCGCCGAGCATGACCATCTCGACCCCCTGGCCGGCTTCCAAGACGCATCCTCAGCGTCTAGCACTCGATGCAACGGCCCTGCACTGGCGCAGCCACATCGCGCTGGGCGCCTTCGAGACCAAGGTCGTCGACGTGCTCGGCGCCAGGCTCGAGGTCGCACTGCTCGACGGCAAGCGCGCGATGACAGACGACGCGCTGCTCGACTGGTTTCAGCGCGCAGGTGGCGCCGTTGCCGCATTCTTCGGCGAGTTTCCGGTCAGGCGACTGCAGGTCATCGCTGTCCCCGCGGGCGCCAGCCAGGACCCGATCGTCTTCGGGTTCGTCGTGCGGGGCGGCGGGCCGTCGGTCCTGTTCTTTCTCAACAGCGAGGCCACCGATGCTGACCTCACACGCGACTGGGTCGCAGTCCACGAGTTCTTCCACCTTGGCATGCCGCCCATTTACTCGCGCGACGCGTGGCTGTCGGAGGGCGTCACGATGTACTACACCGAGGTGCTGCGCGCTCGCGCCGGGTTCATCAGTACCGACGACGCCATTGAGCGGATCCACGACGGCTTTGGTCGTGGCCGCGCGTCCGGCACGGGCGCGACGCTCGCCGAGGAGAGCGCCAAGATGCAGCAGACCGGCGCCTACTTCCGCGTGTACTGGGCAGGTGCCGCCATCGCTCTGAACGCAGACATCGCGCAGCGCCAAGCGACCCGTGATGAGAGCCTCGACACCGCGCTTCAGCGGCTCTTTCGCTGCTGTGCACGTGACAAGGAGTTCTGGTCAGCCAAGGACGTGGTTGCCAAGCTCGATGCGCTGGCGACCCGCCCGTTCTTTCGGACGGTCGCAGAGCAGTGGGTGGGCAGCGCCGCATTCCCCGACGTGAGCCCGGCGTACTCCGCTCTGGGGCTCTCGGAGCTAGCCGGTGAGCCCCCGACTCAGAGCCGCGGCGCGGCCGAGCGGTCGTTGCGCAAAGCGCTCCTCGGGCGACGCGCGCGGTAGCCGCGGCGTCGCGTCCTGCGTGACCTTGAACGACGCTATCACAACGGCCAAGTGAGCCCGCTAAGCTGCGGCCCTCGTTCGGGTCGATGGCGTCCAACTCAAAAACACGAGCAACAACCGAACAATAGCCGAAACAGGGTTACGACCACCACCCGCAAGCCATGAAACAAAAAGCATTATCGGCTCAAGCCAACATGAACAACTGACGCTCTCCTAGGTGTAGCCAACGCACCCTAGAGCAACGGAGCGGACAATGAGCAAGTGGATGAGCTGGGCCATCGCCGGATTGATGACACTGAGCACCGCGTCGGTGGCGCTAGCCGTGCAGGTCGACAACCGCGACGACCGGATGCACACCATCCACATCCGCTCCGTCGATCGAGAGCGCACCATCGACGTCGACGTCGACTCGTTCACCGAGGTCATCTGCGCCAACCAGTGTGTGTTCTCGGCGCCCGGCCTCGGCGAGGTCCGCGCGACACGCACGGACCGGGTCATCGTCGAAGGCGGTAAGCTACGCCTTGAGCGGCGCGCACAGCGAGCCGCGTACCGCGCCTATTAACCCGAAAGCGAGCCTCTTTCTGCCTGCAAGATGTCGTCGACGCTACGGCGCCGACTTCGAGCAGCGAGACCCGCGGGCTGCTAGCATGCTGCTGAACCCAAAAAGGCGACCCTCGCGGGTCGCCTTTTGCTTTTGGTTCGTCAGCAGCGAACAGCTGCTACTGCTTGGGCTGGCCCCACTCGTCCCAGAGCTTCTTGGACGGGCTCTTGAAGTCGTTAAAGAACCACTTCCCGTCCGCTTTACGGAACGCGGCCACGGCGAGCTCGTCGTCCGAGATATTGTGGAAGTGGACCCAGGCCTTGTTGTCGCCGCTGAAGCGAACGGCTTTGATCTTGCCATCCCATGCAGCAGCGCTCTTCCAGCGCCAGTTGTTCTCGTCGAACATGCGCTTGTGGTCGTCGTCGCCTGGCTTGATGTTTTTGACCTGCTCGGCCATGCCGGGCGGGGCAAACGCGACCATCTGCTTGAGGTCTTTGGCCTTGAACGCTTTTAGCAGTCCAACGGCCATCCCTTTGAGGGCGGCGGCCTGCGGGTTCACCTTGGTCGCGCCAGTGGGCTCGACCTTCTTGTCGGCCGACGTGCCGGTCGGCGAGTCTCCCGCGGTACCAGACGCCGCACCACTGCCCGCCGCAGCAGGAGCCTTCGCGTCCTTCTTGCCGCAAGCGGGCGCCATTGCCAGGGCCGCGATGAGAGCCACGGATGAGGTGAGTGTCGACAGGTTCAGCAAACGCATGGTGGTTCCTCCCAGAAGAGTCGGTGACGGTGACATGGCGCGATGCTTGGCTCACCGCCCTCGCCCTCTCTACCACACGTCGCTGGGAGCGAACCACGGGCCCGCGGCTAGCGGGGTCCATGCTATTTGCGGGCTACACCCTTTGCACCGCCGGCCTTGAGCGCTGCAAGATCCGCCTTCGGCCAGTACTTGATCTCACCGTCTGGCGGCAACAGCTCACCCTTCTGCTTGCCCTTCACAAAGAGGAAGACGCCAAGCCCAAGCAACGCAAACGACGCCCACTGACCGGCCGTGAGGCCGCCGTGCGTGATGTCGGCCACCCGGAGGTTGTCGCCGAGGAAACGCAGCGGCATGTAGGCGATGACGAACACGGACAGATACCAACCCTTGAAGTGGGTCTTGTTACGATTGAGCCAGAAGAACGCCGCCATGCCCATGGCCCACATCGCCTCGTACATGCCGAGGTTGTGCCGCACGCCTGGCGTGATCTGGTAGCCGCCGCCGTCCTTGCTGAGCCCCATGTACTCCATCCCAAGGACGAAGTCGGTCTCAAGGCCGGGGTGGTCGAACGCGACGGTGCAGCCGAGCCGTCCGAAGATCCACGCAAACGCGAACCCGTAGATGATGGCATCGGCGTAAGGCAAAAACGGCAGCTCTTTCTGGCGCCGGAAATAATAGACAACGGCCAGCGTTGCCCCAATGAAGCCACCGAACGAGCTGATGCCGTCCCAGAGCTTCAGCAGGTAGAGGGGGTCGGCCACGATCTTCTCTGGGAAGTAGAAGATGGCGCTGTAGAGGTGGGCGCCGACGAAGCCGCCAACGACCGCCCAGATCGCCACGTCGGCCACGACGCGCTCGGACAGGCCTAGGCGCTTGGCGCGACGTCCAGCAATGATGGTGCCGACGATGATGGCGCAGCCGACGAGGAAGCCAAAGGCATGCAGCTTGATGCCAAAGATCTCGAGCGGACCAGGGTTCAGATTCGGCAGCATGAATGCTCCAGTCAACGGATGTCTTGGAGCCGGTCCTTAGCACGGACTCGGCGGCGCCAAAACCCGAAACACGAGGCCACGACGGCGCATTCCGGAGGTGTTGCTCAGCCGCTTGGGCGCCGCGTCAGTAGCTGCTGAGGCCGAGCCGCTCCATCTCCGCAGCAGCGGCTTCGCCCTCGTCGGTGCCAGCGAAGATGAACCGACGAACCCGCGGGTCGCGGCACTCGGTGAGCCCCTCGGGCGACTCGGCGGCGAGGATTCGCCCTCGGTACAACATCGCCACTTGGTGTCCGATTCGGAACGCGCTCGGCATGTCGTGGCTGACCACAAGCGACGTGATGCCAAAGAGCTCCTCGGCTTCCACGATCATGTCGTCGAGGTAGCGCGTCAAGACTGGGTCCTGGCCTGTCGTCGGCTCGTCGTAGATCACCATCTCGGGTCTTGTGATGATGGCGCGGGCAAGTCCGACGCGCTTTCGCTGACCGTTGGACACGTCCGACGGCATGCGGTGGGCCATGCTCGTTAGACGCAGCTTCTCGAGGGTCTCATCGGTCCGCTCCCGGACCTCCACGCGGCCGACGCCGCGCTCTCGCAGTGGAAATGAGATGTTGTCGCGAATGGTCAGCGCGTCGAGTAACGCGGCGCCCTGAAACACCATGCCGTAGCGCTCGCGCAGCGCCAGAAGCTGGGCGCCGTTGAGCTTTGAGAGGTCTTGGCCAAAGGCCTGGACCTTGCCCTGGTCGGGCTGCAGCAGGCCGATGATGTGCTTCATCGTGACCGACTTGCCGCTGCCGGAGCCCCCGATGAGCACCGAGATGCGGCCCTTCGGGATACGCAGGTCCACGCCCTTGAGCACGTGGTGGCGACCAAACCAGCGGTGTACCCCGTCGAGGGCAGCAATCACGTCGTCATCGCCGCAGTCAAAGAGCGGTGATGGACCAGCGTCTGAGGCTTCCAGGTCGAAAGCCGGCGCGACAGACGTCGTTGAGCTCAGGCGTATCTCCGGCTGGGTATCGGCCGAGGCCGGCGACTCCGCGACCACCGGTTCAGAGCTGCCCTCCAGGCGACCGACATCCTCAAAGAACACGCGCACGAGGTCACGCCCCGACTTCAGTACGTGGTCGACCGTTCCGTAGGCCGTTATCTTGCCGTTTTCCAGGATCGCCAGCCGATCGGCGAGGTTCAGGGTCGAGGTCATGTCGTGAGAGATAATGACGCTCGTGATGCCGAACTGCTCACGGGCGTGGATGATCATCTTGTCGACGAACTCGATCATGACGGGGTCAAGCCCGGTCGTCGGCTCGTCGAAGAGCACGACCTCGGGGTTGGTGATCACGGCCCGCGCAAAGCTGACGCGCTTCTTCATGCCGCCTGAGAGCTCGCTCGGAAGCTTGTCGCCCGCGTCGGGCAAGTCGAGCACGTTCAACAGCTCGTCGACCAACGGGATGATGTCGCGCCAGCGCATGCGCGTGTTCTCGTAGAGCGGAAACGCGATGTTCTCGCGCACCGGCATCGAGTCCATCAGCGCATAGTTCTGAAACATCATCGTCACGCGCTTGCGCAGCCAGAGCAGCCGGTCGGGCTTCACTTCTCGCGTGTCCTCGCCAAAGAGCAGCACCTGACCCTCGTCGGGAACCATCAGTCCGTTCATCATCTTGAGCAGAACGGACTTGCCCGTGCCAGACTCGCCAGCGATGACGGTGGTTAATCCGGTCTCAATGTTGAGGCTGAGCTTGTCGAGGATCCGAACCCCGTCGAAGCCCTTCACCACGTCCTTGAGAGCGATCACAGGCTGCGCTGGATCGTTCGGCCAGCGTGCGACGTTCGGCAATAGATGGTTGACGCGCTCTTCCATGAGCCTACCGGTTTGCCCAACCCCGACGGGTCGTGCAAGGCTGACGCGTGCGAACCGGACCCTATGCATCAGGGTTGCTCCACCAAGAGGCGAACATCACGATGGCGACCCCGACCACGACCACCAAGACCAACCCCGCTCGCGAGCGGCTCAAGATCAACCTCATCGGCATCGGCATCGCTGTCGCCGTGATGTGGGTCATCGAGATCTTTGACGCACTGATCATGAATCAGTCGATGAACGGGCTTGGCATCCACCCTCGAGAGGCCGGCGGGCTCTGGGGAATCGCGCTCGCGCCACTGCTGCACGGCGACTTCGCCCACCTGACGTCCAACACAATGCCCTTTGCGATCCTGGGCTTCTTCACCCTGCTGCGTGGCTTCAACACCTTCATGTTCGTGACGCTCTTCACCACGGTGGTTGGCGGCCTCTGCGTGTGGCTCATCGGCGAGAGCCTCAGCTCACACATCGGCGCGAGCGGACTCATCTTCGGCTACTTCGGCTTCCTTGTGGCCATCGGCGTGCTTGAGCGCAGCTTGAAGGCGATCGGCGTCGCCATCATGGTCGGCTTGCTCTACGGCGGCATCATCTTCGGCATCATGCCGGGGCAGCCGGGCGTCTCGTGGGAAGGCCACCTCTTCGGCTTCCTCGCCGGGATCGCGGCGGCATTCCTAGTCAACAAGAAGCGCCTCGAGCGCCAGCCCGCCAAAGCCTGACACAACGCCCACCCGGCACCACCAAGACGCCTTGCCGCTCGGGAGGTCGACGACTCGATGACTCGGCAACCTCACGAGGCGGCACGGCAGGACCGAACGGTCGATTCCCGCTCCGGACGCGACGCCGACCGCAGGCACGATACCTCGAGGAGGCAGGGGGGCAGCCAGCTGGCGCTAGGCAGCGACCTCGGCGACGCCGGTCTCTTTCGGCGAGTCGTAGATACCCAGTCCGAGGCACGTTTGCTCGAGGTGAGCCAGCATCTCGGTCGGCACCTCCATGCGAAGACAGCGCTTGCGGACGCCAGGGTCACCCGGGAAGTGCTTGAGCAGCCGCGAGAGCATCATCTTCATCCGTCCCGGCGAGACCTTCGCTGGATACATCTCGAGGAGCTTCTCCAGGTAGAAGTGGAGCAGCTCGACGGTCTCACGCCACGTCGGCTGGTAGCGCTCCCGCCCTTCGGTGCCGTCGATGATCTGCCGAAAGATCCACGGGTTGGTGATCGCACCGCGTCCGATCATGATCCCGTCGCAGGCGGTTGTCGCGAAGCGGTTGAGCGCGCCCTCAGCATCGACGACATCTCCCGAGCCGATCACCGGGATGCTAGCGGCCTCGCGCATCTCACGCACCACGTTCCAGTCGGCTTCAGCGCGGTAGAGCTGCATCCGGGTCCGACCGTGAATTCCGATGGCCTTCGCGCCGTGGTTTTCGGCCACGCGCAGGGTCTCGAGGGCGTTGAGCGTGTCGTCGCACCAGCCGTTGCGAATCTTGATCGTGACCGGGATCGACACGGCCGCGTTCACCGCGTCCAGGATCGCCGCCAGCCTCGGCAGGTCTTTGAGCAAGCCAGCCCCCCCACCGCGACGGACGATCTTAGGCGCAGGGCAACCGCAGTTGATGTCAACGCTGTCTGCACCAGCGTCCTCGACGATGCGCGCGGCCTCAGCCATGCGGCCAACATCCGCACCATAGATCTGGATCGCGACTGGACGCTCACTCTCAGCAAAGCTCATGCGAATGACGCTGCTGAGCTGGCGTTGCGTCAGGAGCTCGATCGAGATGAACTCGCTCATCACCATGCCGACGGCATCGCCGCTGGCACGCTTGACGAGCTGGCGAAACGGCGAGTCGGTCACACCGCTCATCGGCGCGAGCACCAGGCCCGGCGCGACGTCGATACCATCAATATTGAATCCAGAGAGCGACATGCCGCGGCGGATACCCGCCACAGCACCTTCGGTCAAGCTGCAGGCGGGGTTTTCCATGGCAGCACGTGAGCCCGCCCTGACCTCTTCGAACGCCACGGCGTCCGACGCCAAAGCGCGCCCGAAGCGCAGCACCAGCGGCCACCTCCGACGCATCGCGCGATTGCTCGCGCCCTACAAGAAGCGCTGGCTGCTCGCCACCTTGGCGCTCGTGCTCGCTGGCGCTGTCAACCTCGCGCTGCCTCAGGCCGTCCGCACGGCCATCAACGACGCGACACGCTCTGGCACCACCGACAGCCTCGACCTGATGCTCGGCCTCGCCCTGGTCGGATTCGTCGCACTCGGGCTCTTGACCTTCGCACGCCACTACCTCATGACGTGGCTCGGACAGCGGGTGGTCGTCGATCTGAGAGACCGGACGTTCCGCCACCTGCTCAAGCATCCGCCCGGCTACTTCCATGAGCGCAAGACCGGCGAGCTGGTCAGCCGGCTAACGAGCGACATTCAGTCGCTGCAGCACACGGTCGGCACCGAGCTCTCGATGGCCCTTCGGTCGGCGCTCATGGCAACCGGCGCACTCGTCATCCTGCTCGCGACGGACGCGGAGCTCACCGTGACGATGCTCTTGATCGTCCCGCCGGTCTCGTTCCTTGCGGTGTGGGTGGGACGCCGCATCCGTGCCGCCGCCCGGAAGATGCAAGACTTGGTGGCCGCAGCCAACAGCGGCCTGAAAGAGTCGATCGAGGGCATTGAGACTGTCCAGACCTTCACCGCAGAGCACGCGGAGGCTGAGCGTTACCAGGGCCGCGTGATCGAGGCCTTTGACGCCGCACTCGACGTCGCAGTGGCCCGCGGCGGGTTCATGGGCGCGGTGCAGATCGCGGCGTTCTCGGCGGTCACCATCATCCTGTGGCTCGGCGGCCGGCGCGTGGTGGGCGACTCGATGGACCCCGGCGATTTGGCCGCCTTCCTCATCTACACCGTCACGATCGCCAGCGGACTTGCGACACTCTCCAACATCTGGGGCAACCTGCAGCGGGCGGTTGGCGCCAGCGAGCGGATCTTTCAGCTGCTCGATGAGACACCCGCCATTCGAAGCCGCGACAACGCAGTGCCCCTGCCCTCCCCGCGAGGCGAGGTCGCGTTCGAAGGCGTCGGGTTCTCGTACCCGAGCCGGCCTGACGTGCGCGTGCTCGACGACGTCAGCTTCCGCGCCAGGCCTGGCGACACCATCGCCCTCGTCGGCCGCTCCGGCGCCGGCAAGTCCACCGTCGTGACCCTGCTCGCGCGCTTCTTCGACATCGACGACGGAGCGATCACCGTCGACGGCCATGACCTCCGAGCCCTCGAGCTTGAGGACCTTCGGAGGGCGATCGCGTCGGTCGCCCAGGACCCCGTTCTCTTCTCAGGTTCGGCCCGCGACAACATCGCATATGGCGTCGTCGACGCCACCGACGAGGCGATTCAACAGGCCGCACGCGACGCCCACATTCACGACTTCATCACCGGGCTTCCCGACGGCTACGAGACCCTCGTGGGCGAGCGCGGCGTCAAGCTCTCCGGTGGTCAGCGCCAGCGCATCGCAATCGCCCGCGCCATCCTCGCCGATCCCCGCATCCTCATCCTCGACGAGGCCACAAGTCACCTCGACACCGAGAACGAGTCGGCGGTCCAGGCTGCGCTCGAGCGCGTGATGGACGGACGCACGACGCTCGTGATCGCGCATCGGCTGAGCACGGTCCAAGACGCCACCGTGATCCTGGTGTTCGACCAGGGACGCATCGTCGAGCGCGGCACCCACGAGGAGCTTCTCGCTTCTGGCACGGTCTACCCGAAGCTCGCTGCTGCTCAGCTCGTCGACGGTCCCTCATGAGGGTGGCGCTCATTTCTCACTCGGCGAGCTTCTACACGACCAACCGACTGCTCTCCGCCGCCCACAAGCTCGGCCACGCCGCCGAGCTCCTCGACCCGGTCCGCGTCTACTTGGGTCCAAGCGGTCCAGCGACGCCAGAGGGCGGCCCCATCGCACCGCCACATGTTGTCATTCCCCGCATCGGCGACCGCCTTCATCGCTGGGGACTGTCGCTCCTGGAGGCCGTCGTCGGCGCCGGGGCAGCCACCGCGGTCGACGTCGAGACCATCGCCCGCGTCCACGACAAGGCGCGAACCCAGGTCGCGCTGCAGCGCGCGCGGATTCCGGTCATCCCGACGGCGGTCATTCGAGAGCGCGCCCACATCGACGCGGCGCTGACCTCGCTCGCGGCGTTCGCGCCCGATGGCCGATGGATCATCAAGCCGGTCCATGGCGCCCAGGGGGGTGGCGTGATCCAGGTCGACAGCGCGACCGGCGCCAACTCCACCCTCGACGCGCTCATGACCCGTCGGAAGACGAGCATCATCCAACCTTACGTCGTCGCGCCCGACGCCCCCTCTGCCCCGAGCCAGCAGCGGGACCTGCGCGTGCTTGTCGCTGGCGGGGAGGCGCTCGCTGCGGCGTGGCGGATCGCTAAGCCAGGAGAGTTCCGCACCAACGTGCACCAAGGCGGCACGGTACGTCCGTACGCGGGCGACCGCGCCCCCCTCGACTGGGCATGTCGCGCCGCGGCCGCGGTGGGACTGGCCTTCGCAGGCGTCGACCTCATCGAGTACGATGGCGGATGGGCCGTGCTCGAGGTCAACGCGAACCCAGGAATCGCCGGCGTCGAAGCAGCGAGCCGACGAGATCTAGCCACACCCTTCGTCACGCGCTATCTGAAGGCTGCGCGCCCTCTGTAGGCGCATCGGCTCCCTCAGGACGGACAACCACGCTCGCATGGACAACTCCGCTGACACGGCTCTGAGCGGCTCACGCCCGGGCGATACCCAAGACCTCGTGCTTGTCGGCGGCGGCCTACAGAACGGGCTCATCGCCATGGCCGTGCTCGATCGACACCCCGATGCGCGACTGACGCTCGTCGAGCGCGGTGCCACACTTGGCGGCAACCATACCTGGTCGCTGCACTCCGGCTACCTCCCAGAGGGTGCCGACCGCTGGGTTCGCCCCCTCATTGCGCACGAGTGGCCACGCTACCAGGTGATGTTCCCTGGACTCTCGCGCACGCTCGACCACCCCTACGCGACGATTCCGTCGGACCACTTCCACGCGGTGCTCAGCGACCGGCTCGCGGCGGCCCCGAACGCGACCTTGCACCTTGAGACGGAAGCCACCGCGGTCCACGCGGAGAGCGTGACGGTTCGAAGCGCCGGCGGCGACCTGCGGGCCATCGACACGCAGCTCGTCGTCGACGCTCGCGGCCCGGCTCATGGCGAGCATGTGCAGCAGGCTGGCTATCAGAAGTTCGTTGGGCTTGAGGTCGAGCTTGAGAAGCCACTCGACGCGCGTGCTGCGACCACGGCCGACCTCATCGACGCGACCGTTAGCCAGGAGTTCGGCTACCGCTTCGTCTACACGCTGCCTCTGACGCCGACGCGAGTGCTCGTCGAAGACACCTACTTCGACGACGAGCCAACCCTCGACATCGCCCCCGTTCGCGAGCGGGTACTGGCGTACGCAAAGCGACGTGGACTGACCGTCGCGAAGGTTGTGCGCGAAGAGCACGGCGTGCTGCCGATGCCCTGGCGATCCAACCTCACCTACTCGACCCGCTCGCCGCTCATTGCGGGCTTCGCCGGCGGCTGGTTTCACCCTGCGACCGGCTACTCGGTCCCCGTTGCCGCGCGGCTGGCAGACCATCTTGCGACCCACCTCAAGAGCTCGGAAGGCGTGTTCGGACCGGCCTATCGGGCCCTCGTCGCCGACCAGGAGCGCCAGGTTCACTTCGGCCACCTCCTCAACGAGCTCCTCTTCACCGCGTCCAAGCCCAAGGAACGCTGGCGAATCTTCGCGCACTTTTATGGGCTGCCCGACCCGCTGATTCTGCGCTTCTATGGCCTCGCGATGACGCGCGCTGACCGACTCCGCTTCTTCATGAGGCGCCCGCCGCCCGGCGTGAAGTACAGAAAGGCGATGACGATCCTGCCGGCGTGGTTGGCGCGGTAGGTGCGTATGGGGGCGTGATGGGTGGTGGGTAGGCGTAGGCGTGACGCGTAGGCGCAGAGCCTGGGCGTGGGCGACCGACTGCTGGCATTGTGCGGCTTTTTTTGTGGCAGCTGTCACAGCAGCAACCGCTGTGTCGTCACGAGTGTGAACCCCACAAACCACTCGCCGAGGTCACGTCATCATGCATCCATCACGAACCGCCCCACAGCTTCCTGTTGTCGTTGTCGTTGGCGCAGGCTACGCAGGCCGATGCTGTGTTGCGCGGCTGCGAGCGCTTCGCACCCATGCCACCGTGGTCTTGGTTGAGGCCGCACCTGCGGTCTATGAGCGCATCCGCATGCACGAGCGCGTCGCCGGAAGGGCGCTTAAGCCTGTCGTTCTGAACCCGTTGCTGCCGGGACCACGAGGGGCGCGGGCCACCAGCCGAGTGGACAACCGGCGGGTCACGGGGGCTGACCTGCACCGTCAGACGCTCGCGTTCGAGCAGGGGCCCGAGCTTCGCTTTGACCACCTCGTCGTGGCGACCGGTGGGCACATGGAGACGGGCGTCGGCGGGGTCCCCGGAGCCCTCGAGCACGCTCTGAGCATCGAGCGAGACGACCTCCCCCACGACGCACTCGAGGTCGCTGTCGTCGGCGGCGGGCTCACGGCCATCGAGACCGCTGCGGAGCTCGCGGAGACCGGGCGGCGCGTCACGCTCGTCTGCCGACAGCTTGGCGGGGGGCTGAGCCCCAAGGCACGAGCGCATGTCGAGCGTGCCTTCGCTCGACTCGAAGTGCGGGTGCTCTCGGGCCGTAGCGTGTGCCGCGTGCGCGCAGATGCCGTCGAGCTCGACGACGGCTCGACCGTGATGACCGACGCCTGCGTCTGGACAGCGGGTCAGGCCACGGCCGCCCTCCCCCGGCTCTTAGGCTTGGAGGTCGACGAGGCTGGGCGCGCCCACGTCGACGCTACGCTCAGGACCTTGTCACATCCGAGCGTCTGGGTTGCTGGCGATGCGGCGCGCGTTGCTGGACCTGGCGGCGCCCCGCTCCGAGCGGCTTGCGCCACGGCGATGCCGATGGGGTGTCACGTCGCCGACAACATTCACCGTCAGCTGGCAAGAAAGCCCGCTCGACCCTTTCGATTTCGCTATCTCTTCCAGTGTATTAGCCTGGGGCGGCGCGACGCGGTCATCCAGTTTGTCGACGGGCAGGATCGACCGACGGCCCGCGTCTGGCGCGGCCGCTTTGCAGCGTGGTTCAAGGAGCGCATCTGCCGTATGACGATCTCTGTGCCCCGCTGGGAAGCCCGGCTTCGTTTGAGGCTCTATCGCTGGCCCGAGCCGCGGGAAACCCACGTCGGTCGAGCCCACGCGGGCTCCGTCAGGGCGCTGGTGCATAAGGAGCCTCGGTGAGCCTCGAGCAGCACGCGCGAGACTTCGAAGCGGCCCGCCCGCGCCTTGCCGCGCTCGCGTATCACGCCGTCGGCTCGATCGGCGACGCCGAGGACTTGGTCCAGGACGCCTGGCTGCGCCTCGCCGAGACCCGTGAGCCCGTTCGCAACGTTCCGGCGTTCTTGACGACGGTGGTCAGCCGGCTCTGCATCGACCACCTCCGCTCTGCGCGCCACCGGAGGCTGAGCTACGTCGGCCCATGGCTGCCCGAGCCAGTCGTGTATGCGCTTGACGTCGAAGACAGCCCAGAGACAGCAGCCGCCCTCGGCGAGTCCCTCAGCATGGCGTTCCTCGTGATGCTTGAGGCCCTCTCACCCGTCGAGCGGCTCGTGCTCGTCTTGCGAGAGGTCTTCGACGTTGACTACGTGGAGCTTGCTGAGATCGTCGAGCGCAGCGAGGCGGCTGTCCGCCAGATCGCCAAGCGAGCCCGTGACCGCGCGGCCGCCGGGCCACCGCGCTTTAAGGTCGACCCGGCAGCCCACAAGGCGCTCGTGACGCGCTTCGCGCTGGCTGTGGCGTCCGGCGACACCACGGCTCTGACAGCACTGCTCGCCACCAATGCCACCATGACCTCGGACGGCGGGGGCGCCGTGACCGCCGCTCGCAAGCCGGTCGTTGGCGCCAAGAAGCTGGTGAACTTCTTCATCAAGACCGCCCGCAAAAACCGCGACGCGCAACCGCGCTTCGTGCAGGTCAACGGGCGGCTCGGGGTTGCCCTCTACGTCGGCGACCGCGCCGTTACGGTGATCGCCGTCGAGACAGACGGCAGCACCATCCACAGCCTCTACATGGTTCGAAACCCGGCGAAGCTGGCCCGGGTCCCGACGCTGGGTTGACGGGCTCGGTCAATGGAATGCCGCGGAACGGCGGATCCAACGGCAGTGGCCGTCAGGCAGGTCCACCCCAACCGAACGCTGGGGTCAGTCTTGCGCTTCACCGCGCAGCTGCAGCAGCGCTAGGTCCGCCGCCGCCTGATCGTGTCGACCTTGAGCGAGCATGGCTGCAACCACCTGAGGCACTTCGGTCTCGCTGGCGCCTGCCTGCATGGCAAAGTTGCGGGCATGCAGGCGCATATGGCCGCGCTGGATGCCCTCACTGGCGAGCGCGCGCGTGGCGGCGAGGTTCTGAGCAAGGCCCACGGCCGCCACCAGCTCGCTGAACGGCTGGGCTTCGGTGAGGCCGAGCACCTTGAAGTTGGCGCGAACCGCGGGGTGGACCTTGGTGACGCCACCGACCGTGCCAAGCGCGAGCGGGATATCCATACGGCCGACCAGGTGGTCGTCTTCGATGCGCCACTGGGCGAGTGCTGTGTAGCGACCTTCGTAGGCGGCGAACGCATGAGCCGCGGCCTCAACGGCCCGGAAGTCTTGCCCGGTTGCCAGCAGCACGGCGTCGATGCCGTTCATGATGCCCTTGTTGGCCGTGACAGCGCGGTAGGGATCGGTCTCGGCAAACCAGGACGCCTCGACGATTCGCGCGGCCTCCGCAGGATCAATGGCGTGGGTGCCGCCGCCCTCTTTGAGCGCGACGCGGCCCTCGACCTTCACGCGGCGATGGATCGGCAGGTTCGAGAGAATCCGCAAGCCAACACGACAGCCGGTCCAGTCTTCCAGCAAGGGGGCCGCGGCCTCCGCCATCGAGTTGACCGCGTTGGCGCCCATCGCGTCGCGGACATCGACGTGGATGTGGACCACGGCAAGCGGACGGCCCTTGGGGTCGACCAGCCGACGGACTCGAGCCCCGCGGTAGCCACCACCCGCCGCGATGAGGCGCGGATGGTTGCGGTTGAGCACCCGCTCGAGCACCTCACGCTGCTCCTCGATCACGTTCTCGAGAACCGGCTCAGGCGGTGGCTCGGGGAAGTGGATCTGGCCGATCATGATCGGCGCAGTCGAGGTGGCCGTGATGCCCGGACCGGCCCGCAGCAGCCGTGCAGCGAACGAGGCTGCCGCGACGACCGAGGGCTCCTCGATGACCATGGGCACGATGTAGTCTTGGGTGTTGACGCGGAAGTTGGTGGCGAACGCCACCGGCAGGCTGTAGCGCCCGACGACGTTTTCGCTCATGCACGAGGCCACCGACTGTGGCAGCCCGTCGGGACTCTCGAGGGCCACGAGCTCACGGCGCGGCACGCCAGAGAACTTCGAGACGGCATCGAGGCGCTCGTCGGCGCTGAGGCGAAAAAATCCCGGTAGGCGACTGCTCTTCTCGGCGTCCGTCATCCACTCATCCTTGGTTGAGCGCCCACACGCGGGCGTCGTTGTCGGTCTGTGCGTCAGCTGCTGCGCCTAACGCTCGGTCTCGGCGGGGTCGCGCTTGCCGTCGTGCGGCAGGCTCAAGCGCCCTCGTACTCTCGGGGTCGAACACCGGGCGCAAGCCAAGGCGTCACCATCTGAAGCGCCTCGATGTTTCGAGCACCGACCAAGAACATCGCGGTGACGAGGGCGTCGCGAAAGCGCAGCATCTCGGCGACGGCGGCCTCTGTGGACTCTGCGGCGGCGCGCAGCAGGGGCAGCGCCATCGCGCAGAGCGACGCCCCGCAGGCGATCGCTTTGGCGCCGTCGAGGCCCGTGCGCAGGCCGCCCGACGCGATCACGGGGTGACCGGCGTGCTCGACGCAGGCCAGCAGGCTTGTGACCGTTGGAATCCCCCAGTCGCCGAAGAGCTGCCCGTGGTACTCGGCATCCGTTCCCTTCGAGCGCATGCCTTCGATGAGCGTCCAGCTGGTGCCGCCGCGGCCAGCGGACTCGACAAACGCGAGCGGAAGCTTGGCCAGCATTCTCGCCGACCGCATGGAGAAGCCGTTGCCGACCTCTTTGACGCCGCATGGCAACGGAATGGCTTCGGCAGCGGCGGCGAGCGCGTCGGTGAGACCGGCAAACGCAACGTCACCACCAGGCTGCACAGCCTCCTGCGCAGCGTTGAGATGAAAGACAACACCGTCCGCACCGACTGCCTGGGCCATCTCGGTGATCGCGCCAGCAGTGACGCCGAGGTTGAGCTGCACCGCACCGATGTTGGCAACGAGCGGGATCTCGGGGGCGACGTCGCGGATCTGGAAGGTGTCGGTCACCTCCGGTCGCTCGATCATCACCCGCTGAGAACCGAGAAACATCCCAACGCCACACGCTCGGGCAGCCTCCGCCAAGCGCCGGTTGATCGCGCCCGCCTCGGGGGTCCCGCCGGTCATCGAGCCCACCATGAGGGGGAAGGCGAGACGCTTGCCCATGAACATCACGCTCGGGTCGACCGCGTCGCGGTCGATCTCGGGTAGCGCGTGGTGCACCAAGCGAACGTCGTCAAAAGCCGACGCCCGATGCCGCAGTCGCACCTCGACGTCATCGTCGATCGCTAGCCGCAGGTGGTCTGCTTTACGAGACGTGATCCCGTCGCTCACTCGTCCCTCGCCTTGTCGTCTCTGCTGACAGCCAATCGGCGCTCCCTACAACTCGACTCACCAGTTCAGACTAACAGCATCCGGCAGGAGGCGGCGTGGTTTTCGAATCTCGAAACACCGTCGGGCGGTCGTGACGCGACGTCAGCAACAGGGTGACAGCACCGGCTCGCAAGCGTAGCGTCGGGGCACCACTGACGAACACGGACTCAGGCTCAGCCTGGCTCCGAGGAGACGCTCGATGAACGAGGCTTACCCCTTCAACCTCAATCACCTGCGCTACTTCTTCGAGGTTGCCCGTGCGGGGAACATGCGCCGCGCCGCTAGCCGCATCGGCATCAGCCAGCCGGCGCTGTCCAAGCAAATCCAGGCGCTGGAGGACGCGATCGGCCTCCAGCTCTTCTACCGCTCGTCCAAGGGACTCCAGCCGACGCCCGACGGAGAGATCGCCTACGCCCACTGTCAGCGCGTCTTTGGACATCTCTACGATCTCGAGGAAGCGATCGATGTCCTGCGCAGCGGATCGGCGGGCCGGGTCACGATCGGGGCGATCCCGTCGATCAGCGTCCACATCCTGCCGAGCGTGCTTCGTCGGTTTCGTACAACCCACGAAAAAGTACGGATCCGAGTTCAGACGACGCGTTCGGCTCAGGTGTTGGCGGCGCTCCGCGAGCATCGGGTCGACGTCGGCTTCGTCGCAGGCCAGCCGACGGACGCTGGCCTGACGGCGGTCCGGTTCCGTGACTCACCGATGGTGGTCGTCACCTCGCCAAACCACCCCTGGGCGGACGCTGTCGCCGACGGGCGTGCGCTTCCCCGTGAGTTTCTCGACCGCGCGGACATGGTCGCCTTCGACCAGCCGGCGCCGACCCGCAAGTTCACCGACGAAGCCTTCGACGAGCTGGACGTGGATCCGCGCGTCATGGCCGAGTGCCCGAGCATCGAGACCATCAAGAAGATGGTGCAGTCTGAGCTCGGCTTCGCAGTTCTCCCAGAGCACTGCGTAGCCGACGAGTTCCAGCGCGGCGAGCTGACGCGCATTCCGGTCGACGGCTGGTGCCTGTCGCGGTCGCTCTACCTTGTCCATCGCAGCGCTCCCCAGCTGCCGCCCGCCGTGCGGCACTTCGTGAGCTTGATCCCCCCCGGCGGCTGAGCGCCCTACAAGACGTCGAAGCCGAACCCGCGGAGCAAGCGAAGCGTCTTCATCAGCGGCAAGCCCTGGATCGCCGTGTCGTCGTGGGTCTCCGGGTCCGCTTCGATCCGCTCGAAGAGTGCGATCCCGCGGCTCTCGAGCTTGTAGGAACCGGCGCAGTCGAGCGGGCGGTCGTAGGCGATGTAGCGCGCGATCACCTCCGGCGTCAGCGCGCGCATGGTCATCGTGTGCACATCGATGGCCACTTCCGTACGATCGGCGCTTGCGACGGCAACGGCCGTGACCAACCGGTGGGTGCGCCCCTGCATGCGCTCGAGCTGCCGCTGAGCCTTTTCGACAGTGTGCGGCTTGCCAAGCACCTCACCATCGAGATCCACGACCTGATCGCTTCCGATCACGAGCGCGCCGGGCTGCGCTCGGGACGCGGCTTTTTCGATCGCCAGGATCCGCGCCAGATCGTCGGGGCCGAGGTCGGGATAGCGGTCTTCATCGCAGTCTGGCGCCACGGCGTCGAACGGGATGCCCAAGCGCTGTAGGACAGCGGCGCGGTAGGTGCTGGTGCTGGCGAGGATGAGCTGCGTCATAGCCGTGAAGTCAACGAGCTGCGTGAGGTGCCGTCAAGGCCGCCGGGTTTCTAGTTCTCTCCATGTGGCGTAAGGTGCGCCTGAATCGAACGACGGAGGACCGCGATCTATGGCTGATGCCGACACCCCCAGTGACACCGCGACACCACCGAAACCAGCTGTCGAGGCAGCGACGCCAGCGGCTGACACCAAAAAGGCTGACGGCAAGAAGGCCGACGACATCAAGCGGTACGACCTGTTGTTGGTCGCCGAGAACCGAAGCTTTGGTTTGGTCGACGTAGGAACCCGGTCGGTGATGAACTTCCTGCTCGCCAACGGCGTGATGAAGCCCACCGACGAGGCCATCGCTAAGGAGTGGGTCGAGATCTACGGAGACGCTGGCCCCACAGCTCACGAGGCGTTCACCCGCCGCGGCTACACGGGCGTCTACGACACCATCCGCGAGATTGTCGTCCGCACCGGCAAGCGCGAGATCCCGCTACCGTGGGGCCCAGCGAAGGGCCAGCGCATCAAGTTCTTCATCGAGTTTCGCGGGGCGCTCTGGGACCAGTTCGACGCCCGCTTCAAGAACAAGCTCCAGCGCGTGCTCTACACGCGGCCCGAAGTCTTTGTGCGCGAGCACACGGAGCTGCCGCCCCATGTCGTGGTGCCCGATGACGAGCAGCCCGACGAGGTGAAGTTCAAAAAGCGCGACAACACCACGCACCGGATCGGCACGGCGGTCGAAGAGTTCTAGCCGCCGCGGCCCCGGCCGCGAAGCCGAGCTGTCCACCAGGGGCGGCCGCCCTCCACCACCTCACCATCTCGCGACGTCAGCGAACCAGGCGCCTCCGGACACGCACCCGCGCCTGACGACTCGCCGACAGACACCACGTGTTGACCATCCGCTGGAGCCCGAAGCGTGAAGCCCCACCTCGTCTGTCCCGATTGCCTCGGCGTTACCAAAGCGAACGCCGAGGACTGTGACGAGTGTGGCTTTGTCCGACCGAACAGCGGGTGGCAAGTCGACCCCCTCGTCGGCCTGATTCTCGACGGTCGCTATCGCCTCGAGGGGCGGCTCGGCGCTGGCGGGATGGCGACGGTGTTTCGGGCCTCGCGGGTCGGCCGACTCGGCGGCAACGTCGCGGTCAAGGTCCTGGCACCGCGCTTTGCCCGCACGGTTGTCGCCAAGCGCTTTCAGCGTGAGGCCGAGGTCGTCAGCCAGCTCACCAATCCGCACATCGTCCGGATCTACGACTACCACTCGTTTACGCTCACGGGCCCAGGTGGCGACGAGCGAGAGCTCTTCTTCATCGCGATGGAGCTCATCGATGGCGACACGCTCCACGAAGCGATCGTAGCACGCGGCGCCGACGTCTCAGACTTCGCCTGGGGCATCGACATCTTGCGACAGACCGCACGCGGCCTCGACGAAGCCCACCAGGCCGGCATCACCCACCGTGACCTGAAGCCGTCCAACATCATGCTGGTGCAAGCGCGCGACGCGACCCACGTCAAGATCCTCGACTTCGGTATCGCGGCGTTGACGCGGCGCGAGGGCGAGCCAGCCGAGAAGCTCACCCGGACCGGCTTCATCTCGGGAACGCCGGACTACATGGCGCCCGAGCAGGCCATCGGCGACGCAGCCCTTGGGCCAGCCGCCGATATGTATGCCCTCGGCGTCATCGCATACGAGCTCTTCACGGGGCGTTTGCCTTTTGAGGGCAAGACAGCGCTCGACAAGCTCATGAAGCGCGTGAGCACGCCGGCGCCGTCACTCCGCGACGCGGTGAACGACCCGCGGATGCCGAAAGCCATCTTCCACATCGTCGACCGGCTCTTGAGTCGACAGCCGAACGACCGCTACCAAGACGCCGGCGAGCTGCTCGACGACCTGGCCCGCTTCCCTGCTTTTCACACGTCTCCCGCCTTTCGCTCGCCATCGAAGCTCCGCGAGGCCTACGAGCGCGGCACGCCCGCGGCCGATCCCGGCGCGGCCAAGGCGTCGTCTGAGCGGACGTTGCCCGCCAACACGGTCGCGTCGCTCGGACCAGCTCAGAGAGCGGCCGCCAAGCCGAAGGGCAAGAGCCCGCTGCTGTGGCTCCTCGGGGCCCTCGCCATCGTTGGAGTCGGCTTCGCAGCGACGCTGATGATCACAGGCAGCGGCAGCAACGACACCAAACCAGCAGATGCTAACCAACAGCCGGCTGCCGCGGACGCCAGCGAGCAGCTCCATGCCGCTGAGCCTAAGGACGTGGCGCTCGGCACGGTTGAGGCGGACATGACACCCAGCCCAGCAGGGGACGCCACGCTGGCCGCGGCGGTCACTGACACGACTGCGGACACGCTCGCCGTGGCGACCGCCCTGCTCGGCCACCCGCGCCCTCCCCTAGAGCCGGCGTACGTGGTTGCTACGACGATGGCGCTCGACGAGCTCTCTGTCGGTCTCGCACTGCCACGCGCCCGCCCCGCGAGCTATAAGCCGCTGCCACTTCGCGTGACCATCGACTCGAAGAGCGGACCGCTGCGCGTCGCGTCGCTCCACGCGACCGTGGTGACAATGCCGGATGCCGAGCTCGTTGGCCACGCGACCGGCCGGGCACGTCCCCAGGACGGGCGCGGCGTCGTCGAGCTGCCGCCGATGCTCCTACCCGTGGCCCACCGCATCACGCTGCAGGGCAAGCTCGCAGACGGCGCGTCATTCCGGACCGACGTGACCTACGACGGATCGACAGGAACACTCGCCAGTCCCTGAACTCGCGTTCGTGCGGTGGGCTGCGCCAGTCCCGAGCGCGTCGCTCGACAGCGACCTTTTCGACGGCGGTCGGACGGAACACGCGACGGCTTCTCAGCGAGGGTCTCTGCCATCCGCGGGTCGCCAGTCCTCCTTGTCTGCCCGGTCGCCACGCTCGGCGCTCGGCATCTCGTTGACCGCTCTGTGCAAGCTGCCCGAAAGGAAACGCCCGCCTCGGCCATGAGCCGAGACGGGCGCGTCAGTGGGTTGGCAGCGAGGCGGCTACTGGATAACGATGCAGCCTTCGCTGTTAGGCGTTGAGCTGATGGTCCAGGTGTCGATGTCGACGCGCAGCAGCGACTGGTTGGCCATCGCGTCGCCGACATCGGCTGCAGGCTTCGCAGTGCCGTCTGGCCCTGTAAACCCGGCGCTGTTGCTCTCGCCGTAGACGACGGAGTCGACCGGAACCGACGACCCGTTGATGCTGCCTGCGGCGACGTCGAAGAGCCCGATGCCGTCACCGGCCGAGCCCGAGTTCTGCACCGCGGGGTTGAAGTCCGTGCTCTGATCGTAGGTCACGTTGCCGTTGTTGGACGTCGAGACCGAGCCGCCGACGATAAAGCACTCGCCAGCCGGGACAGTGCCCGAGAGCTGGTAGGTGCCCCACGTGTAGTCCGCGCCGCCGTAGCCAAGGGACCAGCCACTGAGGTCGATCGCGGCGCCGCTGCCGTTGTAGAGCTTGACCCACTCTTGGCCGTCGTCGGTGCCGGTGACGTCGTAGACGACCTCGACGATGAGCAGACCGTATTGCTGGGCGCCGGACACTTGAATCTGACCGTCGACAGCAGCCCCATCAGGGCCAGTCGCCGTCAGCGTTGCGGTACCGTCGCTGTCGCCCGCCGTCACATCGACGCTGACCTCGGTGGCGCCTGCGGGCACCATCACGCTCGCCGGTGCGGTGAGCGGTCCGGCCGCGGCAAGCTGAATCATCGCGCCCGTCGGTGGGGCCGGAAGGTCGATGGTGATGGTCACCGGTACGACCTGACCGTAGATCGCCGCTGGAGCGTCGGGCGTGACCGAGACCACCGCCTGCTGCGTCGACAGCGGCAGCACCGTGACCTCGGAGGTCAGCGAGTCGCCGTCGAGGCTTGCAGTCAGCGTGACCGGACCACCAGCGCCGACAGAGCTCAGCTCAACCGGAGCCGTGAGCGCGCCGTCAGTAACCGTGACGCCGCCACCGTCGACAGTGACGACATCAAAGTCGCTCGAGGTGACGGTGACGAAGGTCGCGCCGTCAGCCGGGCTGGTGAGCCGGACCTCAAGCGTCGGGGCCGTCGTTCCGCCCTGGCCCTCGTAGAGGTAGGTCTGAGCTGGACCGAGCGCGAGCAAGCTCGGTGCACCCAAGCCGACGTCTGCCGCCGAGCGCGGCAGCAGCTTCAGGCGGTTCCACGTGTAGCGTGTCACGCCTGTGAGGGCCGTGATGACCTGGCCTTCACTTGGGTAGGGGTCCATGAGGTAGATGTTGTCGTCAACGCTGAGGCCACCGGTGACGGTGAACTCATTCTCGACCGTCTCGCCGGTCTGACCTGTCGGGCTTGTGTCGAGCACCGTCACGTTGAGGACCTGAACAAGGAGGGCCTCATAGGCAAACTCTTTGGCGCCGCCCGGGACCAGCTCTGTGGTGTCGACGGTCAGCGCAGCGGGCACACCGCGATCGGCATCGACCACGTCGTAAGCTGCGTTCTCGAGCTGGATCTGACCGAAGAAGTCGTTGACGTTCCCGCTGACGTCGATGGCCTCACCGACGGTGGGCAGCATGCCCTCGGGGTAAAAGACGTAGACCGCCGAGAAATCAGGCACCGTGTAGCCTGGGTCCGATGCGTCGAGCTGGGCGGTGAAGAAGTTTCCGCCGACGCCCGTCACGACCATGTTCTGAAGCAGCACGCCCTCGCCGACATCGATGGTGCCGTTTTTGACGTCGTAGACCGACTTCGGGCATGGACGTCCGCCGACGTTGTCGAACTCGGGGCACTCGTCGCAAGCGTCGCCGATACCGTCGCCGTCACCGTCCGCTTGGTCCTCGTTGGGGATGTCCTTGCAGTTGTCGCTCAGGTTGACGAAGCCGTCGTTGTCGATGTCGTTGGGGTCGACCGAGCTGCAGGCGGACGTGTTGGCGTCGAACGGGCAGACGTCGCAGGCGTCGCCTGCGCCGTCACCGTCGGTGTCAGGCTGGACGCCGTTGTCCATGGGACGGATGCCGTTGAACACTCCGGGACAGTTGTCGTCAGCATCGAGGACGCCGTCGCCATCATCGTCGCCACCACCGGGGATACCGTCGAACTCGCCTGGACGCAGCGGCGTGCAGGTCGGCTCGCCGGTCGGCACGCCACAGAAGAAGAGATCGTAGCTGATGCTACCGACGTCTTGCTGGAACTCTGCGAGCGTCCAGGTGTTGAGGTACTGCGAGCCGTCGGGGCGGTCCTCCAGCTGCTCGGCAACACAGACGCGCTTGTTCTTGCCGCAGACCGTGATGGTCTCGCAGGCGTCGGGGAGAGGGTTGCTGCCGGGGCTCCAGAACGCGGGGTCGTAGTCGGCGTAGTCGAGCTCTCGGTCGCTCAGTGCCTCGACGATGGCTGCGTCGCCGTAGAGCGGGGTCCCGCGGCGGAAGTAGGTCTGACCGTCTTTGTTGAGCGCCTGACCGCCTCGGAGGACGAGCGCCACATCGTCGACGCCTGCGTCGAGGATGGCTCGGTAGCCCTTGTTCTGGCGGGCATCCCAGATCACGACGTCAGCGATTCGGCCTTCGGTGAGGCTGCCGAGCAGGTCGTCAAAGCCGAGGGCTGCGGCCGCCCAGTGGGTGCCCATGGCGACGATCTCGGCGTCGGAGAAGGGCATGCCCCAGCGGGCGTTCCACTCTTCTGCGCAGGCAAACTCGCGCAGCATGTTGACCGAGCCACTGGCCGTCCAGTCAGTGCCGAGCGCGATGTTGGCGCCGAGGGTCTTGTAGATCTGCGCCTCAGCGGTGAAGCCGTAGAGGTCGGTGTTGGTTCGGGGCGACCACACCAGCGAAGCGGCCTCACCGGCGAAAAGCGCAATGTCGGCGGCCGTCACGCCGATGCCGTGAATGAATGCCGTGTTGGGCTCGACCACGTCGGTGCCGTCCGTCTCGGTTCCGGACAGGCACTGGAACTCGTTGTGCGCGCCGTCAGAGACGCCTTCGGCCACGTGGGGCACGTACGCTGGCGTGTTCAGGACGTTGTCGCCGGGCAGGTCGTAGTCGCCGCAGCCGTCGTTGACGATCAAGCGCTCGCTGCCGGCATGCAGTGGGAAGGTCGAGTAGGTCGCATCGTCGTGGTTGATGCGCTCAAGCAGGCTGGCACGGTCGAGGTTGCGCAGGAACCCGCCCTCGCCGCCGGAGCCAAAGAGGCTCGTCGTGCCGGCCATCACCTGCCGCAGCTCGCCCCAGGCGTCGCCGAGCGCGTGGCTGTTCTGGGTCGCGCTGAGTCCGCCGTTGGAGGCGCCGCGACGCCACTCGTTGCGGTGGTCCCAGCGGGTATCGCCATGCTCGAGGGGCGCCATCTGGGAGAACGTGATGTGGTCGTGCGCATTGATGAGGCCCGGCGAGATGACGCCCGCCGCACACGCAAGCTCCGTCGCGCCCGTGGCTTCAGCCCGCAGGTCACAGTCGCAACCCACGCAGGCGATGCTGCCGTCGATGATGAGCAGCTGGCCGTTCTCTTGGAGGCCCTCTGGGAGCACCAGCGTGCCGCGAATGAGGAGTGTGGAGTCGCTACCTTGCGTGACATTGCAGACGCCGTCAGTTGCCGGCGGGATCGCCTGATCGCAGCCCATCGGCGGCGGGGTCGTGTCGGTTGGATCCGTCGTGTCCGGACCTGTGTCCGGCTGGCCGGTGTCGGTCGTGTCCGGCTGACCCGTGTCATCGGTGTCGCCGTCCGTGTCCGCGTCTCCACTGGTGTCAACATCCGACACCGTGTCGCCAGGGTTGTCGTCATCATCGCCGCAGCCAGCAATGACCAGGCTAAGCGACGCGATACATCCAAATAAAACCGATCGAGTTCTCATGGTTCCCTCCGAGAGACCAGCGGTGTACCAGAACCACCACACGGATTCACAGACCAAGTCGCGCTGTCGCGAGAATGTCACAAAGTGGACCACGTGCCGCAGCCCAGAACGGCGCACTGCGGCAGGCGCCAGCCCCAGCCAGTCGCACGCCTATGAGTTGGCTAAGGCGCGAGGAAGATGCCCGCGACGGCACCCGTCATCATCGCAGCCACGGTCCCACCGATCATCGCGCGGAACCCAAGCCGAGCCAGATCGGCCCTGCGGCCTGGGGCGACCCCGCCGATCCCACCGATTTGGATGCCGATGCTGGCGAAGTTAGCGAAGCCGCAGAGCGCGTAGCTCGTGATGATCGCGCTTCGCTCGCTCAGTGGTGCCGCGCTCTGCTGAATCTCGCCAAAGTGGATGAAGGCGATGAGCTCGGTGACCGTGAGTTTTTCGCCGAGCAGCATGCCAACCTGGAGCGCCTCGTCCCATGGCACACCCATCAGCAGCGCGAAGGGCGCGAACACGTAGCTGAGGATCAGCTGCAGCGAAAGCTCCATGTCGAACCAGCCACCGACCCAGCCAAGCAGCGAGTTGATCATTGTGATGACCGCGAAGAACACCAGCAACATCGCCACGATGTTCCAGAAGAGCTTCAGACCCTCGAGCGTCCCCGATGAGAGCGCGTCGAGGCCGTTGACGCTGGTGCGCTCGAGGACCAGCTCGGTGCCACCTGCCGTGACGGGCGTGCCGGTCTCCGGATAGAGGACCTTGGCGATGGCAAGTGCAGCGGGCGCGCTCATGATGCTCGCGGTGACCAGGTGCCCCGCAATGCCGTCGAGCGGCACGACGCCAACGTAGATCGCCATGACCCCACCCGCGACCGTCGCGAAGCCGGCGGTCATGACGGCGTTCAGCTCGCTCATGGTCATGTCTTGGACGAACGGGCGCACAACAAGCGGCGCCTCGGTCTGACCGACGAAGATGTTGGCCGCCGCCGAGAGGCTCTCGGCACCGCTGGTTCCCATCGACCGCTGCATGAGGTTGCCGACCAAGCGCACAAGCCACTGCATGACGCCGTAGTGATAGGCCACCGCCATGATGGCGGAGAAGAAGATGACGGTTGGCAAGACCCAAAACGCGATGGTCTTGAGGGCGGGCGCGATCTGTCCCTGAATGGTGGTGACGGTCTGGGTGCCATCGGGCGCCACCAGCACCACCTGGTGACTCTCGATCGACTGAAAGACGAAGTTGCTGCCGGCTTCGCTGAAGCTCACCAGGCCTCGGACCCCGCTGTCGACCGCGTCGAAGACGTCTTGGCCGACGTCAGGGAGCAAGAGCGCGGCCGCGAACGCCAGCTGCAGGCCCACGCCCCAGGCGACGGTGCGCCAGTTGACCGCGCTGCGCTCGACGCTCGCCAGCCAGCACAGGCCAACCATCACGCCAATACCGACCAGTGAGAGGAGCTGCTCCATGCCCCTGAGGTAACACGATGGCGCTGCGATTCGAAGTCGACTTCCCGCCGCCGTTCCGCACTGGTATGAGCACGGTCCACCGGGAGAACCACATGTCGACACCTCCGACCAGCGCGAGCATCCAGACCGTGGCCGTTGAGCTAGGCACAGCGCCCATCCACCTTGAGGTGTCCGACTGGGCGCCCCAGACCGACGCTGCGGTCCTCGCTCGCCAACGAGAGAGCGTGGTCTTAGCGACGGTTGTGGCGGCGACGGACGGCGAAGACCGCGGATTCGTTCCGCTGACGGTCGACTACCGTGAGCGCCTGAGCGCCGTTGGCCGAGTGCCGGGCGGCTACCTCCGTCGCGAGCTGCGCGCGTCCGACCGCGAGGTGCGAATCGCTCGCGTGATCGACCGCGCCATCCGCCCGCGCCTGGACCCAAGCCATCGCGGCGAGATCTCGGTCGCGATCACCGTCTACTCCGCCGATCCGGCGACCGACCTGACGGCCCTTGCCCTCACTGCCGCCGCAGCCGCGTGCAGTCGCGCTTCGCTCGCATTCGCCGGCCCCATCGTCGGCGTCCGGCTTGTCATTGACGAGGCCGGCTCCGCGTCGGTGCTCGATCGCTGGGACCAGCTGCACCAGGCCAACCACGAGTGGCTGCTCGCCTGGTCGGGCGACGGCGTCGTGATGCTGGAGGGAGGTGGCGCTGAGCTGGCGCCAGAGGCAGCGACCAAGGCGCTGGCGTCGGTCATACCGATGCTCGACGCGTCCCTGGCAGCCCTTCAGCCCTTCACCGGCGCGCAGGCTCTGATCCCAACGCGCCTGCCGGAGCCTCCAGCGGGCGCGGTCCTCGAGCACCTCGACGCAGCGTTTGCCGCAGGCACGAAAGCCGAGCGCCACGCGCTCTGGGCCAAGGCCAAAGAAGCGGCAGGCGATCCGGCAGACTTCGACGCGATGGTGGCCGCCGACACCCGACGACGGATCGCCGCGGGTGGGCGCTTTGGTGGACGTGGTCACGCGGAGGTTCGTGCCGTCAGCGCCGAGGTCGGGCTCTTTCCAAGCGGACACGGCTCGGCACTCTTTCGGCGTGGCCTCACACACGCCCTGGGAACGGCCACGCTTGGCGGCAGCGAGGAGGTTCTCGAGCACGACACCCTCTTCGGCAAGAAGCGCGAGCGCGTGATGCTTCACTACAACTTCCCACCGTCGGCTGTCGGCGAGGCGCGGCCTCATCGTGGTCCTGGAAGGCGCGAGCTGGGACACGGGCGACTCGCCTGGCGGGGGCTCCGCGCAGTGTTGCCGCGTGACAAGGAGCTGAGCTGGTCCGTCCGAGTCACCAGCGATGTCCTGTCGTCGGACGGCTCGTCCTCGATGGCAACGGTCTCAGCCGGCTGCTTGGCGCTCATGGACGCCGGTGCACCGGTGGCCCGCCACGTGGCGGGGGTGTCTGTTGGCTTGGTCCGAGCGCACGGCAACGAGCATATCCTTGTCGATATCTCCGCTGACGAGGACCACTACGGCGACATGGACTTCAAGCTCGCGGCTTCGGACGTCGGGCTCACCGCGATTCAGCTCGACGTCGTCTCAGCGGGCCTCTCGCTCGAGCTCTTCACTCGCACGCTCGCGGCGGCCGCTACTGGGGCGGCGAGTGTCCGACAAACGCAGGCGCAGGTGCTAGCAGAGCGCCGACCAGAGCTCTCGCCAAACGCGCCACAGGTCATCGAGATGACCATCCCTCGGTCGATGGTTGGCACCGTGATCGGACAAGGCGGCAAGGCTATCCACGACCTCCAGAGTCGAACGAAGACCAAGATCGACATTCGCGACAACGGGGTGGTCCGGATCCTCGGCAAGCGCGCCGAAGACGTGCGGCGGGCCCGCGCGATGATCGAGGCCAAGACCTTCGATCTCAAGATCAACACCACCTACCTTGCAACGGTCAGTCGCAAGAAAGACTACGGCGCGTTCGTGCGGATTGGCGCTCACGAAGCGTTGGTCCACGTGTCCGAGCTGGAGACACGGCTTGCCGACGTCGGCGAAGGGCAGAAACTCCGCGTGATGGTACTCGGCGCCGACAAGCAGGGCCGCGTCCAGCTCTCGGAGCGCGCAGGTCGCGCGACGGCCGATGAGGCCGTGATCGACCCAGACGCTATCGGCGCCTAGCAGCGTTCGGGGAAACGCGGTTTTCGGGACGAAGTGAGGCGTGCCGCGTTCGTGATGAACGAGAGGGAACCTCAGCACGGTCATCGGATTTTGCTTTTCCGACAACGCTGCTAGCCTCGACTTTAGCCATTTTGAACGTGCCGCCGCTGACGTCGTCCGTGCACAGCTGGGTGAGGCGAACACGTTGCGGCCTTCTAAGACCGCGCCGGCCTCACCCACCTCCACACCGCCGACTGGATAACGTTCGCAAACCTCACGTTGTCCACGAGC